>CAJUKA010000081.1 GCA_910586585.1 uncultured Lachnospiraceae bacterium
CCAAGCAGTCCGATGAAGAACCGCTCCCGATCAGCATGGTAACATTAAACAGGCTTTCAGCATATTTCCAGAAAGTTACAAACATATTTGGAATTACCCGGTTATGTTCTGTTGGACATCCGGAAAAGGCAGTTTATGCAGACACGTCTTATCCATATTCGGATAGGGAGTTAGAAGTATTCCGCATTTTGTCTATGGATTTTGCGTACAGCAAAGATATTATGAATGAATTAGGGCATATGGAAGATAATCTGGAGTCTGTGAGGGATATGAAATTTCCTGAAAGTGTTCCAGTATTGCAGTTTGTTTCGGGCGATAACTGTGAGCTGTTAGAATCATGGGAACTGTTGCATAGAGAAGTCATTACAGAAACGGATAAGAGTGAAGTGCTGCGGCTAGATGGCGGGCATTATCTGCATTTTGAGTGGAAGCAGGAGATCGTTGAAAAAGTAAGGGAATGGGTTAGCTGACTTTTCCGTTTTCTGCAATAGAGAATCATTTTCTGCAAGGATAATGTTATTGAAAAATTTTTTTGTTATCATAAATATGTATAAATGGAATTTGAGACATATGGACTTATGCAGTGGTCAAATTGTCTGTATGAGTTCTATCGGAATTTGATTTTTTATTTACGCATAATGCAGCTTGCATACAATACAGAATTGAGATAGGAGACTTTGAAATGGATAAATATAGAGAATTGATAAGTATTTTTTCGGAAATTCTTGAAAAATCAAAGGATTATCATATTGCGTATATCTATCAGGTAGGGTATGTGTCCCTGATTGGCTTATTAAGTAAAGAAGAGCAGAACGCATCAATGATAGTGGATGAGGTATTTTCCTCGCCGGAGAGCATGGCAGAAAGTTTGCTGCGTAATTGGCGTTGGCAGTGGTTCTATGAAAATAAGGAATTACTGCCACGGAAAGACTATGACGATATCCGCAAACTCGACAGCGATTTGCCGGACAACCTGCAGGAGCAGTACAGACAGAGTATTTCGGACTGGCAGAGCAAAATTCAGAACATCTTGCGAAAGTAGAGTTAAGGCTGCTTGTAGATCAGGCGTCCGATAAGGGAAGTAATAAATATAAAGGTAAATACGATTGCTTGAAGGAACATATATCTTGTATTTTTGGTAAAAATGAAAAATAAAGCCAGTAAAAAGCTGATAAGTATCGTAAAATGGGTTCTTTTAATGAAAGTAAGATTGTCCTGGGCATCTACTTCCCTGTTTGGATGGTCAACTGGTCCGATGATCAGAATGAGTATGGCAGTAAATATGTACAATCCAAAAGCGGCAAAAACGGGTATTGTTACATATTTTACTGCCAATAGGGTAGAGAAAAGTATCAGACAGGAACCTATAAAACAGGCAAAATATGTTTTCATATGTAAGCCGCCGCCAAATGACCGCATAGGGATAAAAAGCAGGAAAAAGAAGAGACATTCTGGAATCATGTGAAGAAACAGGGCTATTATAATACTACATATTGTACTCACAGATAATTCCAAAAAGCATTGAAAACCATATTGATAGATTTCATGGGACTCCTCTGTAATAATTCCTTTTTCAAAGATATAGTCTGTTAATTTTTTTGCTAAGTGTTCCATAACAACTCCTTTTGATATTATGAAGAAATAATATGCTATCAGCCGTTTTCGGAATACGAACCATACATAACTACTATGACCTGAAATTCGTTATCATTATCTATAATTTCCACTTGTCCTTGATAATTTGCAACAGCATGGTTTATAGATGAAAGTCCTAGACCGTGATATATGGTATCGTTTTTTGTAGTAAGATAGTGACCGATAGTATCTTTTTTTCGTTTTTTCTGATAGTTATTTCTTATGCTTAGCTGAAAGACTTCCTTTACATAAGAAATATCAAGGTTTATAAATCTATCGCCTTCTTTTATCTCCCGGCAGGCTTCTAAGGCATTTTCCATTAAGTTTCCTAAAATAATAGCTAAATGTCCGCTTTCAAATGGAAGGGATGCAGGGATAAAAACATTGATATTGAAATGGATATTATATTTCTGCGCTAAGGCATATGTATTGTTTATCAGGGAATCGACTACTATATTGCCGCTACGGGAGACTTCTTTTGGTCGCTCTCCGATACCACCATCTAACAGTTGAGATATGTATCGCTCTGTTTCATTCATCTGTCCAATACGAACCATTTCAAGGAGTATTGTGAGATGCTTTTTCAGATCGTGCCGGATTTTGCGGAGTTCAAGATAAAGGCTTTCCCGTTCTTCTGCCTGTTGGCTGCAAAGTTCCAGTTGCTGTGCATACAAGCGGTTTTGTTCTCGTAGTTCAGCGTCTCGGCTGATCCAGTCATAAACTTCAAAGATAACATAATTTACCACAAGCAGCAGAAAACTGGCTGTGGCAGAAAAAATCGCATGTTCGTTATGTGCAGCCGCAATAAGAAATATGTGGTGCATTATATATATGCTGCCGACAGGAACAAGAAGAATGATTAAAAAGTATTTCATGGGTATTTCGGAATAATGGTTATCCTTGATGTAGTGGCTTATGATAACTGACAAAAGTAGCATACACATTTTAGATATGAAGCTTCCGGCATCCTTGAGTATTGCAGTATCGAAACCGATAGTTTTTAGTATTGCCATAACGATAACTTCCACCAACATCCATGCAGTGCATATCAACAAAGAAAATACACATCGTTGCATTACGCTTTTCTTATGAGCAGATGAACTAATTGTAAATATTAGTAGGACATTTCCCACAAGTAACAGATGAGGCGGGAAATCGATGCCAATATCATTTATGAGCAGAAATACATAATATATGCTCCATTCTATGTAGACTTTTAGCGTTTTCTTTCCTGATCCCCAAAATGCTTTCATGCACTTTTGGATAATAAGAAGATGGAGCAATGGCAGAAGAAGTTCAGATATAGTAGTCAAGTATCTATTCATTCTATAACCGCCTTTCCACCAGCAATCATGCATAGCTGCTGACGTACTTCCTTCTGCCGATCTTCGCTGATTTTCAAATCCAATTCTTTGTTCATAAAGCTGATGGTCATATTAAAGAAATTCATCTTTTTGACGTAATCATAGTTTACTAAAAAGGACTGGTGTATACGTAGAAAATATTGCCTGCTTGCTGCCAGTTCTTTCTCTACATTATTGAGTTTTCCATAAAAATATTCATAAGTACCATCTTTAAAGTGGATATTTACGATTCTGTTGTTGCTTTCAAAATATACAATATCCTTTACAGGTACTTTTTTGATTTCTTTATTGAACGTAAACTGATAGAATACCGCTGTTTCATTGATGCGATTATATGAATCCCTAAAGTAACGGGCAAATTTTTCATGGTCTAAAGGTTTTGAGAGATAACGGAAAGGTTCAACTTCAAATAACTCCTGTAAATATTTGTCATAACCAGATACATAAATGAGCAATACAGTCCGGTTTATCTCACGGATCTTCCGTGCTGCTGTTATTCCGTCCACCTGTTCCATTTCAATGTCAATAAAGATAAGCTCATAATGCTCACCACCCTGAATGCTTTTCAAAAGGGTTTTACCATCGGAGAATACTTCTGTTTCCGCACGGATTCCTAATTTCCGGCTTTCCTCAATCACCAGAGTTTCCAGTTCTCCAGTAAATTTTGAATCATCGTCACATATTGCTATTCTCAGCATTTTTATCCTCTTCCTTTGCCGATGCTTTCTCGCTTTCTTTTTGCGCCTGCTCTAAACGCTCAAGTATACAGCGAAGTGTCTTTTGGTTGATTTCGGATAACTTCTGATAGCGGAGGACAATATCATAGCATTTATCCATTTCCTGATTCATGCGGTATTGTCCGTTATAATCACGTTTTACATCAGAAATTCCAAGTATATAGTCAGTAGTAACATTAAATTGTTTTGATATTTCTATGAGTATATCAGAAGGAATATCATAAGCGTTATTTTCCATTCTACTTACCGCTTGTTGTGTAGTTCCGATTTTTTCAGCAAGAGTTTCTTGGGACATGTTTAAACTCTTACGAAGTTCACGAATACGATTTTTAGCCATATGTATAACTTCCTTTCTGATAATATTTTTACATAATTAGACAAAATATGCTAACAATGCAAGTGAGTAAGTAAAATACTCGTATAGCGGTAAAATTGAGCAGAAATTAAGATGCTGAACAGAGTATGATTGTAGGGAAAAATTACACACTGTATCGGAATTTCAACATGGAAAAAGAAAAAGTACACAGAATAAGTTATACTATCATTGAATTATGAAATTGGAGGTGCAATATATGTTAGGTAATAAAAAGAAAAATGTAACAGCTACAATTTTGGAAAAGGTAGCACGTAGTTCCGTAAAAGCAGCAGCGGACAGCAGATGTATGTACTGTCTGCACCAGCCTAAGCAGCCGACAGGAATTAAGAAGTTTTCCAAATAAGATAAGCTGGCAAACGGAAGGAAATACTGCCATATATATGAGGAAACTCATATATATGGCAGTATTTTTGGAAAAAGACATCTTCTATATTATTATTTCAGATTTAGTCAATCCACTTCCGCTGTATTGAATTTAAAAATGTTCAGTAAACAAACTGTACGGAAGAATGCAACGACACACAAATGACATTCAACATTAAAACTCATGCATGTGTTGTTCATGCACAAATTTAGGACAGGGGTAAACTGCATATTTTTATATTAGTGGCATATGGGATAAGAAGATTTCCCGATTTAATAAAAAACCATAGAGGAAAAAGAATACATATGGAAGGGTACGTCCTGATATAATGTATTCTTTTTTTTATGCCTGTCGAAATTTGCAATTTCATGTTTGGGTTTGTATCCGTAGTCCTCCATGTAGTTCTTCATTTCAAAAATAAATCAGAATGGAGAATAAATAAATGAAGGATATAAGATATATTATTGCGGATAATGTGAAATTATACCGAAAAAAAGAAAACTTAACACAGGCGGAACTTGCGGAACGATCAAATCTGTCGTTGGATTCCATAAAACGAATTGAAGGCGGAAAGAGAACAATGTCACTAGAAAATTTTTTAAGACTTGCTGATGCGCTTCGTGTGCCGTTATCATTCTTTCTATATAATCAAACGGATTTGATACCAGAAACAGAACAGATACATTGCATTTTAGAGGGAAAGAATGAAAGTCAAAGGAAATATTTATTACATATATTGCAAGAGATGGCTGAAGGATTGGACAAGTTGCCATAATAATTGAGTTTAAGAAATATAGAGATAGTATTTTGGAATAATTTATTTTGTTTATTAATTATAAAAAAGATATAAATGCAAATTTTTAGCAAAGTTTTCAGGAAAAAATACGAGTAAACTCGGAAAAATTACGACATCAGTGCAATAAATAAAATACGTGATAACATATACGTTGAGTTTCAACTAATAAATATAATACGAGGAGTGCAATATGAATAAGTATGTAGCTATAACAGGTGCAAGTTCTGGTATCGGTTATGAAACCGCTAAGAGATTTGCACAACGAGGTAAAAATCTAATTATCATTGCAAGAAGTGCTGACAATCTAGACCGATTAAAAAATGAAATCAAAGGCATTGACAGTTCGCTGGAGGTTATTGCAAAACCAACAGATTTATCCCAAAAGGAAAATGTATATGCCCTGTATGAGTCATTAAAAGGTCTGGATATTGAAACATGGATCAACAATGCAGGTTTCGGTGACTACCGCAGCGTACACAATCAGGATTTGACCAAAATGGAAAATATGCTCAGTCTCAATATTGAAGCAGTAGCTATACTTTCGACCCTGTATACGCATGACTACAGGGACAAGGAGAATACGCAGATTATCAACATTTCATCTGTTGGTGGATACACGATTGTTCCTACGGCGGTCATGTATTGCTCAACAAAGTTTTTTGTCAGTGCATTTACCGAGGGATTGAGCCATGAGCTGATTGAAACGGGTGCAAAAATGCGGGCAAAAGTACTGGCTCCGGCTGCCACCAAAACAAACTTTGGAAATGTTGCAAATAACATTACTGACTATGATTACGACAAAGCTTTTGGAACATATCACACCTGCGGTCAGACTGTGGATTTCCTTATGCAGCTATATGACAGTTCCCTTCCAGTAGGTTTGGTAAACAGAGAAACCTTTACTTTTGAACTGTGTGATTACCAGTTTAATTATGCCGGAAATTCTAAGCATAATCAATCAGTAGGGGAGTAATTTGACTTAGGAGGTAGAAGATAATGGAAGAATGGAAATACAATATCTATGTTAAAGGGGAAGAACCCGAAGGGTTAGAACCTGTGGATATTATTATTAACACCAGAAGAGATCTGGAAATATTAAGACTCTGTCTTGGGGATAAAGTTAAATTCATGGCTAAAGATTCAAAGAAGAATACGACTTTTCGGATTAGTGCAGAAGCAGATTTGAAGTCTTTGGACTGGGATTACAGAAAACCAGAAGAGGCATACAGCGTTATTGAAAAAATTCAAATGCCTGCGGACATTCAGAGTATATTATCTGCAAAAACAGAAACTATACCACAAAAATATGTTCATAAGGTGAATCAGGGAAATGTCCTGATTTCAGATGCAGAGCGCATGGAAAATGTCGTTTATTTTAAAGGATTCAACTGCATAGATGAAATTAAAAGTGATCATAATGCAGATCATTTAGACGGAATAAAGTTATTTGAGGCTGCACGTCAAGCAACTTTGGCATCTTTTCATGTAATGGGAGTAACTTTTGAGGGAGTTATGGCATTAACAGCATCATTTGTTGATTATAAGAAATTTGTAGAATTGGACAAGCCATATTATATTCAGGCTATTCCGGCATGTAAACCAGATGGAGGAGCAATGTATTGTGCTTTCGCAATAATTCAGGACAATTTGGTTAATGCATCGGGATACTTTGGTGCGTATACATTTAGAAATCGTGAACTTTATTTGAATAAGCGCAAGCAGAATAGAGGGGCATGAGAATGATGGATGTATTGGATTTTTCAAAAATAAAGTTGGTTGCTATGGATATGGATGGTACAGCATTAAATAGTAATCACGTCTTGAGTCCAAGAACAATTGCAGCAGTTAAAGCTGTTTATAGCAAGGGAATAAAAGTAATTTTTGCTACAGGCAGAATGTTGAATGCGGTAACGAGGCATCTGCAGGAAGCTGATATGGATGGATTGGTAGTTGCACATAATGGTGCGCTTTCAGTTGATTTAAAAAATAACTTAGTGTACAAGGATGATAGAGTTCTTGAGGAAATTGTAAATGCCGTATATGCATATGCAAAAGATAAAGAGATTATTTTGCACTACAATTTAGGTGATCAAGTAATGGTAGAAAAAGAAAGACCATTAAGCACAAAGTATGCTAACGAATTAGGAATTAGCTTGGTACATGTTAATGATTTATCCAATTCACTGCAATTGCCGACTTCTATATTAATGCTTGGAAAAAAAGATGATTTAGGTAATGCATTGGTACATATAAGAGAACTAAAATTGGAAGGCATGAATAATGTATTTATTCCGTGGTTTGATGATTATTGGATGCTACAGTTTTTGCCCTATGGTGCAGCTAAGGGTAAAGCGGTAATAGAATTAGCAAATCAATTGGGAATGGATAGTAGTCAAGTGATGAGCTTTGGAGATAGTTATAATGACATGGAGATGATAAAAGAATCTGGTATTGGGATAGTTATGGGTAATGCGTGCGAATCACTTAAAGAGGTGGCTGATTACATAACATTATCAAATGATGAAGATGGTGTTGCAGTAATTCTTGAAAAAATGGCAGCAGGTTGAAAGGAGGGAGTTTACATGCCATATTTTACTGTTAGTACATCGCTTGACTTAAATAGCAGTCAGAAACAAGAAATTATCAGCTTTATAACAAAGAAAACAAATGAGTTGCTTGGGATTTTTTGGGATAAAATTCAGGTGACTATCCATTTGAAAGAAAGTGACTGTATGGGAAGGGCGGGAGTATCGTTAGCAAGTCCTGATTTTAGTAGTAAAAGTCGGATTATGGAAACGGAATCATTAAAATCATACTATTCAGGTAAGGTTGGTAATGAGGAATTGGTTATCATTGAATTGGACATCTGGGAGAACAATAACGAGGAAGGTAAGAACACATTATTTAAAGAGATAACTGATTTCTTTAGACAAAAATATATGATTCCGGGAGATGATGTTCTAATACTTATTCGGGAGATGAAACCGAAATCATGGATACAAAATGGTATTCCGGGCGATGATTCACTGTTTTTGGAAAAAAGCAGAAAAAATTTATAGAAAATAAAGGAGAGCAAATATGAATTTGAAAATTAAAACAGAAAAGTATTTGGTTGTGTCTGAGTGGGAAGTTGAAGCAGGAAAGGAGCAGGATATTAAGGCAGTATGGGAGAGATCATCTTTTAAGAATTTATTAGGTGATTATGTCCTTTATAAAGGAATAGTAAAAAATACATATGTACTTATGTATGAGACTGCTGATTTCAGTAAGGTGCAGCAATTGTTGGAAAGTGATGACTATTTGAAGCTTTTGGATGACTTATCGGCATATGTTGCTAGTGATATGCATCAGGGACTATATGGCTTGGTAGACTCGGTCAAGGATCGGAAAACTTTTATTCCTGCAACTAAGTATATGCAGCTTAGGAGTATCGAGGTGCCGCTTAGTGGTATTGATCCATATTTGGATTGGAGGAAAAGACGGATTTACAAGTATGTGGAGAAAAATGATAAGGTGAAATCATTTTTATCATTCCATAGTGTATTTTCAACGGAACCGGGTGTATTATTCGTTACGGAATTTGAGGGCGATCCGGATGAATATAGAAACAGCTTTTTAACGGATGAGTATAAGCAGATTATCAAAGAGGCTGGTCATGATCACATCAAAGGTGGATTGAACACTTTTGAATATGTTTTAGTAGACAGAAAGTGAGGTCGGTATCATGTCAATAGTGTCTATTGTTGGTTGGAAAGGAATTAAGCCGGAAAACAAGAAAAAATGGATAAGCGGATGTACAAAAGTGATGAAAGAAGTATTGCAGGAACCATTAGATGAAATTGTTGTTTACATAAACGAAATCGAAAATAATGGATGGGGACAAGCTGGAGTAACTGGCGATGATAAGGACTGGTTAGAAAAATCAGTACAGCGATAAATTGCAGGAGGGGGGTGATGAAAGATCGTTATCACTCCCAAATTATAGGAGGAATTTATATATGCCAATTTTAAACGTAGACATAGCAAATACCTGTTCCGCTGAACAGAAAAAAAGACTAATTCATGACTTGACAAAGACAACGCACGATTTACTGAATATTCCTGCTGAAAAAATTCTTGTTATTTTGAATGAACACGAAAAAAATGCATGGGGGAGAGCAGGGGTATCGCCAGAGGATTCAGACTTTGAAAATTTAAGCCGCAGGAAAGATATGGACTGAGGATGCATCTATGGAAAATAAAAGGTATGAGATGGGGCTTAAAAAGCTTCAAGAAGTAGATGGGGCAGAAGGTGTATCGGTTATAGAGTCCTTAAATGATATTGCACCTGATATGGGTAAATATATTGTAGAATTTGCTTTTGGGGATATTTATAATCGAAACGGTATAAATCTTGCTATGCGGCAAGCTGTAACAATTGCTGCGTTATCAGCACTTGGAGGATGTGAAAAACAATTACAGATACATATTAATGCAGCACTAAATGTTGGACTTGGGCAGGAGGAAATTATAGAAACAATTATTCATTGTGTTCCATATATCGGTTTCCCAAAAGCATTGAATGCATTGAGTGTTGCAAAAGAAGTATTCAAAGAAAAAAAGATTGGGGGTGAATGATATGTCTGAACGTGTAGCTTTAATAAGTGGTGGAAGTGGCGGAATAGGACGGGAAATAGCTTTAGGATTGACCAAAGAAAATATTCGGGTTATTTTACTTGCACGAAATGAGGATAAACTAAAAAAAGCTGTTGAAGAATTAAATGGGCAGAGTGGAAAAGCGGACTATATCGTAGGAGATGTCTGTAGAATTCAGGATATATTAGAGGCTATTCAAGAGATCCGATCAAAGTATGGTAAACTGGATATATTGGTTAATTGTGCTGGCGGTGGACCGGTTGGTGGAATACAGAAAATTACCGATGAAGAATGGATGCAGAATATTACTACTAAGCAGTTAGGCTATATTAGGTTTACCAGAGAAGCACTACCATTATTGATTAATTCTGGTAAAGGAAATATTATCAACATAATTGGGGTATTTGGAAAGCAGCCAAGTAAGGACTTTGTTGTTGGCAGTGTTACAAATGCGGCGCTAATGGCTTTCACAAAGGCTGTTGCAGATGATGTAGCAAGATATGGGATAAGAGTAAATGCAATCAATCCGGGAGCGACTAATACTGAACTGTGGAAAGAAACTTTGAAATATCTTGCTGTTGATTCAGAATTATCTCCAGAACAGATAAATCAAAATATTGCGGATCTGTCCCCGTTGCATAGAATAGCGGAAGCTAAAGATATAGCAAATCTTGCATTATTTTTGATTTCAGATAAGGCAGAGTTTATCACAGGAATTTCCATAAATGTTGATGGTGGTACATATAGTGGTATTTAACAGAGAAGTGTTAAAGAATATGAAAAAATCCCTTTATGGGATTTTTTCATATTAAAAAGGGGTTTAATCGGATATTGTTAAAATGTAGGGGTTAATTCAAACTTTGATTATGCTTAGAATTTCCAGCATAATTAAACTGGTAATCACACAGTTCAAAGGTAAAGGTTTCTCTGTTTACCAAACCTACTGGAAGGGAACTGTCATATAGCTGCATAAGGAAATCCACAGTCTGACCGCAGGTGTGATATGTTCCAAAAGCTTTGTCGTAATCATAGTCAGTAATGTTATTTGCAACATTTCCAAAGTTTGTTTTGGTGGCAGCCGGAGCCAGTACTTTTGCCCGCATTTTTGCACCCGTTTCAATCAGCTCATGGCTCAATCCCTCGGTAAATGCACTGACAAAAAACTTTGTTGAGCAATACATGACCGCCGTAGGAACAATCGTGTATCCACCAACAGATGAAATGTTGATAATCTGCGTATTCTCCTTGTCCCTGTAGTCATGCGTATACAGGGTCGAAAGTATAGCTACTGCTTCAATATTGAGACTGAGCATATTTTCCATTTTGGTCAAATCCTGATTGTGTACGCTGCGGTAGTCACCGAAACCTGCATTGTTGATCCATGTTTCAATATCCAGACCTTTTAATGACTCATACAGGGCATATACATTTTCCTTTTGGGATAAATCTGTTGGTTTTGCAATAACCTCCAGCGAACTGTCAATGCCTTTGATTTCATTTTTTAATCGGTCTAGATTGTCAGCACTTCTTGCAATGATAATTAGATTTTTACCTCGTTGTGCAAATCTCTTAGCGGTTTCATAACCGATACCAGAACTTGCACCTGTTATAGCTACATATTTGCTCATTTGATTTACCTCCATATTTATGATATAATACTTTACAACATGGAGTATACTCCATGTCAAGCAAAATAAAAAGTTTTTTTGAACTTATTGGAAGGATATGATGAGGAGGTAGATTATGGAATATACGTCGGGACAATTTGCAAATCTAATGGGAGTAAGTTTAGATACATTACGTTATTATGAAAAAGAAGGACTTATAAAACCAAATCGGAAAGAAAATAATCATAGGATATATACTGATAATGATATAAACTGGATGCAATTTATTAAGAGATTAAAAGATACGGGAATGCCAATAAAAGAAATAAAGAAATATTCGCAACTACGCTCAGAAGGTTCAGCAACTATGAGTGAAAGAATGAATATGCTGATTAGCCATCGTTATTCGTTAGCTAAAAAAATCAAGCAATTAGAAGAACATTGCGGAAAACTAGATGAAAAAATAGAATACTATAAAAGTCAGCTTGAACAATAAAATACACCAGAAAATAACTTGTTAATTTTTGGAAATAGAAAACACAGTCTGAAACAATATTTGAATTCAGACTGTGTTTCTTATTTTTCATCAGGTGGGATATACTCCAATAGATCAGCAATAGAGCAATTCAGTGTGCGACAAATCCGCACCAGCACTTCCGTATCCAGTCGGGTAATGGTATTATTCATATATCCGTTTAATTGAGAGCGTTGTATTTCCGCTTTCTGACAAAATTTGTTTTTACTCAGACCAGACTCTTTAAGTAGCTGACCTAAGTTGATTTTAATTCTTCCGTTTTGGTTCAATTTAGCACCTCCTTGTCGAGTAATGTCATAATATGTAGACACAAAATGTTTGACTAATTAAGTATACATTAGTTAAAATTAACATATCAGTTATAGAAACTTATGGATAAGAAGTTATAGTACCTGAAAGGAGAAAGCGAATGAAAGAGAGAGCTGCCAAAGATGCAATTAAGAAGATTGCCCAAAGAGAGGGAAAAAGTGAAAGTGAAATAAGAGAGGAAATGGAGAAAGCTATTTTGGTTGGGTTCTTGAACAAGGAAACAAGATATAAGTGGGATAGTCTATTCGGAATAGGGCGGTTGCCAAGCCCGGAGGAATTTATTACAGTTTTATCAATGCAGGTTGCGAGGAGATAGGCAGGATAATAATAGCATAGCAAATAAAAGAGAGCAGCTTTACCTTGTGAATGTGGTAAAGCTGTTTTGTGTCCGTTTTCTGCTCAAGTGGTTCATTTTCTGTAAAGGGTATTGATTCTGTTTTGTAAGATGCTATATTGAGGAATGTGAACATTTCAAAAATCTAAAATTAATAGTAAAAATTGTTGGGAAATATTAAAGAAAGATTTTTGGAAATGTGTTTTGAGAAAAGAGTGTACGGATAATACGAAAGGAGAGAATGCTGTTATGATTACTTGTTCAAAGAAAAACGAGTATTTAAAGAGACTTACGGATTTGGAGATACCAGAGATTTATCAGGCATTTCCTAAAGATTTTTATGTTGATGTAAATGGATGGTCATTTGTCGATTATGAAGAAACAAAGTACATAAATGTGCAATTGACAGATGATGAGGTGGCGGAGCTGAAAGAATATGGTTTACTGGATAAAGTCTGCCATATTTCCGGTAATGTATACAAGATAAAGCGTTTAAGGACGTTAGATATTGAGTTGGCATCAGATAATGCGATTGATGCAATGAATACATTGAAAAAACGCTTTGAGCAAGGTGAGTTTAGAGGGAAGAATGATGTAATTGACATGGATGCACTCAAAAGAGAGTTTGCAGGAATGTATCGGACTACCTGTACGCAGCGTTGTCCTCATTGTTTTAATCAGGAGGATGATTTTTATGTAAGAAAAATTCTTGATGGACACAAGCTGTTAAAATGGTCTGATATGAAACAGGTCTTGCTGGACGCTAAGAAAATAGGATTGGAGTCTGTTAAGTTTCTTGGGATTGGTGAGATTTTTAAAATTCCTGATCTGTTCAATATTTTAGATGATTTGCGGCAAATGGAGATCAAGATAGGTATTTTCACAAAAGGCACCGCATTAGGAGATGATAAAATTGCCAAAGATTGCGGATATGAGGGCATTGAAACGGCAGAAGAATTAGTTCGTAAGTTATCTGAATACGAAAATGTAAGTATATTATTGGGTGGAAATTCCTTTGTACCAGAAATTCAGGATCGTATGGTGGGTTGTGGAAAAGATGGAGGAGTTACAAGCTATACGGAGAAAAGGGATTATGCATTGAAACTTCTTGTAAAATACGGTTTCAATGATCCTGCAAAGGGAAAAAGATTAGCCCTCGTTGCTGCTCCGGTGACGCCAGAGGTTAGCGATGAAACAGTGGTAATGTATGAATGGGCTATGCACAGAAATATAACCGTGATTACTATTCCTACTATGGTTAGTGGAAAAGGAACAGATGAATTAGAATGGCTTTTGGGACAATTTGAAACGAACAAAGAACTGATTTCCCGGTATGATGAAAATAATATCTTGACACGGGAGGAAAGATATGTTAAATGGCTGGCAGATTTCTATTCAGATATTTATGTATCTGCTATCAACATGGGAATAACTGATTTAGATATACTAAAAAAAGAAGGAATTTCTGGCTATGCAGGGGCGGCAAAATGCCAGCAGATGCATAATGGTATGTATATAAGACTGCCGGGGACGGTTCAGGAGTGTCCGGGGCGCTGTGTCGGTGCTGAAATTGCGGATGATATTAGAGATAAGTGCCTGTTAGCTACATGGATTGGCAGCAAAAATTATGACAGGAAAGATGATTGCAGGGCGTTATGTGCTGTTAAGATGAAAAATCTTACAGGTACGGACGTAAAGGTTTGCGATTGCTGTACCGTGTATGACAATGTTGGATCAATGCCTTTGGAATTAGAAAGAGATACCCTCATAGCTGTAGCGCAGAAAATATCAAGAGGAGCAGAAGAAAATGTATGAATTGATAAAGGTAGGAGAGCAAAGCTATTATATTGAGTCTCCGGCAAAAATAGGTGTCTATGTGGAAAATGGAACAGAGGCATATCTGATTGATAGTGGCAACGACAAGGACGCTGGAAAGAAAATCAGACAGATTTTGGAAACGAATGGTTGGACGTTAAAAGCCATTATTAACACACACTCCAATGCAGATCATATTGGTGGAAATCAGTATTTGCAAAAGCAGACAGCATGTAAAGTGTTTAGCCGGGGCATCGAGGCTGCTTTTACGCAATATCCTGTTTTGGAACCTGCTTTTTTGTTTGGGGGATTTCCTCTCAAAGAATTGCAACACAAGTTTCTTATGGCGAAACCGAGTGAGGTTACGAAAATTTCCGATGCTGATTTTCCCAAAAGTTTGTCTGTGATTGATTTGCCGGGACATTTTTTTGATATGATCGGGATTAGAACACCAGACGGAGTAGCTTTTATAGCAGATTGTTTAAACAGCAAAGAAACATTGGATAAGTATAAATTTACATTTATATATGATGTAGAGGCATATCTTCACACACTGGAACAGGTAGGAAAAATGCAGGCAAAGATGTTTATTCCGGCTCATGCAAAGCCGACAGAGGATATACAAGAGCTAGTGCAATAAATATATCTAAGGTTAATGAAAATGCGGAGTTTCTTATTGCATTATGCGAAAAGCCAATGAACTTTGAAACAATTTTGCAGCAGGTTTTCACTCAATACAATCTTGTAATGAATTATGAGCAGTATGCACTGTTAGGAAGTACAATAAAGTCATACCTTTCATGGCTTAAACATTCTGGTAAGGTGGTAACGGAGATTGCGGATAATATGTTGTTATGGAAAAAGGCATGAGTGGATATAACTACTAAGTGGGGAATACTTGCATATTTAGATCGGAAAGGCTGAGTATATTTAAAGACTGAACTTGAGATTGATTCTTTTGTTTGGTCTTTTGTTTTAAAATAGAGAAAAAATTAGATGTACAGAGCAAGACTAAAATCGCACTATGCGTTGAATTAAGTATTATGATGGAAAAAGCAGATTGATTATAAAGAGAGCTTTTCAGCGAGGCTAATCTAGTCTGAAAAGATTTATTGTGCCGTTTTCTGCAAAAACAGTTCACTTTCTGCAATGCATCTTGTTATATGCAATATTTGAACGATAATATTGGTAAAAGATAACTTGATAGTTTTCTGAAAAGTATAGGAGGTATTAACATGAAAACAAAGTTTACTAAGTGGATCAAGAAATGTGTAGGAGTATCTTTGGCTTTTGCAGTAGCATTAAGTACAGGGATGTATTTTAGTGGGCAGACAGTGTATGCTTCAACAGCATATACTGATGCAGAACCGAATGACTCTTATGAACAGGCACAACTTATTTCAAGAAATGCACAGACAGCAGCGCAGTATGTCTCCAATCAGTCATCGGTATATCGTTATGTGACAGGAACATTGTCTAATGATGATGAGGATTGGTATAAGGTTTATTTGTATTCAGATGATGAAACATATCTTGATTTGAATGTTGGAACAGGTACAATAATCGTGGAACTGTATGATTCCTCAAATTTATTCGTACCATTGGATATTTTTCAATTTCAGAAGTATGGAGATACAAATGTTTACGAAGTTCCTGTTCCAGAAAGTGGATTATACTATTTAAGAGTGTATCATACTACAACGAGTATTTCTTCAACTTACTACTTTACTATCGGCAATCCGCAGTATTCGTTAGGGACTTATACATATAAGTTTAATTCGATTACGTTAGCGGCTAAAGCTACTTGGCAGGATACCGTGGATTTAACATTAATTGCAGATATTCCAGATCGTGCAATAGGATATGAAGTAAGCGTTGGAGGATGTACAACATCTGTAAGCTCAAAGAGATATTTTTATAATGAATTTTATGATTCGTGGGTGGCAACAAAAACGACTTATTCATATAGTTTGCCAGTTACGAACTCATCATTACTGGATCAGGTATGGGGAGCGAAAATAATATCCACCAGTTCTTCCAGTAAAACATTTACGCCGACTATGACGATAAGGTATGTTGCACCTGATTTACCATAAGATAACTTATATGTAAATGATCCTTAGTGTACTAAAAAGATGATTTAATATTGGTACACTAAGGATAGATTGTAATCACGAATTAAAGTATAGCTTTGGAGAGGATGAGGTGAATATTGAAGGCATATTTAACAGACATAAATAGAACGAAACAGACATTGCTTTATGCCAAAGGAGTTGATAGGGTAGTAAAACAACAAAAGGCACTTCAAATATTATCAAAAAATGGAAACAAAAGGCTGGATAATTTAAGTATTTCTGATACTGCAAGAAGCTTTTCAAAAGAGAGCATAGCAGCAATGATAGACGGTAGTGTGAATATATCTAAAAATCAATTATCCTATTATTTAGATAATTATAATAATATGAGCGCTATTTTAGATGCAATAAATTTTGGCGAAAATGTTTCTTGTGGATATAATCCTGATTTTAAAGAGCATGGTGTTATTTCTTTTGATTATAATGGTAGCAGACAGATTGTACCTAATTATGCTGTGCCGAAAATTAATGCAAGTTCCTTATCACAGGTTTGTGCTGTAAATAATTCTTTGGTTCTAAATAACAAAAGTTATTACTCATGGGCAACATCAAATGGTAGCCGATATACATGGACAGTTAATAACGGAAAAATTGGATGGGCATCATCAGAGTCATTATTAGCCGAGAATACAAATCAAAAGGGTACAAATTATAAATGGGAAATGCGAAAAGCAAGTAATATTTTGTCTGCATTGGCACAGGGGAAAAATTTGTATGGATTTGCAAGAGAAGATGTACTGTCAGTTTGTGACAGTGTTGGATTTAAGACAGGATTCTTTTCAATAGACGCAGGAAGTGGAGTACATAATTATATATTGCAAGAATCTGGAAGGGTAATAAATGTAGATAAAAAAATTGAACAGTTGAACAACATGAACTGGAAAGAGGCTGGCTTTAAAGAAGGTGATACAGTTTCAGTCTATGGCAATGAGTATATTGTGGATAGTAACGGATATATTAACGTTTCTGCGGATGATACATTTACGTCAACAGAAATTATTTATCCGAGCCATTGATATGATGAATTTTATATATGGCATCATAATGAAATTTGAAAGTGGAATTAGGCGTATAGGAGTGTGTGATATGCGCCTTTTTGTACTTATTAAAAACTATGGGCTTCTATAATGTATAGATTGTAAATTGATAAAAATTATTAAGATACACAATATTTTGATAAAAAAATAAGGAAAAATAGAAATGCTTATATATAAAGAGATCAGACAACAGATTATAATCTGGAGTCTGATCTTTTTTCTTTTTATCTGATAGTCAAGGTTGCGTATATCAGCTATAAATAGCGGATACTGGCACTCTGAAAACCACTCCTTTTCAGTTATGATAGTTGCAGGCTTGAGAAAGCCAAGACAATTCAATAGGACACGCATACACCTGATTTTATTTTCGCCTTTTTATCCGTCTACGCTTGCGTAGCGATAAAGGGGTGGCAGAATCCCATTTCGTGCGAAGATGTACCTGCAATGGATAACATTGTTGCCTGTGAAGGTAAAAAACGCAAGTTTTTAAGAGCAGAGGATTGTGCCTACTGGCATGGCAGTCAGAGATAATGAGATAGAACAGCGCCGGAATTTCAGCGAAAAGCATTTTCCGGGAGTGGCTCCCTGTGGATTCCGTCTGGTTGGGCATGATGGAGGCGCAGTGTGGGATGAAGCCGTCCCAGTGTATGTTACCCGTTTCGGGGATCAGCGAGAGCATAATCTGATATTTTCAGATTGGACAGAGGGGTAATGTGGCGGAAACGCCACGTTATCCTCTGATACAGGCAAGCCTTGCAGTTATCAGATAACAGCAGACAAGGCTTTCCTGTATGAGAGGATAATGCCGGCAAAAACTTCTCTTTTGTTTCAGTCAATGAGAATAGAAGAAAGAACAGGTGATTATCATGTGCAGTAATGTGAAAAGTTTTGAGGTCGGCTTGCTTGTGCATCCGGCAATCATGTTTATGAACTCCAACAAGTCAGAGAGCAATATCCGCAGAATCATTCAGGAGAACCGACAGAAGTGCAGCATGGCAGGGATAGCGTTGATGAATGAAACTATCGTCAACAAGGGACCGAACAGGGATATTGACCGTGAAGCGGTGAATATGCTGATTACCCGGTTGATTACCGGGCAGTATGATACGGTTGTTGTGGAGAATATGGCTGACATAACAGCGGATGAGTCCGATCTGGAAGAATTTATGTATGATGCCGCCAACATCGGCGTCGGTTTCTTCGAGCTTTCCACCATGCAGTACCATATATACGATACAACAACGTGTCCTG
>CAJUKA010000082.1 GCA_910586585.1 uncultured Lachnospiraceae bacterium
GTACTAATTAATCAATGATGTGGTTGGAATTAGCTTACGGGAATTACGGATAATTGGACAGAGTGTTTGAGGTCCAATGCAGGAAGTATTATGTAAAAGGCAGAATAGAAATATAATTTTATTTTGCTTTATGTCTCTCTGCAAAGTGGATTGAACATGAATATTAGAAGGAGTGCTCCGCCATTAGCAACAAATGAATAGTGGACTCTAAATGGTATGAATTTTGGAAAAGGACAATTAGGATAGTGGAGAATTAAATTGGATATTAGCTATTATTATCAAATATTGGATATTGGAATTTCATATGAAAAAGGGAGACAAAGAGGAAAGCTTTGGAGATTAGGTGAAAGGAAACGCCTTAGGGAAGAAGTATTTTTTTGGAAAATGATTTTAGAATTTATTACTGCTGAGGAAAATGGTATAGATTATTCTGACAGATTGTTTGCGTTATTAGAAAGAATGTGTAAAAAATATAATTTTCCAAATTATAAAAGAGTTTTACAAAAAAAATCAGAGATTGTAAATGATAAATTATCATTTATAATAGAAAAGGAAGAGGAGATAAAAGTTAAGCTTTTTATTGCTAGATTATTGTCTGATATAGATATAAATTTGCATCAATTTAGAGGTAAAGAGGAAATATATCGTCTGCTGGCACTTCTCCATAATTTACCTAAAGTTATGCATGGAAAGAATGTTTTGAATAAAAATTTCAGACCTATATCATGTAGAGATGCATTTTCGTATGCCAGAGGATATATGAATAGCAAAATGAGGGAAGAATAACCGGGCAGCATGTCTGTGGAATGTTGCCAGAACAAACTGGTTATCTTGAAAGATCAAGAGAGAAAAATTTTCCGGAAGACAAGTTTTCGGCTTGTTGTAATTTGTAGGAAGACTGTGCTATGATAACAATGGCAAAGATTTTTTTGTATTTACGCCTTATCTGGATAAGGTGAGGGTGCTTCAGTATGGGGAAGCATTTTTGATGTGCATAAAGGAATTTGTATGAAAATAGAAGATATATTAGCCGAATACATCACAAAAGATTATTATACTGCGAACATTAAGACAGAAGTAATATTAGATATGATATTGACACCTGTTATCGACAAAATTCTGACAGTAATTGGACAGAAAAATAATCTGGGTATCAATGGAGAGATGAGGCTGCTTGCAAAAGAGTTTCCTATGTTAAAACCAAATTCCTGCGCCAAAACCGATGAAGAAAAGCTCCAAGGGGCAAAAGGAAGTACTGCATTAAAACCAAACAGAGAAAATGAATATAATTACCGTAACTGCAATGCAGATTACCTGATGTGTGATAATGAATCCGTATATTTTGTAGAATTGAAAACAACGCAGAAAAGCCTTAACCGTAACCAAATGATAAATTACCGAAATTATCTTGCAGAATGTGAAAATGAAAAATTTTCGAATGTTTCCGGAGCAGCTTTTATTGAGTTATTAAACCATGTAAGTAAAACAGGACATTCGCGCAGCAGTAAAAACAAACCATGGGGAGATACGGAAAAAGATGATTTAAAGCGATTATTTGAGGCGATTATTCGATGTCCGGAGTATAAAAGCTATGGGAAAGATGGTGAAAAAATTCCATTAGAGAAGGATTGGATGGAAAAAAATCATCATGTTGAAGACGCGATTACTTATTTAAAGAAAACCAAAGCAGTTTCATCAAAAAAGTATCTTCTCACTGCTGGTCAGATGCTTGACAATATGAAAGATGGTGAATGGTGGGATTGTAAGCAGATAAAATTGCTCTATCTTATGCCTAAAAAGCCTTCTGATGAAGAAATAAAAGAAATATTAGAATATAAGCAAAAAGGTATTCTTATTATTATGACTTTTCAGGAAATGATGGAACTGGCACATGTGATTTGCAAGGAGATGGAGAAGCAGGGCTTAAAAAAATACTGGAAATGGGTCATGGAAATATTAACACAATGTGGTTTGTATTGATTCTAAACGATAATCAGTGTGAAAAAAATCAATTTCTCTGATGCAGAAGCTGATTAAATATATAAAAAACGTTCCAGACTCATAGACATTCCCTTTGACTTTCTACTTAGTTTAGTATATACTGTTACTGTCTGAAGATATGGATACAGGCAGGTATGCTACAAAATATACATCACAGAAATGCAGTGTACTATGGTAAAGAAAATATAGTGGCTGATGTGATAAAGACGAAAGGATGCAGATATCATGGCAGAGAATAAGACTTTACTAGACCAATGGAGAGGAATTGCTTATAATGAGCAGACAGATAAAAATGAACTTCAGAAGCTTTGGATTGATTATTTCCAGAAAGAAAAAGAGATTTATCAGCAGCTTTTGGTAAATCCTGATGAGGAAGTAAAGGGCACCGTAAAAGAGCTGGCAGAAAAATATAATGTGGATATTATGACAATGACTGGCTTTTTAGATGGTATTAATGACAGCTTAAAAGCGACAAATCCCATTGAAGAAATGGATGAGAACACAGTAGTTTCTCTTGGGTTTGACAAGAAGCTTTTATACAAAAATATGGTGGCTGCAGAAGCTGACTGGTTGTATAATCTCGAAGAGTGGAATGAAATTTTTGACGAGGAAACAAAGAAATCACTTTACAAAGAACAAAAGTCCTCAACAACAATTATTAAGGAAACAAAAGTTTATCCCAATGATCCATGCCCATGTGGAAGTGGAAAAAAATACAAAAAATGTTGTGGAAAAAAATAATTTCTGTTTTTAACTCTTTACAACATATCATTTTAGGGATAATATAATATATATCATTTGTATTAAAACGATGACGAGAAGAGTAGAATATTGTAATGTATCAGAGAGGAACGCAGTTTTTGCTGAAAGCGTTCTTACAGGAGATATTTGAAAACTAACTCTGAGTGGCCCTAATCCGGTCCGTTGATTACGTTATAATCATGAGTGGCTCCCATATAATGGGCAGGCAAGCAGGGTGGAACCGCGTTGATACGTCCCATGCATTACGTCGATTGTAGTGCATGGTTTTTTTATGCACAGGGGCACGTAAGGAATTTAGCAGCTTTGCTGCACGTGCCCCGCGCGGCGAGTAGGGGAAGAGGCTCTTCTCTACTCGATTGCACTAGGCAAGGTAAGTAGAAGAGAAGGATAGTTTGTGTCTGTGTGGCATTCACAAATTATTAATACACAAAAGCCGCACAGAAAAGAGGAAAAATGGGAATTATTTTAAGAGAAAGATGCAAAAAGTTGTTTGTTGGAGAAGTGACATTTAAAAAAAGAGATTTATGGCTGATGATAGTAGACTGTGTTTTGCTTGGAATAGTGATTGGTTTGATGAACGCGCCCCTTACACATGGTATTACGATTCATTGTGGTAATAATAATGGCAATGTTTATGGTGAAACAGCTAACGAAGAAGAAAAGAAAGCATGAGATATTAGACAATATAAAATGTATGCTCGGAATCTTCCTTGCTTTTGCGGTTTACGTGCATCAGGTACAAAGTGACTCCGAGAATGCATTAAAAAATTGGAGGTAAATTAATGAAAATTACATTAAAGGACGGCTCCATAAAGGAGTATGTTGAATCAAAAGCAATCATTGATATTGCAAAAGATATCAGTGAAGGTCTTGCACGTGTGGCATGTGCTGGAGAAATAAATGGGGAATTGGCGGATTTAAGAACTGTTATTGAAAGTGACTGTGAATTGAATATTATTACGGTTACAGATAATAAGGCGCTTTCTGTAATCAGACATACTGCATCTCATGTACTTGCAGAAGCTGTAAAGCGGCTTTTTCCCAACGCAAAAGTTACAATTGGACCAGCTATCGAAGATGGTTTTTATTATGATTTTGACGCGGAGCCCTTTTCAAGAGAAGATTTAGATAACATAGAAGCCGAGATGAAAAAAATCATCAAAGAAGGCCATGAAATTACGCGTTTTACGCTGCCAAGGGCAGAGGCAGTTCAGCTTATGAAGGAAAAAGGTGAACCATACAAAGTAGAGCTGATAGAGGATTTACCAGAAGGGGCACAAATCAGTTTTTACGATCAGGGTGGTTTTGTTGATTTGTGTGCAGGTCCGCATTTGATGAACACAAAAGGAGTGAAAGCATTTAAACTTACATCTTCTTCCATGGCATATTGGCGTGGGGATTCGAATAAAGCTCGGTTACAGCGAATTTATGGAACTGCTTACAACAAAAAAGAAGAATTGGCAGAACATCTGGAGCGTATGGAAGACGCAAAGCGCCGGGATCACAATAGGTTAGGCCGTGAAATGGGACTTTTTACGACTGTTGATGTGATTGGACAGGGACTTCCTTTGTTTACACCCAAGGGAACAAAGATGATTATGAAACTCCAGCGGTGGATAGAAGATTTGGAAGACAACGAGTGGGGCTATATGAGAACAAAAACACCACTGATGGCAAAATCTGACCTTTATAAAATTTCAGGACATTGGGATCATTACAAAGAAGGAATGTTTGTCTTTGGTGATGAAGAAAAGGATAAGGAAGTGTTCGCACTGCGTCCAATGACTTGTCCATTCCAATATTATGTGTACAAAAATTCGCAAAAGTCTTATCGTGATCTCCCATGTAGATATAGTGAAACATCAACACTTTTTAGAAATGAAGATTCGGGAGAAATGCATGGACTTACCCGTGTTCGTCAGTTTACAATTTCAGAAGGCCATTTGATTGTCAGACCAGATCAGATGGTAGAGGAGTTCAAAGGCTGTTTGGCACTTGCAAAATATTGTCTTGAAACGCTTGGCGTGAATGAAGATGTGACCTATCACCTTTCAAAATGGGACCCTGAAAATAAAGAAAAATACATTGGGGAAGCACATGTATGGGAGGAGACAGAACAGCATATTCGAAATATATTGATAGAATTGGGAATTCCTTTTGTAGAGGATGTTGGAGAAGCAGCATTTTATGGACCAAAAGTAGATATCAATGCAAAAAACGTATATGGCAAAGAAGATACCATGATAACAATACAATGGGACGCATTGCTTGCAGAACAATTTGACATGTATTTTATAGATCAGAATGGAGAAAAAATTCGTCCTTATATCATTCATAGGACTTCCATGGGATGCTATGAACGTACACTTGCATGGCTTATTGAAAAATATGCAGGAAAATTTCCAACTTGGCTGTGCCCGGAGCAGGTACGTGTTCTTCCTATTTCAGATAAATATGAGGAGTATGCACAGCATGTCTGCAAAGAATTGAAAAAAGCGGGAGTGGATGCTTGTGTTGACAATCGTTCCGAAAAAATTGGATTTAAAATTCGAGAAGCGAGACTAGATAAACTTCCGTATATGCTTGTAGTAGGACAACAGGAGGAAGCAGATAATACAGTGTCTGTAAGAAGTCGTTTTGCAGGTGACGAAGGAGCAAAGCCTTTAGACAGTTTTATTGCAGAAATTACAGAGGAAATCAAAAATAAGACAATTCGCCAGGAGGTTTCATCTAGCGAAACGAATAAATAAAAGTTGACTGGACATACTAACCACAGGTTCATGTTATGAACCGGAAGTTGCATTTTTGCAGCATTTGCCCAGATAACACCTAAAATCATTGCTAGTTATATATTTAAGGCCGAAATTCTGTTGTTTGTGGTGTTTTCTGGGTAGATGCAAAGTTTTAAAGGAGGTAAGTATGTCAGAATTAACCTGTGGAGCAAAGAATTGTACCTATAATAAGGATTGTTATTGTTGCAAGGGTGATATCATGGTAGGCGGAAAACATGCTTGTGACTGTGATAATACTTGCTGTGAGAGCTTCCATAAAAGAAGCGGCGACAGCTTTACAAGTGCTGTTTCGCATCCAAGCCAGACGATAAGTATTGATTGTGAAGCAACAAAATGTATTCATAATGTTGATTATCGCTGCAAAGCAGAACATGTTGATATTAAAGGAAGCAATGCTGGTACAAGCCGCGATACGATCTGTGCTACATTCAAAGAACGATAAAAGATATTGTTGAAAAAAATATTGACAGGGAGCAGATACTATGATAGAGTATTGTTGTTTGAAGAAATTTAAAACAGATACATCAAAGCAGAGTATCCACTCTCACCCTATGGCAATTGCGCTGATAGGTGTTAATAGTTTTAATTTTATTGCGTATTTTTAGAATGCAGAAATAAAATGTTGAAATTAGGTGGATAATCTTGTGGTTATCCACTTTCTTTTGCTGCAAAGAAGAATACAAAACATATGCGGCAAAATTTATATTTTCTTATGAGATCATTTATGGAGGTGTAAGGTTATTAGCGATTTAATGATTAACGAACAAATTAGGGACAGAGAGGTACGCGTAATCGGTGAAGATGGTGAGCAGCTTGGAATTATGTCCTCAAGAGAAGCCATGAGGCTGGCTGAGGAGGCAGGTGTTGACCTTGTAAAGATAGCGCCTACAGCAAAACCGCCTGTGTGCAGGATTGTTGACTACGGTAAGTTCAAATACGAACAGACAAGAAAAGAAAAAGAGGCGAAGAAAAAGCAGAAGGTAATTGACGTAAAAGAAATTCGTTTATCTCCCAATATTGACACTAATGACTTGAACACTAAGATAAACGCTGCCCGCAAATTCCTTTCAAAGGGTGACAAAGTAAAGGTTACATTGCGGTTTAGAGGACGTGAGATGGCACATATGCAGAACAGCAAACATATCCTTGTAGATTTTGGTGAAAGTTTAAGTGATATAGCAGTAGTTGAAAAAGAGCCTAGAGTAGAAGGCAGAAGTATGACAATGTTTTTAGCTGAAAAGCGGTAAGTGGTTTAGATCATCTGCGAAGATCAGTTAAAAGATAGAAATGTTGCGGTTGTTTGGTGTATTATATTTGGGATTGGAAAGATGCCAAATGACTGTCAAGTATTATTATGAAGTTTAGGAGGAAAATAGTTATGCCAAAAATGAAAACAAACAGAGCGGCTGCAAAGCGCTTTAAAGTAACAGGAACAGGTAAGTTAAAAAGAGCAAAAGCTTATAAAAGCCATATTCTGACAAAGAAAACAACAAAGAGAAAAAGAAATCTCAGAAAACCTGCTATCACAGACGCAACAAATGTTAAGAATATGAAGAAAATTTTACCATATTTATAAAAGTCAGAATGATTATTTGATAGGAGGATTAAAAAAATGGCAAGAATTAAAGGTGGTTTAAACGCAAAAAAAAGACATAAAAGAGTATTAAAACTTGCAAAAGGATACAGAGGTGCAAGATCAAAACAGTATAGAGTAGCAAAACAGTCTGTTATGAGAGCATTGGCTTCTTCTTATGCAGGCAGAAAAGAAAGAAAGCGTCAGTTCAGACAGCTTTGGATTGCACGTATCAATGCAGCAGCTAGAATGAATGGTTTGTCATACAGTAAGATGATGCACGGTTTGAAAGTTGCCGGAGTAGACATTAACAGAAAAATGCTTGCGGAGATGGCTGTAAATGACGCAGAAGGTTTCAAAACGCTTGCTGAGCTTGCAAAGAGCAAAATTGCATAAATAAAAGAGAGAAAGAGATTGTTTTCATAAAAAAATTTTATGGAATAATCTCTTTTTTATATTATAGAAAATTGCGCTCTAGTAGATCATTGAAACAAAAAAGAATCATGTGAACCTATAAAAACTTTGTAAATAATTTAACAAACAAGTTTACCATATTAATATTGTCTGATATATTATAGAGAAGAAGTGGAGAAACTATGAATATAATAGATATTTTCATCTGAAATAAAAATCACATAGAAATGAGGAAATTTATGAAAGAATTAGAAAATTTAGAGCCAAGAAAAGTATTTTATTATTTTGAAGAGATTTGCAGTATACCGCATGGCTCAGGGAATCTGGATCAAATCAGCAGTTATCTGGCTGACTTTGCAAAGGACAGAGGTTTGTTTCATATAAGAGATGCAAGCAATAATATAATTATTGTGAAAGAAGCCACAAAAGGATATGAAGAAGTTGAACCAATTATTTTACAGGGCCATATGGATATGGTTGCTGTAAAAAAGAACAATTGTGATATCAATTTAAAAACAGATCCGCTTAGAGTGAAGACAGATGGTGAATATGTTTATGCAGAGGGAACCAGCCTTGGTGGAGATGATGGAATAGCAGTCGCATATATCCTTGCAATACTTGATTCGTCTGATATTGAACATCCGCGAATTGAAGCAGTCATAACCACAGACGAAGAGGTCGGCATGGAAGGTGCTACAGCAATTGATTTGTCTATGCTCAAGGCAAAAAGGATGCTCAATATTGATTCTGAGGAAGAAGGAATTCTTCTGACAAGCTGTGCTGGAGGGATGCGAACAGACTGCCATATTCCAATAAAAACCGAAAGCAAATCAGAAGGCATATTTATGGAGATTTGTGTATGCGGACTTTTGGGAGGGCACTCAGGAACAGAAATTCACAAAGGACATGCCAATGCAATTAAATTATTGGGAATTACATTGCAGCAAGTTTTTAAAAAGATTCCATTTAGATTGGTACAGATAACTGGCGGAGAAAAGGATAATGCAATTCCAAGAGAAGCAAGTGCCATTATCAATATAGAAACAAGTGATAAAGATAAATTTGTAGAAGAGATAACTAGAATTGAAAGTCAGGAAAAAAATGAAAATCAATCCAAAGAAAAGAACTTATCAATAAAGGCATCTTTGACTTCTGATTGTGGCAATAGCGTTTTTGACAATGACAGTACAGAGAGGGTTTTGTCCTTTTTAACATTGCTGCCAAATGGTGTAATAGCAATGAGCGCAGATATTGAGGGCTTAGTTGAGACTTCTTTGAATGTTGGTATTTTAGAGACAACTGCCAATGAAGTCGTTGCCAGCAGTGCTATTAGAAGTGCAATAGAAACAGCAAAGCACAAGGTGAATCTTGAGGTGGAAACGCTTACAAAACTTTTGGGCGGGTTTATACAAACACATGGAGAGTATCCAGGATGGCAGTTCAACCCGGATTCAAAACTGAGATCGGAAATGGTTCGAATCTACAAAGAACTATTTGGAAAAGATGTAAAAGTAGAAGCGCTTCACGCAGGTCTTGAGTGTGGAATTATGATATCAAAGATTCCTGGTCTTGACTGTGTTTCTTTTGGACCTGATATCTTTGATATACACACAACAGAAGAAAGACTAAGCATCTTATCAACAGCAAGAATGTGGGACTATCTGCTTGCAATTTTGAAGCAAAAAGAGTAATACTCGTGTACTGACCGAGAAAGAATCGGCAAAGGAAAGTGCTATCGCACAGCGATTTAGAAAAGTCGCAAAGACGCACGAGAAGAACTTTTATGAGAGTATTTACGAATAAAAGTTCTTCTCAGTGAAGGTGCGTAGAAGCGGCTTTACTCTTTAGAGCTATCGCACAGCGATTTAAAATAGGAGAAAATAAAATGCCAGAGAATTTCAGAGAATTTAAGCAGGGAAATTCTGCGGAAAATCAAAATCAAAAAAATACAGGAAACAAATCGTATGGAAAAGTATCAGCAATTGTGGTTGGAATATTTGTAGTTGGGATATTACTATTAGGATCTGTTTATTCCATTGGAGAGCAGGAGCAAGGGGTGGTGACCACTTTTGGAAATGCTGGAAGCGTCGTCACATCAGGACTCCATTTTAAGATTCCATTTGTGCAAAAAGTTACCAAAGTAAATACTACAATATTGGGGTTTCCTATTGGATATAGGATGAGTGGTGATGAAAGCGCGACACAAGAGCAGATTGATGATGAATCACTTATGATTACCTCAGATTTTAATTTTGTCAATGTAGATTTTTATGTGGAATACAAAGTTTCTGATCCTGTGAAATATTTGTATCATTCACAACAACCGAAGGAAATTCTAAAAAATATTTCACAGTCCTGTATTCGAAATATTATAAGCAACTATGCAGTAGATGATGTTATCACTACTGGAAAGAGCAAGATTCAGGCAGAAATAAAAGATATGATTATAGAAAAACTAGAAGAGCAAGATGTAGGTCTTATGCTTGTCAATATATCCATGCAGGACGCGGAACCGCCCACAGAACAGGTTATTGAAGCATTCAAGGCTGTAGAAACAGCAAAGCAAGGCAAAGAAACAGCGATTAACAATGCCAATAAATATAGAAATGAAAAGATTCCAGAAGCAAGTGCTAAGGCGGACCAGATTATGCAGGACGCAGAAGCTTCAAAGCAGGAACGAGTAAATGAAGGCATCGCACAGGCGGCAAGATTTAATGAAATGTATACAGAGTATGAGAAAAACCCTGTTATTACAAAACAGAGAATGTTTTTTGAAGCAATGGAACAGGTGCTTCCAGGCGTTAAACTGATTATAGATGATGGAAGTGGCGATTTAAACAAGACATTGTATTTAGATGAACTTCAGCTTGAAGATATTACAAATAACAGAGACGAAACACCTGTAGAAGATACAAATAATACCCAGGATTAAGAGTAAAAAAGGCGGAATAGATTGTCTTTTACTCCAGGTTTGTGTCTGCGCGGCATCACAAACCCAATATAATGCACAGCTCCATATATGCAGTATAGAATGAAAAATCTTCTATTTTGATTGCACAAGCCGCGCAGAAATGAGGAAAAATGAAGAAAAATTTTGCCAGGTTATTTGGAATTTTTATTGTTGCAGCAGCAATTGTTTTGCTGGCAAATTCTGCGTTTATTATAAAAGAGAATCAATATGGCCTGATTCGTGAGTTTGGAAAAATCGAACGCGTTATATCAAATTCAGGTTTGTATTTTAAGATTCCGTTTATACAGGAAAAAGATACTGTTACAAAAGAGCTTTTGTTGTATGATATTGCAAAATCTGATGTTATTACGCAAGATAAGAAGTCAATGATTGTTGATAGTTTTGTGCTGTGGCATGTGACAGACCCAAAAGTTTTTGCACAGACATTGAACACTTCTGAACAAAATGCGGAAAGCAGAATCAATGTAGCAGTGTACAATTCCATAAAAAATGTGATCAGTAGTATGACACAGGCAGATATCATTGCTGCAAGAGGCCGTAAGCTGACAAATTTGATAATGGAAAATGTATCAGGTATAAACCAATATGGAATTGAAATTACAACCGTTGAAATCAAACTTCTTGACCTGCCAGAAGATAATAAAAATGCAGTATTTGAAAGAATGATATCAGAGCGAGAGAATATTGCTGCTACATATACCGCAGAAGGAAAAGCTGACGCACAAAAAATTCGGAATACAACGGATAAAGAAACCGCATTGATGATTTCTGAGGCTGAGAAGGCGGCTGAAATATTAAAAGCTGAAGGCGAGGCAGAATATATGAAAGAAATTGCTGCTGCTTATGATGGAGATATGAAAGCAGATTTTTATAGTTTTACAAGAAGTTTAGATGCGCTCAAAAATGCTATAACAGGCGGAAATAAAACGATTATATTGGATAAGGATTCACCTATCACACAGATTTTTTATAATAAATAATCATATTTTCGGGATTTTGCAGAAAGCAAAATCCCGAAAATTGCTAGAACTTAATCATTATGATGCTTCAGATGTATCCGTTGTAACGTTTCCTAGTTTCATATAGAAGCATACCAGATAAAGTCCACAGATGCCGACCAATGCATATACGATTCTGGAAATCCATGTCATGCTGCCAAAAATGGAAGCGACAAGATTAAAATCCAAAAATCCGATTAAGCCCCAATTCACGGCTCCAATAATTGCAATAGTCAATGCGATACCATCAAGATATTTGTTTCCCATATTTAGCCTCCATGCTACGACTGTTGTTTAGGAGTAGCTAATGGCTCAAGTTTTCGCGTAGCACAAAACTTGCAGGCTGAAAATAAAAATATTCAACCGTTAGTCTCCTTGCAGATAGTATGTGTGAATGTGGAAAAACTATACATGAAATAGATGTTTTTTACATAGTTTCTAGTTCTGTGACAATTGGTTTGTCACTTTTTATCAATAAACAAGTACAAAAATACAGGAATAATATAATTATTTCATGAAATTTAAGTAATTAAATTGAAATAGGCAAATTAATGTGGTATTCTATAGACGTATAGAATTTTGCATTATTTCGAATCCTGTATATTACTATAGAATAGAAAGCTGCATCTGCTTAGTACAGGCGTAAGAGGAGGAGTGCATTATGAAAGTCGCAGGTAATTCAAAACGTAAAAATGTGTTTCAAACAGACAATCAGTCTGTGACAGAACAGGAAGCAGATTCTAATAGCACGATTTTGCGACAATTAAAATTAGAGGATTTAGAGCAGGAGAGATTAGAAGTGAAAACAAAAATAACAGCAGAAAAGAAAACAACAGCAAAAAAGCCGGCTGAAAAGAAATCAACCGCTACAGCAAAAGCAGCTGAAGAGAAAATGACAGAAGTAACTACAACAGAGGAAACAGTACAACAGCCAGAGGCTGCTGCAGAAGAGAAAACAAAAGCAGCTGAAGTTAAGAAAGAGACAAAAACAACAGGAAAAACAACGAAGACTACAGCTAAAAAAGAGACAAAGGCAGCAGAGAAAGTATCGGTTTCAGAAAAAATCGTATTACAAATTAACGGCAGAGAAGATTTAGCAATGTCGAATTTAATTGACAGAGTAAAAGCAGCATATGTCGCTGAAGGCCATGAAGAAGATTCTATCAAGAATATTGAAGTGTACATAAAACTTGATGAGAATATGGCTTATTATGTAATAGATGAATATGCTTCTGGTATAAGTTTATATTAAATACAGAAACCCATACAAATTAAGCCTCAGATATCATATGAAATCTGAGGCTTTTTATGCGCAGACCCGTGCAGAGAAATTATGCCGCTAATGCGGCACACGGGGCGTGCAGCAAGTAGAGGAAGATGACTCTTCCCTACTTGATTACACACACCCAGCGCGGCAGCAGGTCGTTTCCCTGCTCAATTGCATAAGTTGTGGAAGAAAAATCGAATAGCAAACAAAGGAACAAATTTAGCCGCTTTGATCAATAATATTGCTTAGTTATTTGTATCATGAGGAAAAATCAGGTTCAATATTTCTTGTTCTTCTGCGGTGATATTTGTAAACTGTTCCAAAACAGTAGCAATATTATTTCCTTTGGCATTGCACAACAGATAAATGACATCTGTAAGCTGAGATATAATGTCTTTCATTCGAATGGTATCAATTTTTTTATTCTTTTGTATATCTTTATTCATATAATAGCTCCATCTTGTGTATTGTGTTGTTTAACAGCGGCAGTGATAATAAAAATGGACCTTCATAGTTATGAGCAAAAGTTCATATAAAATCATCGAATCAGACTCTGCTCGATTTATCGTGAGATTTGAACAGCTAATATGCAGTCTAACAGTCAGTACAAAAGACGCGCGACCTGCTGGGCAGTTACTAAAGATGACATATTAATATTGTCGTTGTTTTTAGAAAAGAAAAAATTTTGTTTGTTGAAATGTTAAAATATTGTTTCGGATATTTCTGTGTTCAGAAGAATTTTGTATTGGTTATTAAATTCTATGTGCCTTTCCGATTTGTTCGTATTTTAATGTATGCTACTTTTCAATGATTTAACGACATAATCAGTTGCTTCTCTGAATACTATTAATGTAGCATAAATAAAAGGATTAATCAATAAAAAATAATACAAATTCTTGACTTTAAAACTTATTATCGTTAGGATTATTATATCAAATTGGCGTGACAGCACAAAAAATTTTATACAGGAAGGATAAAGAAAATATGGATAATATGGAATTGGCCAAAAAACCAGTATATATTGTTGGGCATAAAAATCCAGATACGGATTCTATATGTTCTGCGATTGCATATGCATATTTGAAAAATAAGTGTGATGATACTGTAAAGTATATCCCTGCAAGAACAGGGCAGGTTAATCAGGAAACGCAATATGTGTTGCGTGCTTTCCATGCAGAACATCCTGTCTATCTTCATAATGTGATGACAGATGTGAGGGACATTGATATGAATGAAGTGGAAGGTGTAACAGAGGATGTATCGCTCAAGAAAGCATGGCATCTTATGCGCGACAGAGGTGATGTTACAGTTCCTGTCATAGACGATGGAAAGCTTACAGGTATTATTACAATTGGCGATATTGCAAATGCATATATGGACGTGTATGACAATTGTATTTTATCACGCGCAAGAACATCTTACAAAAATATTCTGGAAACACTTGATGCACAGATGATAGTTGGAGATGAGGACGGCTATTTTGACAATGGAGAGGTAGTTATCGCAACAGCAAATCCAGATGTTCTTGAAAATTACATACATGCAGGGGATATGGTAATCCTTGGAAACCGCTATGAGACACAGCTTTGTGCGATTGAGATGGGGGCTTCTTGTGTCATTATTACAATGGGTGCGAAAATTTCAAAAACAATACAGATTTTTGCAAAAGAGCACAATTGCATTCTGATAAGTACATTGTATGATACTGCTACTGTGGCGAGACTGATTAATCAGAGTATGCCTATTGGATACTTTATGAAGCGCAATAAACTTACTGCCTTTAGGGTGACCGATAAAACAGAAGATATCAAGGCAATTATGAAAAAGAAAAGGTATCATGATTTTCCGGTTCTTGATGAAGAGGACCGATATGTTGGTATGGTTTCACGCCGGAATTTACTCAATTTGCGTAAGAAACAATTGATTTTGGTTGATCACAATGAGCGTTCACAGACAATAGATGGCATTGATTATGCAGAAATTTTAGAAATCATTGACCATCATAGAATTGGTACATTAGAAACGGTTACACCTGTTTATTTCAGAAATCAGCCGCTTGGCTGCACGGCGACCATTATTTACCAGATGTATCAGGAAAAAGGAATAGCGATTCCCAAAAATATTGCTGGTCTTATGATGTCTGCTATTATTTCCGATACATTGATGTTCCATTCACCAACAGTCACAGAGATTGATAAGGACGCAGCAATGAAACTTTCTGAAATTTGTGGTGTAGAAATTGAATCGTTTGCAATGAATATGTTTGGAGCAGGAAGCAGCCTAGGTGATAAAACAGCAGAGGAAATTTTTAATCAGGATTATAAAAATTTCTCAGTGAATGGTTTTGACTTTAGTGTTGGTCAAATTAATTCTATGAACAGCATGGAACTTGATGCGATCAGAGAGAAGCTTAAACCTTATATAGAGGAACATATGTCAGAACTTCCTGTGGAAATGTGCTTTTTTATGCTTACCAATATTGTGTATGAAAAGACAGAACTTTTGTGTTTTGGAGAGCGTTCAAAGGAACTGGCAAGAGAAGCATTCAAAATTCACAAGAGTCAAAAAACGATTGAATTGAGAAATCTAGTTTCAAGAAAGAAACAGTTGATACCAGCATTTGCTTCTGTACTGCAGCAGTGGGAAAAGTAGAAAATTGAGTAGAAAATATAGTTCAATAATGGGATTTTATAGAGTATTTGTTCTTTAAGTGCTATAATTTTTTTAGATGCTTTAACAGTAGGATTTTGGCAGGCGGTGGAAACACCAGAATTGAATAGAGAATCAGATCAATTGATTCCTGACGCATTTTCCAGAAGATACCAAGAGAGAGCATGGAAGGAGAGAAAACATGATGCTGAAATTTGCCCCAAATACTTATATGCTGACATATCAGGACGGTGCCTACCTTTGCAATGCCCGAAACTACAGGTGGTTTCTCTGGATGATGCGCTGTTTGCCAGACAGGTGAGCAATTATGCGCAGATGTTTCAAATAATTTGGCAATTTCAAGATTGGTGTTAGGATACAGATGACCATAGGTTCCAAGGGTTGTCTGTATTTTTTTCATGTTTAAGACAGCCCGAAAAGGAACATAAAAAGGAACGCTAAAAGTTTTTTCTGTCCAGTTGTGCTGTCAAAACGTGTTTTCGTGCAATCGGTATTAGACATAATTTCATTTTTTCCGATATTTTATGTGAAAGCCAAAGGAGGGCATATGATAAAGGTTGCAATATGTGATGATGAAAAGAACATAAGAAGCTATCTTGCTTCGCTTATCAGAGGGCAGAAGGCGGAATGTAAAATTATGGAGTATGCTTCTGCTGATGAATACCTGTCAAGCGGCATGGGGCATGATTTACTGTTCCTGGATATAGAGTTAGAGGGTTCTGCGTCCGGCATGGACGGTATGGGAATGGCAAGACAGATTAGGGGCATGGAGCAGATAAAACAGCCCGTAATCATTTTTGTTACGGGCTATGAAAAGTATGTCTATGACGCTTTTGAAGTGGAAGCGTTGGGATATCTGGTAAAGCCTGTGAATGAACAGAAATTTGCGGAGGTTTTCAGCCGGGCGCAGGATAAGATTTTATCCGAAACGGAGCAGAAAAAGAAAACCCTGCTTATCCAGTACGCCGGGGCAAACAAAGCCATACCGTTAGACCATATTTATTACATGGAAAGCCGGAAACACAAAGTAGTGCTTTATACCAAAGACGGGGAACAAACCGGCTTACGCAGGCTTGAATATTATGCAAAAATCGGGGAGCTTGAAGAAGAATTGCAGGGGCAATTCTTCCGCATACACAAAGGCTATCTTGTCAATCTCTCCTGTGTGGACGAATACAGCAGGACAGAAATCATGCTTACAAACGGGGATAAGCTGCCCCTTTCCAAATATAAGTATGAGGACTTTGTAAAGGCATATCTGCATTTTATGCAGTAGGAGGGACAGACATTGAGTGAAGCGGGTTTTATTCTGGTGGTGGATATAGCGGTTAGGGTTGAAATATTTTTGTATGCGGTCTGCATGGCAGCCTTTTTCTATCCGTTCATGGCAGGGAAAAAAGAACAGAGGAAAAGCAGAATTAAAAAAGTGCTTATGGTATTTCTGATTTATACAGTGATGTATTTTGTGAATATGGCATCTTCGGTATATGGTTGGCTGTGCATGATAATTGTAATTATCCTTTTAGCGGCGGCTTCAAAGTTCTTAGATATGAACAGGGAATTTACATTCTTTTTGGGAGTGCTCTTCTTTTGTATCAAAAATTTAAATGCGTTGATTATGAGAAGCATAAGCTACTTCTTAGACAAATATCTTGAGCATAAGGCGGTATCTGTAGAAAATGTTTTTCGTAATGCTGCATGGAATTATGTTTTTGTTGTGGTGCTGCAACTTATCCTGTTTTCCATTATGCTGTATGCCGTTGTAGGTCTGTTAAAGAAAAAGACAATGAAGCTGCATATAAAGGAATTGTGCTACCTGCTTTTAATACCGATAACCGGGATTTTATTTGTCAATATTATTTTTAATATTCTGCTAATTGTGAATGAAAACATGATTATACAACTTTATGAACAGTTCCCGGTATTTCTTGGGATTGTGCCTGTGGTTGCCACCCTGTTCTATGCAGGGATTTTGATTACGATAGTGTCCTATCAGAAAATGATAGGCTTGCAGGAGGAAAAGGAAAAATATTTCGTGGAACAGCAGCAGGTTCACGCAATACAGGAACGAATGGAGGAAGTGGAACAGTTTTATCATGGCATACGCCAGATGAAGCATGAAATGAAGAACCATATGACGAATATCAAAGGGCTTGTCAGAAATGGCAGCTATGGGGATATAGAGCAGTATATAGACCAAATGGACGAAAGCATGAATGTATTTGAGCTTACCATTAAAACGGGAAATACTGTTACGGACGTGATTGTAAATGACAAGCAGAAAGCCGCAGAGAAACAGGGAATACAGTTTCAGTCGGAATTTTCCTATCCAAAATCAGACGGCTATAATGCGTATGACATAGGGGTTATTATGAACAATCTTTTGCAAAATGCCCTTGAAGCCTGTGTAAAAGTGACAGAGGGGAAAAGATACATTTATCTTTCCGGCAGGCAGAAGAAAAAGTTTTATGTGATAAATATAAAAAATTCATTTGAGGGGGAGGTGACATTTGACACAAAAACCAATCTTCCACTTTCCACAAAGGGAAAGGATATAGCCCTACACGGCATTGGACTATCCAATGTAAAGCGTGAAGCAGATAAATACATGGGAGATGTGGATATTAGGGTAAAGAAAAACGAATTTAGCGTAACTGTGTTGTTACAGGAAAGGAAAAAGATATGAATACTAGCAGTATATATGGCATGGGAATAAATACATATGCCTACACAAACAACAATAGGAAAACAACAGAAACAGGTAATTTTGTAGATGAAGTGCAAAAGTCAGCTAGAAAGTCAGCAAAGGTTACATAGTTTTCTTATGGAGTGTCAAAAACGAGCAGGACACTTTGGATATGTCAGCATTTCGGTCAACTGGCGCAAATGCATTAGCAGCGACAGCATATGAGGACACATAAGTACATTCAGTAAAAACGTAATAGGAAGTCAGAAGATATAAAATATGCCCGGACTTTATCATAAGGGGGCAAAGGCGGTTCTGAACGACAGAAGAACCGCCAATAAATATAAGCAATATTAGCGGAGGAACAAAGATGGATTTTACATCAATAAATGAAATAAGCAAGAGC
>CAJUKA010000083.1 GCA_910586585.1 uncultured Lachnospiraceae bacterium
GGAATTTGGAATCCTGTTCCGTAATATTTTTGTAACTTTATAAGTTTATCCTGGCCTATGACAAAGAGCGGTTATGTGTTACAAAAAATTTTTGTTGGCTTTATAGGCGGATGCCTGTCTGCTGTTCTGACAGCCTTTTGTTATTTCCGGTTGTCGATTAACAACACGCTTCTTATGTTGGCGCTTATTATTCTTTCTGCTTTTATAGCTGCGCTGATGGGGCTGTTTATCGGTAAATTTTCCGAAAGCCTTATGGTAGGGGTTGTCTATATTAAAATTGTTATGATTATATTTATGGCAGTTCCACTAGTATCTTATTTGGTGGAGACAAATGGTTTGATTTCAGTGATTTGTTATTTTGTACCTTCCAGCGCGGTCTTTGAAGGGATTATGAAACTGGCTAACAGTGATAAACCAATGATTGCAAAAGATATGTATATTCTTATGGCGCATTGTATCACGTGGTTTGTGCTTTATTTATTAATTTCTAAATGGAATAAAAAACACTCGTAATGATAGAAATTTGAATTCATATTGCATTTCAAAGATCATAGCTATATAATGAGTCTGTAGCAACAGTTGTTTTTTGGTGCTCTGTTGGGTATTTTGATAACGAATAATCTGTTGCAAAATAAAATATACATTCGAAGGTTTTCTTAATTCTGTTCTTGTACAAATCTTTTCGCAGCATCAGGTACTAAGAGATTCCGAAAGTATATAAAATAGAAAAGAGGACAAGAGGAGGCGAGGTAATATGGATAATGCGAAGAAATTCAAGGAGTTATATATTGCAGGTGAAATTGAATTTGAGGCAATTGATACGTTCAGTTATGAGTGGGGAATGAGCGATGAAGAATGTACTCTTGCACAATATCTGGGATTAAATGCAGAGGAAGAGGATGTTTGGGTCAGTGAAAGCGATGAAGCATTGCAGGCGCTTTTGGATGCCCAGAAAAACTAAAGTGCAGGATAAAAAGATGGAGGATATAGTTTCATGAAATTCAATGTCAAAGAGGATTCAAAGAGAATTATTGTGATTTGTGCCGCATCGGTAGTGATGGCACTGAATATTAAAACATTTGTTCGGACTGGCGGATTGTATCCAGGCGGTGCAAGCGGATTGACACTGCTGATTCAGCGAGTAGTCGAACTTTTTTTAAATATTGAGATACCTTATACAATTATCAATGTAATATTAAATCTTGTTCCTGTTTATATTGGCTTTCGGTTTATCGGCAAGAAATTTACACTGTTTTCGTGTATATCAATTATGCTGACGAACATTCTTACAGATGTGATTCCCTCTCATGCGATTACATATGACACATTATTAATCAGTGTATTTGGTGGTATTATCAATGGATTTGCGATTAGTTCCTGTCTGCTGGTAAATGCAACAACAGGCGGAACAGATTTTATTGGGATATTTTTGTCGGAGAGAAAAGGAGTGGACTCCTTTAATATTATTCTCGGATTTAATGCAATTTTGTTGGTAGTGGCGGGATTGCTTTTTGGATGGGAGAAAGCGTTGTATTCCATTATCTTTCAGTATACTTCTACGCAAGTAATGCGTATTCTTTATAAACAGTACCGCCAGCATACGCTTCTTGTAGTAACCAATCATGCAAAAAGTGTTTACGAAGTGATTTATAATGTTAGCAACCATGGTGCAACAGTGATTGAAGCAGAAGGTTCTTATGAGCATCAGGAGCGAAAAATTGTGTATTCTGTTGTATCAAGGGCAGAATGTAAACAGATTGTGCAGGATATCAAGAAAGCTGACCCAGATGCATTTGTCAACGTGATTAATACACAACAAGTATCAGGCCGTTTCTATCAGAGACCACATGATTAAAAAATAGAATTTACTAAAAAATGGATTTTAATGTTGTAGTCAAAACATAACAGGTGTGGTAAAATAGAAATAACTTATTTTGGCTTAAATATTAGCCACATTAAAAACACATCGTTTGGACAGGTGTGGAATATGAGATAGGAGGGATTCTATGAAACTTACCTTTGTTGGTGCGGATCATCAGGTAACAGGGAGTTGTCATTTCCTACAGGCGTGCGGCAAAAACATGCTGATTGACTGTGGTATGCAGCAAGGTGCAAATCCATTTGAGTGTTGTGAGCTTCCTGTTGATGAAGCACAGATTGACTATGTATTTCTGACACATGCACACGTAGATCATTCTGGGAATTTGCCATTACTGTATGCACGAGGATTCAGAGGAAGGGTGTTTACAACAGAGGCGTCTGCAGATTTATGTTCTATTATGCTTCGTGACTGTGCGCATATCCAGATGCAGGAAGCAGAGTGGAAAAACAGAAAGGCGAAACGACATTCCGGGCTTACAGCCGTTGAGCCGGCATATACCATGGAGGATGCGGACGGAGTTATTCGTTGTATTGTACCATGCTTGTACAACGAAGATGTCGAAATTAGTGAAGGCATTACGATTCGGTTTACAGACGTCGGACATCTGCTTGGTTCCGCAAGTATTGAAGTGTGGCTTACAGAGGATGGCGTTTCCAAAAAAATAGTATTTTCTGGGGATATTGGAAATAAAAATCAGCCGCTTATCAAGGATCCAGTCTATACAAAACAAGCAGATTATGTGGTTATGGAAGCAACCTATGGAACGCGCTACCATACGAAAGAAAGACCAGGATATGTCCTAGATCTTGCAGAGGTCATTAACAAAACCTTTGCGAAAGGCGGAAATGTGGTGATTCCTTCCTTTGCAGTAGGCAGAACACAAGAAATTTTATACTTTTTGAGAAAGATAAAAGCAGATAATCTAATTCCGGATCATCCCCAGTTTGAGGTGTATGTAGATAGTCCGCTTGCAGTGGAGGCAACAGGAGTCTTTCACAAAAATATTTATACCTGCTTTGACGAAGAGGCAATGGAACTGGTAAACAAAGGGATAAATCCGCTGAGTTTTCCCGGATTGAAGCTTGCGATTACAAGTGAGGAGTCAAAACTAATCAATTTCGACGATACGCCAAAAGTGATTATATCTGCAAGTGGTATGTGTGAAGCAGGCCGTATCAGACATCACCTGAAGCATAATTTGTGGCGTCCTGAATGTACAGTACTTTTTGTAGGATATCAGGCAGTAGGAACACTTGGCCGTGCGTTGATAGAGGGCGCAGATGAGGTAAAGCTTTTTGGCGAAGTAGTAGAAGTTCGCGCAGGTATCCGTCAGCTTCCAGGTCTTAGCGGTCATGCGGACAAAGGCGGTTTGATTGAATGGGTAAATGCGTTTGAAGAAAAGCCGGAAATGGTATTTATCGTACATGGTGAAGATGCTACATGCAATCTGTTTGCAGAGTGTTTGCAGGCGGAGCACGGGCATCATGCCTATGCGCCATTCTCAGGTACAAGAGTTGATTTGATAACAGGCGCTATAGAATACGAAGCATCACCAGTTGCTGTCAAGAAGAAAGTACGTGGTGTGGCGGATGTATTTGCCAGACTTCTTGCTGCTGGACAGAGACTTCTTGCAGTTATTTATAAAAGTGAAGGTAAAACAAACAAAGAATTGTCAAAGTTTGCAGATCAGATTAATTCTCTTGCGGATAAGTATGATAATTAATCAGGCTGTTTGGAGAATTGATATGAATTTGATAGCGGCAGTAGATAGAAACTGGGCAATTGGATACAACAACAGTCTTTTGGTGCACATTCCAAGAGATCAAAAGACATTTCGAGAGATGACAGAAGGAAAGGTAATTGTTATCGGAAGAAAAACTTTGGAATCGTTTCCGCAGAAACAACCACTGGCAAACAGATGCAATATCATTTTATCAAAAGATAAGAATTATACTGTCAAAGATGCGATGGTGGTGCATTCTATAAAAGAACTGATGAAGGTACTAGAGCAGTTTGACACCAGGGATGTGTATGTAGCAGGTGGGGCAAGTGTTTATGAGCAGCTTCTTCCTTATTGTGATACAGCGTATATCACCAAAATTGACTATGCATATCAGGCAGATGCGTTTCTTCCAAACCTTGACAATTTGCCGGAATGGGAATTAACACAAGACAGTGAGGAACAAACGTATTTTGATCTTGCATATTATTTTATGAAATATAGTAAAAGAACGATTGACTTTTGTCTGTCTTAGTATGATAATAAAGTATTGAATAATGGTGCGCGCAATTTCCTGAAATAAAAACCAAGAAGATATATCGCACAATAAGATGAAAGGGAGTGTTGAAATTGGAAAAGAAAGATTTGGATTGGTCGAACCTTGGTTTTGGCTATAGACAGACAGAGCAAAGATATGTTACGAATTTTAAGAATGGTGCATGGGATGCAGGAGGGCTGACAGAGGATGCTAACATTGTGATGAATGAATGTGCAGGCGTCTTGCAGTATGCGCAGACCTGCTTTGAAGGACTCAAAGCATATACTACACAAGATGGAAAAATTGTCGTTTTCAGGCCAGACTTAAATGAAAAACGTATGCATGACAGTTGTGAGCGTCTTGAGATGCCTGTGCTTCCAGAAGGACGTTTTGTGGAGGCGGTGAAGCAGGTTGTAAAAGCCAACGAAGCGTATGTTCCACCATATGGTTCTGGTGCGACATTGTATATCAGACCATATATGTTTGGCATAAATCCCGTAATCGGAGTTAAGCCTGCAGATGAGTACCAATTTCGAATTTTTACAACACCAGTAGGTCCATATTTTAAGGGCGGCGCAAAACCGCTTACAATCAGAGTGAGTGATTTTGACCGTGCAGCACCAAATGGTACAGGGCATATCAAGGCAGGATTAAATTATGCGATGAGTCTTCATGCAATTGTTACAGCGCATAAAGATGGATTTGATGAAAATATGTATCTTGACCCTGCAACGCGTACCAAGGTAGAAGAAACAGGCGGTGCGAACTTCCTTTTTGTCACAAAAGATCAAAAAGTCATCACTCCAAAGTCTGACAGCATTCTTCCTTCTATCACACGCCGTTCTCTTATGATCGTTGCCAAAGAGTATCTTGGACTAGAAGTAGAAGAGCGGGAAGTACTTTTAGAAGAAGTAAAAGACTTTGCAGAATGCGGGCTTTGCGGTACAGCGGCAGTTATTTCGCCAGTAGGAAAGATTGTCAATAAAGGGCAGGAAATCTGTCTGCCATCAGGAATGAACGAAATGGGGCCTGTAACCCAAAAGCTTTACGATACACTTACAGGAATTCAGATGGGACGTATCGAGGCGCCAAAGGGCTGGATTGTAGAGATTTAATTTTTGTAAAACAAAGGAATGGAAAGGAGGGCGCAGAGTATGAACGGAATGGGTTATGTGCCAATTTGCAGCAGTAGTTCTGCATCAAAAACATACACAAAATTGCATTTACGGGATTACTGCGCTCTTTTTTAGAAACTTTGCATGAAAAATTGTTATAAAAGTGATAAAAAGTATTGTAGTAATTCCTAAAACAGTTTAACGGATGAATTGAGTTAAGCTGTTTTTTTGTTGCGTACAGAAAAATTATATAAACATTTCTATTTGAGCCGCCGAAAGGCGGCGGAATGGGGGATTATTATGGATAAAAAGTTTTATAACAAAATTAGGAACAATATAAAATTAGATTGTTTTGCAGTCTTTATTGCGAATCTAAATATGCAAAGTTCAATATGGGTGCTTTATCTTGCATATTGTGGAATGAATCTGGCGCAGATAGGAATATTAGAAGGGATTTATCATGCGACAAGTATCGTCTGCGAGATTCCTTCTGGGGCAGCGGCTGATCTGCTTGGGCGAAAAACAAGTATGATTTTAAGCAGAATATGTATTGCGGTATCTTGTATTATTATGCTGCTTTCGAGAAATTTAGGACTTTTTGCACTTAGTTTTATCATTCAGGCATTGGGAAATAATCTGAATTCAGGCTCAGAGGAAGCGCTGGTATATGATAGCATGAAGTATCTGGGACAAGAGAACCAATATATGCATGTAAATGGACGATTGAATGTTGCGATTGAGATATCTCAGGGAATAGCGACTGTAGCAGGCGGTATCCTTGCACAATACTCTTATTTTTGGTGCTATAGCGCCTGTCTTTTGATTGCTATACTTGCGCTGATTCCTGTGATATTTATGACAGAAGTGCCATATATCACAAAGAAAGCGGAACAAACTGCAGTTTGCAAGATGGTTGTACTACATTTTCAAAGAAGTTTTGAAATCTTGAAATCTGATATTAGAATTTTAAAAATTATTGTAGTATATTCCATAATTTTTGCAGCAGAAATACTGTTATTTTTTTACAGTCAGCAATATTACAGCAATTTAGGATATGGCAAAATTCAGATTAGTTTCATTTTATTGGTTGTAGGGGGCGTGTCCTGTTTAGGCGCGGTGATGAGCGAAAAGATTTTTCAAAAACTGAAACAAAAAACAGCATTTATCGCGGCATTTGTAATTGGTTTATCATTGTGTTGTTATGCTTTTGAAAATGTTGTGGTATCCATCACAGCCTTTGCGGCAGCAGGATTTTTTAATTCTGTGCTGTATCCTGTACAGTCGGATTTGCTCAATAGTCTGATACCTTCCAATCAGCGGGCAACTTTAATTTCTGTAAATAGTATGTTTTTTTCTATTGCAATGATTTTGCTGTTTCCAGCAGCAGGCTTTCTTGCAGATATATACGGACTTACTCAGGTTTTAGCAGGGATTGGTTTAGGAGTAATTGTTTTTTCTTTTTTTATCGCAAAAAATAACGCTTGATAAAAAATATCGTAACAGTTCAGCCATGCCCATTCATAAGTTGTCGGATTGTATATTTTGACAATTTATAGATTGAGAAATGCAATATGAAATTGAAATTTTAAATCAGATGTGATATAATGTTCGAGAAACAAATAATATAATTAAAACAGACGGAGGGGTAAAAATGGCAGTCTGTTATAATAAATTATGGAAAATATTAATTGACAAAAATATGAGTAAAACACAACTGATAAAGGAAGCTAAAATCAGTACGAATGCGATGGCAAAATTAGGAAAAAATGAAGATGTTCGCGTTGAAGTATTGGTTAAAATTTGTAGTGCTTTGAATTGTTCAATGGATGATATTATGGAAATTCAGACAGATAAAAATTGTTAGAAAGACATGGATAAACGCAGTGAAAGAAATTTAAGGATGTGAAACAATGGGGGATAACAGGGAGCAAGTGAGATATCTGGAGTTTTCCTGCCAGTCTGTAGAGTTTAGCGTCAGACCAGGGGAACTTATAGAAGGAAGCCTTACCATATATGCTCCTGACAAACACGCTCAGGGAAAGATAATTTCATCGGATACAAGGATGAGGTTATATGAGATAGAATGGAAAGGTGAGGAATCCAAAATCGAATACTGCTTTGATGCAGCAACAGTTGAGACAGGCAGTATGATCAGAGGGGAATTTGTGGTTATCAGCAATTATGGTGAATATGCCATACCCTATCAGATTAGTGTACAGAAACCGGTACTTCAGGGGTCGCTTGGCCCCATCAAGAATCTGTTTCACTTTACCAATCTTGCACAGAAAAACTGGTCCGAGGCAGTTGAGCTTTTTTATTCGGGTCATTTTGCGTCGATACTGCAAAAAAGTGACAGAAATGCATATATGGCCTATATTGGTTTGTCTCGTTTTTCAGGGAACGAGCAAAATGTAGAGGAATTTTTGATAGAAGTTAATAAAAAAACACCAATTATTTATAGCTTTGATATAGAAGGTTTTCTGTTGGAAGATGTGCAGCAAAGTATTGACAGAACAATTGTGATAAGTAAAAGCGGGTGGGGGTACAGCTATCTCAATTTAAGCGTTAATGGAGATTTTATTGTTATTGCCAGACATGTGCTTACCAATGTTGATTTTGCTGGCAATCGCTGTGAGTTTCATATTTTTATTGATGCAACCAAATTACATAATGGGATGAACAGCGGAAGTATTGTTTTTTCTGATGCATGCAATGAGTATCTGATTCCATTTGATATTCTGATGGAAGATGAACCAGAGCGCAGGACGGGAAATCGAAAAAGAAGACAGGCATTATGCAATATGGTGAATGACTATGTGAATATGAGAATTGACAAGCTCTCAGCAGCGCAGTGGAATAACAAATTTCAAAAAGAATTGGAAGTTTTGTTGGAAATAGACGAAGACAATATTTTATATAATCTTTTCAGGACACAGATGCTCATTGGCAAAGAACGCTACAATGAGGCGAAATGGTACCTTGATATGTTAGAGCAGCGTTTGGCAAAGGAGCAGCCTGAAATTTTTTTGAGCTGTTATTATCTGTATTTGACAACGCTGATCAATTGTGCAGAAGAATATGTCAGAGATGTGTGCAATGAGATTGAAACGGTATATGTCAATAATCCCGCAGATTGGCGACTTGGATGGTTTATTCTGCAGCTCAATGAGAATCTTGCAAGAAGCAGAGAGCTTCGATGGCAGTTTATGGAAGAAATGTTTCGAAATGGCTGTTCAAGTCCAATCATGCTGTGTGAAGCGGTACTGCTGCTGCAGGCCAATCCAACATTTTTGCTGAAATTGGGAGTCTTTGAAGAAAATGTATTGTGGCACGGAGCTAGACGCCAGATACTTAGGCCGGAATTGATTGAACAATTTCAGTATCTCATAGCACGCAAAAAGGAGTATTCTCAACTTCTTTTTAAAGTATTGTGCGAGGTGTACAGACTATATAAATCACCGCAGACAATCGCCGCTATCTGCCATATACTGATATTAGGCGACAAAAAAGGCGTGGATTATTATCGCTGGTATGCGCTTGGCGTAGAGTATTCTGTGAGAGTAACCGGACTGTATGAATACTATATGATGTCATTGGAGCTTGACAAATATGGGGATATTATGGGGAATATAGAAATTCCCAAAATGGTATTGATGTATTTTGCCTATCAGAGTACACTTGACTATGAGCGAAATGCTTTTTTGTATGCCTATATCATTAAGAACAAAGAAAAATATCCTGATTTGGAACAGAGCTATCGTATTGCAATAGAACGGTTTATTGTAGATCAGATTAAGGCCGGACACATAAATGAGAACCTTGCCTATCTGTACAAAAACAGAATTGTGCCACAGATGATTGTGGATGAGACGGCATACGCATATACGCCGCTTCTTTTTATGCATCGTATTTATGTGGACAATCCAAAAGTAAAAAACGTTGTAGTTATCCATGAAAAAGTAAATGGAGAAAGTTCGTATCCTATTGTCAATAATGTTTGCATGATACCGATTTATGGAAGCGAATATAAATTATTTTTGCAAGGAGAGAATGCGAATCGGTTTACTAAGAGTATTCATTTTGAAAATAAACAGCTTATGAATCCTAAAAAACAATTGAGCTATGTGAGCGGATATATGCGGGGAAGACTAAGCTTTGATATTTATTTGTGTGAGGTGGACAAAAATTATGTCACCATATCGCATGATAATGTAAAACGCTTCAAAAATCTGGCAGAGTCGCCGCAGGTGGTGGAGAGCTTTAAAAAAGAGATACGAACAAAACTTCTTCGGTTTTATTATGACAATGATATGATAGGGGAACTCGATGCTTTTTTGGAGGATATCGAGGCAGATAAGATGGAGTCTACAGAACGGGCGGAGTTTATCAAATATCTGATATCCAGAGGAATGTTTGACAAAGCGTATTATTGGATTAAATCGTATGGGGTTTCAGGGGTGGATCTCAAAGCGGTTGCGAGGCTTATCAGCAAACGGATTGTCAACAAGGATTATGAATACGAAGAATTTCTTGTAAATGTAGCTTTTTATATTTACAAAAATATGAAATATGATGAAAATATTCTTCGTTACTTGATGATCAATTATGACGGAAAGGTTTCCGACCTCAGAAGGCTGTGGATTTCTGCGTTGGATTTGGAGCTTGATGTGCAGCATATCATGGAGCGGATACTCCGGCAGGGACAATATACAGGCATCAGCGTGCCGGACAGAGATACGATATTGATTGCCTATGCACAATATGAAACACATGATATACAGCTTGTAAATGGGATTCTTTTGGATATTGCATATGAATATTTTGTATATGAAGCAATTGTATATCCCGAAGTTTTTGACGTTTTGTATATGAAGCATATACAGGGAGTTCTGACAGATAAGGTGTGTAGATTGGCTCTGCTTAAGTTTTGGTCGGAGAATCTGTCAAACGGCATTGAGATACCTTATGATATAGCGAGACAATTTGTAAAAGAGTTTCTTGGAATGGATGTATATTTTCCATTTTTTGCGAAGCTTGCAGATGTGATTCCAGAGCTTCATTATGCTAGAAATTGTGTGTTTGCGGAGTATCGAACACAACCAGGCAGCCAAGTATATATTCATTATGCATTTGACGATGCTGCTTCGGACAGAAGAAGCGAATCGGACAGCACAGTGAACGAGGCGGATTATGAGCGCTATGAAATCGAAGAAATGCGTGAAATGTACGAAGGAATCTATGTAAGAATGTTTCAGCTTTTTCATGGGGAGACGTTACAATATTATATTACAGAAATAGTTGCTGTGGATGGGGAACCTCCCCAGGAGCATGTGACAAAGAGTGATACGTTGTTTGGCAAATCAGGAGAGGCTGAAGACGGCATAGACGACCGGTTTCATATCCTGAATGACATTATAGTAAGTTTCAGCCTTCAGGATGAGGTTACGGCGCATCAGCTTATGGAGGAATATTTATATCAGGATTTCTGTGTGAAAGAACTATTTCGGGTATTATAAACATTACGAATAGATACCCCCCCACAGAATGGAGAGGATTGACAGAGATGTTAATTGACAGGACACTGGATGAGATAACAAAAAAAAATAAGGTGGTGATTGGCTTTGATTTGGGCAACGATTATTCACAGATAAGTTTTTGCAGGCAAAATCAAAGTATGCCAGATACGTTTAGTATGGTAATGGGCGAGGAACAATACAACATACCAACACTTTTGTGCAGACAGACAGGGATGGAGGGAACTGTCACTTGGTCTATGGGAAAGGAAGCAATCAAAAATGCCAAGGAGGGGCAAGGGATACTAGTTGAGAATTTAGTGATGCTGGTTCAAAGCCAGTCAACCATTAAAATTGCTGGGGAAGAGGTTTTGGCGGAAGCATTGCTTGAGATTTTTATCAAAAAAGCGATTGCCGTTTTGGGTGCATATATTAAAATCGAAGATATTGCTTCCGTGGCATTTACGATGGAAGATATGAGCCCTAATATGATGGAAGCACTCAAACGAATTGCAGGGAATGTTGGAAACAGAAAAATGGAAGTCTATTTTTTGAGTCATGAGGACTGCCTGTTTCAATATATTATTCATCAGCCGGAAGAGATGTGGATACATGATGTGCTTTTATATCATTATAAGAGCGATGGAATGACAAGTCATGCATTGCGAATGAACCGAAAAACAAATCCAATAGCCTGCTTTATAGATACTGTGAAATATCCCCAAATGAAAATACCAGATATTTCAGAAAAAAGAGAGATTGCAAAGAGTGTGTTTTTTAAACAGCTTGATACAACGCTTTTGGAGATTGTGCGGAAAAATTGTGAACAGAGAACGATAACATCTATTTTCTTGTTGGGAGAATTTTTTTCAAAAGAGTGGTGCAGAGAATCGCTGAAGTATATGTGCCGCGGGAGACGCGTGTTTCAGGGAAATAATCTTTTTAGCAAGGGAGCCTGTTATGGAGCAAGAGAGAGAGTATTTCCATCAACACTGTCGTCGTCTTATATTTATTTGTCGAATGACAAACTTCGCGCGAATATCGGTATGACCTGCGACAGAGGGCAGACAGAAGTCTATTTCCCAATTTTAGATGCAGGCGTGAACTGGTATGAAGCGCAAAAATCTTTTGATGTTATTTTGGTGAAAAATAATACAATTACACTCAATATTTCCCCGGTGAATGGCAGCCGCACAAGAGTGGCAAGAATTTCATTAGAAGGACTGAAAGTCAGAGGGAACAAAACAAATCGTGTTGGTATTCGGTTTTTTATGGAGGATGCCAATGCCGTCCAAATAGAAATAACAGATAAGGGTTTTGGAGAATTTTTTGCTTCTACAGGCCAGGTCTGGAGAGAGTGTTTGCCGCTTGAGGCGATTACATAAGGACGACAAAAGAGGTTATTTAAATGAACAATGTTTGTTTATGTATAGGAAATTACGCGAAAAATCCATTTTATTTAAAATTTTCCGACATTTCATTGTATTCCATAGAGGAGTTATGTTATTATTTTATGGAAAGGGTGCATCTTGTTGATGATTCTATTGTTTCAGCGGAGCTTGTAAACTGGATTCGTTACGAATGCGGTCTTGTGGAGCTTGCAGATGAGCTTGATGTTTATGTCAGAAAGCATGTGTCGGCAGCGGCCTTTGTATCAACAATTTTTGAATGGACGGGCATGTATGATGAAAGAATTGTGAAGCAGATAGACCGCACGTTAAAAGAACAATCAGGTCTGACAGCTATAGAACGATACAAAAAGCGTGCAGAGTATTTGTATCAGCAGGGAAGATTCCGTCAGGCACTTGCTATTTACAGAGAACTTGTAGACTACATCCCATCAAGGGACAGTGCAGGGAGGGCACAAATGTACTACAACATGGCATCTATTTATGCCATGGACTTTGCATATAGCCAGGCAGCAAATTTTTATTATGAATCATATTTGTTGTATCCTGACAGACAGACAAGGCGCGCATACATACTTGCCAATAAAAGGGCTCTTACAGATTATGCCTATGGTGCTTTCAAAAGAGAGAATCCTGACTGGGAGGAGGATTTTCTAAAGGTGGAAGAGCTTTGTATCCAAACTGATACAAAGTGGCAGTCTTCTGGAGAACGACAGCGGTTAATAGACCTGATTGCTTTAAAAGAAAGCGGTAAGGTGGAGGCGTATTACCAGCAGTCGCAAGAGCTGATTGGAGAGCTGAAAAAGGATTATAAGCGTCAGACAAAAAGCTGACACACTATGCTAGAAAGGGGTTATGTGATTCATGGGATTATTAGGAAAAATTAAGGGATTTTTTGGCAGACGCACAGATGATTATGAAAATGTGTATCAGCCTGACTGGGAGCAGGAAAGTCTAAAGCGGGACGATATTGACATGCATGATAAAAAACAGCGGGAACATTATGTCAAGTCATGCCTCGAGCAGATGGCGGAAGCTTCAAAAGAACTAGATACACTTGGGGGAGAGTACAACCTTGTCACGTCTTATCTGACGGATATAGAAGAAGTTGAGGCACAGCCGGAAGAGATAAAAGAGCAGCTTCGCTCCTATGCAAAAAAGATTTTGGAACTAGAGAACAACAAAGTGAAAATGGGGGAAAAGCGCTGTTATATGAAACAGGAAGATTACTGCCGCATGGAGCGCATTGAGCAGTATATGCCGGAAGGATATGAAAAACTTAAGGCAACAGAGGATTACCAGGTGCTTGTCAAAAAAGACTTGGGAAGACTCGATGGGGAGAAACACGCTTATTATTTCAGAAAAAATGAACTGCTGACCTCGCAGAGTAATATGAAGGGAATCACTGGAATCTGCGTTGGATCTATGGTATTTTTGATTATACTGCTTGCGGTGATTGGTGCAGCATGGCAGTTAGATGTTTCGTTGGGATATGCGATTGCTGTCATAGTAGCTGCGTCCGCGCTTGCGCTTGTATATGTGAAATACCATGATGCCCGAAGAGAACTTGCAAAAGTAGAACGAAGCATCAACAAACTGGTATTGCTGCAAAACACAGTGAAAATTCGGTATGTAAACAATACAAATTTGCTAGAATATTTGTATGTGAAGTATGATGTAAACAGTTCAAATGAACTTAAGAAGCTCTGGGATAAATACCTTGAGGAAAACGCGCATCGCGAGCGTGAGAAGCAAATGCAGCAGGATATGGATTTTCACCAGGCTGCGCTTGTGAAAATATTGCGCGGCTGCAATCTGGCAGACCCTAATATATGGATTCATCAGGCACAGGCGCTGATCGACAGCAAAGAGATGGTGGAAATCAGGCATGGATTGATTATCAGACGCCAAAAGCTTAGGAAACAGATGGAGTACAATGCCAAGATTGCACAGGACGCACAGGATGAAGTGAAGGATATTGTGGATCAGTATCCGGAATATGCCGAAAAAATATTGGATATGGTATCGCACTACGAAAAAGCACTTGCATAATTTAAATAATAATAAAACAAATAGTTACGCGCAGCGGCTAAAAAATAAAGTCGCAAAGACACACGAGAGGAACTTTCATGAGAGTCCTTACGAATGAAAGATTCTCTCATAAGAAGTGTGTCGAAGGGACTTTAGCTTAAGAGCCGTCGCGCAGCAGGAAAATAAAGTCACAAAGACACACGAGAGGAACTTTCATGAGAGTCCTTACGAATGAAAGATTCTCTCATAAGAAGTGTGTCGAAGGGACTTTAGCTTAAGAGCCGTCGCGCAGCGACTAAAAATAGGAGGAGCAAAATATGGAACAATTTACACCAATTAAAGAAGGAAAAGTACGTGAGGTATATGATATTGGAGACAGTCTGATTATTGTAGCAACAGACAGAATCTCCGCTTTTGATGTGATTTTAAAAAATCAGATTCGCAAAAAAGGAACAATTCTTACACAGATGTCTAAATTTTGGTTTAACTTTACAAAAGATGTCATTCCAAACCATATGATTTCTGTGAATGTTAAAGATATGCCTGAATTTTTTCAAAATGACGACTTTAATGGAAATAGTATGATGTGCCGTAAATTGGAAATGCTTCCAATAGAGTGCATTGTGCGTGGATATATTACAGGAAGCGGCTGGGTAAGCTATCAAAAAGATGGCACTATATGCGGAATCAAGCTTCCAGAAGGACTAAAAGAATCGGAAAAGCTTCCGGAGCCGATTTATACACCAAGTACAAAGGCTGAAATTGGACTGCATGATGAGAATATTTCCTATGAGAAAAGCATTGAAATATTAGAAGCAAAATTCCCAGGAAAGGGAGAAGAATATGCCAGAAAGATTAAAGATGCAACAATTGCCCTTTACAAAAAATGTGCGGATTATGCACTGAGCAAGGGAATTATCATTGCAGATACAAAGTTTGAGTTTGGACTTGATGAGGATGGCAATGTAGTGCTTGGTGATGAGATGCTCACACCCGACAGTTCACGATTCTGGCCATTGGAGGGGTATGAGGCAGGAAAATCACAGCCTTCTTTTGACAAGCAGTTTGTCAGAGACTGGCTCAAAGCAAATCCTGATAGTGATTATCTTCTTCCTGATGAGGTGGTCAACAAAACGGTTGATAAATATAAAGAAGCGTTTGCACTTCTTACAGGGCTCTATGCACAATGAAAGAAATAGCGTATGAACAATAAGAATAGAAAAAGGAGAAAAAGACATGGGCAGTACGGACAGATACACAAGCCCTCTTTCTGAGCGGTATGCCAGCAAGGAAATGCAGTATATTTTTTCACAGGATATGAAATTTAAGACTTGGAGAAAGCTTTGGATTGCGCTTGCTGAAACTGAGATGGAGCTGGGACTGAGCGAGAATGGCAAACCTGTGATTTCACAGGAGCAGATTGATGAGCTAAAATCTCATGCCGATGATATCAACTATGAAACCGCAAGAGAGCGGGAGAAGCTTGTGCGCCATGATGTTATGAGCCATGTGTATGCATATGGGCAGCAGTGTCCGAAAGCAGCAGGGATTATTCATTTGGGAGCAACTTCCTGCTATGTAGGCGACAATACAGATATTATTGTAATGAATGAGGCATTAAAGCTTGTACACAAAAAACTTGTCAATGTGATCGAAAAGCTGGCAAGATTTGCAGATAAATACAAAAGTCTTCCAACCCTTGCATTTACGCATTTTCAGCCTGCGCAGCCGACAACAGTAGGAAAGCGTGCAACATTATGGATGCAGGAATTTTTAATAGATTTGGAAGACTTAGAATATGTGACAGGCAGTCTGAAGTTATTGGGTTCCAAAGGAACTACTGGAACACAGGCAAGCTTTTTGGAATTGTTTAACGGCGATCAGGACACAATTGATAAAATTGACCCTATGATTGCAGAAAAGATGGGATTTCAGGAGTGTTATGCAGTATCTGGCCAGACCTATTCCAGAAAGGTTGATACCAGAGTTGCCAATATTCTTGCAGGAATAGCAGCAAGCGCACACAAAATGTCAAATGATATTCGTCTGCTGCAGCATCTAAAAGAAGTAGAGGAACCATTTGAGAAAAACCAGATTGGATCTTCTGCAATGGCTTACAAGAGAAATCCAATGCGCTCTGAGCGTATTGCATCTCTGTCACGCTATGTAATGGTTGATGCACTCAATCCGGCAATCACATCAGCCACACAATGGTTCGAGCGGACGCTGGATGATTCGGCGAACAAGAGACTTTCCATACCAGAGGGATTTCTTGCCATTGATGGAATTCTTGATTTGTGTCTTAATGTTGTTGATGGGCTTGTTGTGTATGATAAGGTGATAAGAAAGCATATGCTTGCCGAATTACCATTTATGGCAACAGAGAACATTATGATGGATGCTGTGAAAAATGGTGGAAACCGTCAAGAACTTCATGAGAAAATCCGAATGCTTTCGATGGAAGCGGGAAAGAATGTCAAAGTAGAAGGCAAGGAGAATAATTTATTGGAGCTGATTGCAGCAGATCCAGAGTTCAATTTGTCACTTGAACAGCTTCAGGCGGCTATGGACCCAATAAAATACGTAGGGCGTGCGCCAGTGCAGGTAGACAAGTTCCTGGAAAAAGTAGTGAAGCCTTTACTTGAGGCAAATAGAACAGAGCTTGGAATGAAAGCAGAAATAAATGTATAAAGCTATATGATAAATTTTGATAAAAAGAACCGGAGGTAGGACCATGGTAAAAGCAGTAGTAGGAGCAAACTGGGGAGACGAAGGAAAAGGCAAAATTACAGATATGCTTGCACGTGAGGCAGATATTGTAATTCGTTTTCAAGGCGGTGCAAACGCAGGACACACAATTGTAAATAATTATGGCAAGTTTGCGCTTCATACACTTCCTTCAGGTGTGTTCTATAACCATACTACCAGTATTATAGGAAACGGTGTCGCATTGGATATTCCTATTTTGATGAAGGAGATTCAATCGATCACAGACAGAAATGTACCAATGCCTAAAATTTTGGTATCAGACAGAGTACAGATAGTAATGCCTTATCATAAATTACTGGATCAGTATGAGGAGGAACGGCTTGGCGGAAAGTCCTTTGGCTCTACCAAGTCAGGAATTGCACCTTTTTATTCTGATAAGTATGCAAAGATTGGGTTCCAGGTTAGCGAACTTTTTGACGAAGTATTATTAAAAGAAAAAGTAGAACGGGTAATCGAGCAGAAAAATATTATTTTGGAACATTTGTATCATAAACCTGCAATTGTTCCTTCGGAACTTCTGGATACACTGCATTCATACAGAGATATGATTAAGCCTTTTATCTGTGATGTTTCCCAATATCTTTATGAAGCAATAGAAGCAGGAAAGAATATTTTGCTGGAAGGACAGCTCGGAACATTAAAAGATCCAGATCATGGAATTTATCCGATGGTAACATCTTCATCAACGCTGGCAGCATATGGAGCAATTGGAGCAGGACTGCCGCCTTATGAGATTAAGGAAATTTACACCGTATGCAAAGCATATTCTTCAGCAGTAGGCGCAGGTGCATTTGTATCAGAGATTTTTGGAGAAGAGGCAGATGAACTCAGACGCAGAGGCGGAGACGGCGGAGAGTATGGAGCGACAACAGGACGCCCTAGACGCATGGGATGGTTTGACTGTGTTGCTTCAAAATATGGCTGTCGTATGCAAGGGACAACCGATGTATGTTTTACGGTGCTTGATGTTCTTGGATATCTTGATGAAATTCCAGTTTGTACAGGATATGAGATTGACGGTGAGATTACGACACAGTTTCCAGTCACTGCCAGACTCGAAAAAGCAAAGCCCGTCTTTGAGACGCTTCCAGGTTGGAAGACAGAGATTAGAGGAATCAAAAACTATGATGAGCTTCCTCAAAATTGCCGTAATTACGTAGAATTTATTGAGAAGCAGATTGGTTATCCGATTACCTTGATCAGCAATGGTCCAGCAAGAGATGATATTATCTATAGAAAAAGCTCATTAAAAAGCAAATAAATAGGTATTTTTCACTGGTTAAGAACATAAAAACGTAACTGTACTTCCAGTAACTAAAAACTTTAATTAGGCTTTTGGGAATAACCCCAAAAGCCTGCTATACTTTAGCCAG
>CAJUKA010000084.1 GCA_910586585.1 uncultured Lachnospiraceae bacterium
AATCAGGCGCATTTAATCTGCATGGAGCTGGTGCATCTAATTCGCTGGACAACACCATATATCCCTGCTGTTCCTGCATGGGGAAATATCCTCTCTTTTTATCTCCCCTGCTTCTCTTGGTCTGTTGATGCCCTGCACCTTCCCATTTCCCTGTCCCGGCACCGCAACTGAATACTTGTTGCTGTCGCTGCGCCCTCTCATATATCTTGCCGCCGTGGACGGTGCAATCGGCTCTGCAATCGCAGATGCGTCATAATAATACCTGTTGGATTTGGAAAACAGGAAAACATGTTCATAACTCCGTGTAGGTCTGTCCTTCACATTCTCCGGCATTGCGTTTCCCTTCTGCCAGATGATGTCACTGCGCAAATACCAGCCGGAGTCCCTTAAAGCAAACGCCACCATCCACGGAATCCCTATCATGTCCTTATTTTTGCAGCCCTTCACATTCTGTGTCAGGGAAATTTTCTGTCCGTTTCTCCCTTTTGGGTTTTTCGGATCAAGGCACGCTCCCTTACTTCCCGTACCGCAATACGAATCTGCAATATTCAGCCAGAAAGTACCGCTGTCTGAAAGTACTCTGTAAAGCTCATGAAAAACCTCCACTAACTTTTCCACATACTGCTCCGGCGTTGGCTCCCTGCCAATCTGTCCCTCCATGCCATAATCACGAAGTCCGTAATAGGGCGGCGATGTGACACAGCAATCCACACTTCTATCCGGCAGATCCTGTAATGCTGCAAGGCAGTCCTTATTAATAATGGCATTGTCCTGTACAGCCACGGTGTCCTTTGCTGCTGCATACTGTAACTGTCTGTTTTCGGATACACTAATATCCATGTTCACCACCTCCGTTTCAGGGCAAAAAAACAGCACCTAAACCCTATGGCTTAAATGCTGTCAGATTCCCCTCGTTTTCTGCTGTTTTATTTCATGGGCTAAATCCGGATCGTACTTTCCGTCCGCAAGGTTTTTTGTGAAAACCTCCTGCCTGCCCGTTCCAAATTCTTCATACATTGCCTTTACCGCTTCGCTTTTGATACTGTCGGTTGCAAGCTCATTCTGGGACAGCGCATAGAAAAGACTAAACTGGTTTTGCAGACGTGAACGGTGTTCGTCCAGTTTCTTCATCTGCCCATGCTCCTGCCATGACCTTTTATCCGTGCTGATACCCAGCGCTTTCAGGTAGTCAAGACAATTTTCGGAACACCTCTGTTCATCAAATTTCCATTCCTTATCCGTGTTATAGCCTCCCTGCAAAAATACTTCCAGTTGCGTTTCATCTGCACAGTACCTTGCAAAAAGTGTTGTGTTCTCCGCAAAACAACTCTCCATCCATTTTTCTTTTCCCCCGCATGTTCTTCCAAGCACAGCCATATCCTCCGCAAGTTCTTTCAATGACAGCCAGCTCTCTTTCACTGCAAAATCAAGAAAATCCATAAAATCCATAAGTGAATTTGTCTCGCTCCCTTTGTGGTTCTCCGTCACAAGGATTATATCCGTAATATTCATAACAGCCTCCAATCTGTAGGACAGAGCCGCAAGCCCTGTCCTTAGTCCTGTATTGTCAAAGCGTGACTATCTATTGCAAATCATCATTCTTTTTCTTTTCCATTGCAATCTTCTCATGGATATTTGTATTATACAGGTTATAGAGGTCCGTCCCTTTCTCAATGGTATTATCAAAAGGGATTACCACATTCCCGCACTTCATAAGCCCCATACCGCTTGAAGTGTTGGTGACAAAGCGCAACTGTGCCTCCGACACGCCGATAACCTCCGCCATACGGGAACTGTCTGTATTCGCCTGCTTCAAAAGTGCCACAAACTCCGAGTTTGCAAGCATGGTTGTCGCTGTATAATTTTGCAGCAGGTCAACGATATTCTGCGTGATCCCGGTACACAAACCACCCTGCTTACGCACTTTTTTCCATAACTGCTGTAAATACTTAGCGGAATACTCGGAATTTAACAGCACATGGAACTCGTCAATATAGAGCCATGTTGCAATGCCCCTCTTGCCGTTTGCAATGATACGGTTCTGTATGCTCTCCATCATTACAAGCATTGTGATAGGCGAAAGTTCCGTTCCCAAATCACGGATTCCATAAACTGTAAAGCGGTTATCCACATCTACGTTCGTCTGGTGGTTGAAGATGTTCAGCGAACCGTTGACAAACAGTTCCAGTGACAACGCTATATCCTTTGCCTCGTCCTCCGGCTGGTTCATCAGTATTTCATAGAAATCGGACATGATCGGCACATATTTTTCCCTGTTCCTTGCAATCTCAATGTAGAGTTTGCGCACACAGCGGTCAATAATGGACTTCTGCCTTGAATTAAGGCTTTCCCCCATGCACTGTTCACACAGTCCAAGCATAAATTCGCCTTTTTCCCTTATCATTCCCTTACTGTCATTTAAGTCAAGACTCCATACGTCCATGTCAAGCGGATTGACATAGTTATCCGTATAAGTTGACATATTCACCACTGTTCCGCCGTAAGTCTGTGCAATGTCAAAGTATTCATTCATCGGATCGATGACAATAATCTCATCATTGCCGGAAAGGAACACATTGCCCATTTCCATTTTACAGAAGAACGACTTGCCCGAACCGGGAACGCCAAACACAAAACCGTTGCCGTTAATCAGCTTTTTGCGGTTTCCGATATTGATGTTTTTTGACACCTGATTGATACCGTAATAACAGCCCTGTTTGTCGTTCAGCTCCTGCACGTTGAACGGCATAAGCACGGCAAGGCTCTGTGTCAGCATGGTGCGCATGGTTTCCACCTGCCTTACGCCAATCGGCAGTGCGGTATTTAAGGACTCCCTCTGCTTCAGATAGTGTTCCTCTATCGTTACGGAGTTGCGCTTTCCTATGGTTTCAACCGTCTCCGTCATGCTGTCAAGTTCCTCTTTCGAGTCTGCCATAAGGATAATCGTTACGGACACATAATAAAGGCACTGGTCATTTTCCCTCACATCGTCCATGATTTCCTCAATCTCTTTTTTCTCAATCCGCTTGTTGTATGAGATTTCCGATGAAAAATCGTTGTTCTTGTTCCTCACACGCTGCTGCTTGATGATGTCCGACTCAATGCCGAGGTACTTCTTCTGCAAAATCTTCGTTGTCATGTCTTTTGGGATCGGCACTACATCAATGCTTGTAATCGAATGTACCGGAAGGCTTGTAATCTCATTCAGGAAACGGTCTGAAAGACTGGACGGGTATTTCTTGATGAACAATGCACGGCAGAATTTCTTTTCGTCCTTAAAATAATCCGGGTAAAACTGTATCATGCTGTTGCACAAATCATTGCGGAAGTCCGCACCGACCTTCTTCGCCTCCCTGATGTCAAAGTCAAAGCTGTTTTCATCCCCCAAATGATAATAGTCATACAGGACTTTAATCCTCTCATTGCCGGAAAGCGGCACGATCTCAGCGCCAAGTTCCCCGAATGCCTTATGCACCGATGCTTCAATGGTTGCAAACTGTGCTTTCGCCTCCTCAAAATTCTTGCGCTCAATGGTAATGGTAAGATAGCGCTCCTGCTCTATCCCCTGTCTGCCCTCATGGATTTTCTGTTCCATGATGTCGTTGTAAATCCTGCGGAAACCGTCATAACCGTCGTCCTGCCGCTGTAAGAACACATAATCCCTGACCTGTTCCATATCCTTGTTCTTATTGTTGATTGTGATTTTAAAACTCACATCCAGCGAATTTAAAAACTTACAGTACCGCTCAAAAATGTCAATCTGCTCTGTTTCATTTGTAGTGGTGTAATTGATGTCCTGAAAACGGTAGCACTTTGAGAAGCGGTTCTTTGCCACCTCAAAAATGCCGTTCTCTGCCACCTTCATGATCTCAATCGTCTGTTGTATGGATTTCGGAGCCTTGTAAAGTGGTTCGCTTGCTTTTTTCAGCTCCTTGAATCCGTCTGCAAATAAGCCCAAATCTGACCTCCCTTTCTATGCTGTTTTCAGCATTGCCATAAGGTAATGCAGCCGGAGAGTCCCGGCTGCATTGATACCGGAACTTTCCGACCAGTAACGGTCAGTCATTCCATTTATAGTTGCTTTTTATCGGTGTTCTGTACGGTGTTCCTTCTCCTGTCCGTCCTTTAGCTGTTCCCTGACCTTTCGCATGGTTTCGCTGCAGTCAATCATGAGATAACTTCCGGCAGGAAGTTTTGACACATCTCCCATGTTCTTCCCTGAACACAGATAACAATGGAAAGCGGATAAATTCACTTCATTGTCAATCTGTTCATACAGCGTCAGCTCTGCATCTTCTTCCAATGTAACAAGACCTCCGTCATTAACGAAATCATCATGATAGAATACATCGTCTATGCCCATATCCTTCATTTCTTCCGTGAGCGTCCCATGTCTGTCTGACAGGTTCAGTATGAGTTCGGAAGAATCATATTCTGCAATCCCTTCAAAGCTCACTTCCCCGCCGCCCTCTACATGGACCAGGACAAACGGCTGTCTGTTATTGACCAGCCTCTCCGCCAGTTCCCGGCTTACCGCTTCCAGAATATTGTTTTTGTCGGTCCACCCGGCTGCAAGCATTTCCCCCATACTTTTAATCACTGGATTCCCTCCTAATGCCTGTTTCTGTACACGGTCACGCCGATTGCTGCTGCAATGACTGATGCCACAACAGCCACGATTATTACTTTCCTCTTTTTCATGCATCATTCTCCTTCCGCTATTTTGCGTTTTTCCTAATGCCTTGCCCTGTAAATGGCTGTGCCGACAACGGCTCCCACTACAACTGCAACGATCCCTGCCACAACTTTCACTGCCTTTTTCTTCATTCTCATTTCCTGCCTTTCTTATTTTTTCTGCGTGGTTTCTGTTTCCCGCTTCCTTTTTTCCCATTCTTCTTTTTATCCGTTTTTTTCGCCGTCTCCTCCTCCATGCGGATTTCACGGATTGTTTCCTCCCCTTCGGTGGAAACATATGCGAGCGGACGGTTGGCAAAGAGCATACGCATCTTTCTCCCCATATACTCATAAAACCCCATGCCGTTGAACGAATAAAACCCGCCAAGCGCTATCGGTGCGGCAACCGGGATTGCCACATATACACTGGGCGTAAGACCGATATAGCGGTACAGCAGCAGGACGATCCCGCCGCCCGCCGCAACCGAAGCCACGGAGAAGATGAGCTGTTTTGCCGTAAGCCCCATGACAACGGATTCCTTGTAGCGGTCAATATCCTTGTTGATTTCAATTACCATCCTTTACACCTCCTGTTTCAATACTTTTATGCCATCCATGACCACATACCTCCCTGCACCTGCCCGTTTCCAAATCTGCAATGCATTTTAATATCGGGTATGCCTGCTGCGGGACTACTGCATTTCCAAGTGCCGCCATGCGCACTCCCCAGTCCGCCTCCTTTTCCCTTACCCTGCTGATTTCTCCGGGTTCACTGTCCCATATTTTGTGTCCGTCCATCCACACGGGAATCCCATCAGCCATTCCACCCATTCCGGGTTGATGCGGTACTGTCTCATATCCAGCCTGATAAGCTCTGTAAATATCTGTCTGTGTTCCCCTGTTTCCGGTTCCTTCGGCACTGTCCCTGTCTGTTCCATAACTTCCGGACTGGCGAGGATTACCATCTGCAGATCCGGCGCCCACATTTTTCCCGTCGCATTGATTTTCTTGAGTACATTTTTCTTTGTCCTGCCAAGCAGCACACTTGACCGGTCCATCGTCCCAATGCTTGCAACAGGAGTCGGGTAAGTGGGCGGTAACGAACACCCTTTTTCTTTCATGCCACGCACCGACACTGATAGCTGGTAATACGAATGTCCTGACTTCGTATCCCGCTTCTTCCAGGTCAGAAACCGTTTTGTCGAGTCCCATTCCCAGAAATCCAGCAACATTTTCTCCAAGCACCCAAGCGGGGGCAATTTCCCTGATGACTCTGAGCATTTCCGGCCAGAGATAACGCTCATCGTCAAATCCCCTCCTTTTTCCTGCGTAGGAAAAAGGCTGGCAGGGGAATCCCCCTGTAATGAGCGTGACATTTTTTCGTTTTGTCCTTTCATATAACACCTTCCTCGTAAGTTCTTTGATGTCCAAAAATCTTGGGACATCCCTCCAGTATTTTTCCAGTACATCATTTTGAAACTTTCCCTGTTCACACTGGGCGATGGTCCTGAACCCCGCCGCCTCCGCCGCAATGTCCAGTCCTCCAATCCCGGTAAACAGGCTGATGTGCGTCAATTCCTCCATTGTTCACTTCCTATCTGCTCTTTTCTTTTTTCTCCTGTTTCTTGTTTAGCCCGTTTTCCTGCTCATATGCCGCCATCCCGTCCGGGCAGAGTCCACGCATTTTTTCCGCATCAAACAGATAAAGGGGATAATTACAGCAGCCGCTCGGCTGCATCATCCCGGTAAACTCCGCAATCCCGTTTTTGACGAGGAAATCCTCAAGCTCCGGCATATTGTTCGTATCCACGAAAGCACAGTAGGGAGGGACGGCAGCAAGCAGGTTCACCGTCACATCGCCGTAAGGCTCCGGGAAACCGTCCTCCATTGTTGTCATTCCCACATAAAGGCTGCTGTTGTCAGCGTAGGTGTTGACTGTCAGCGTTACACTCTCCGTAGTCCCAAAATGGGTTTTCAGTTCCAGTGTCCCCTCCGTTTTTTCTTCCTGCCCCTGCTCCTTTTCCTCCGTCTGTTTTGTTTCCGCCTCAACTGGTGCATATTCCGAACCGTTCCGTTCCATGACTTCTGCAAACTGGCAGATGTGATACAGGCTGTTGCCCACTTCCGTGTGGTATTCATCAATATAGCGGCAGACACGCTCCGACTTCTCTCCCATTGCGTCCGTAACCGTGATTTTTTCCCCGTCTGCAATACGGAACAGTTCCTTATATCTGCTGTTGATAAACCGGATTCCTTTCTCTGCCTCCCCGATATGATGATCCAGCCATTTCTTCACATAACAGTGGACTTCAATATTGCCGCCCTCCTTTTCAGGATTGCAGCGCACAAGGTATGCGTGTTTTTCCGTTTCCACACGGAAACCGTACTCTTTTCCCGGAAACCCGTTCCGGGTATGCTGCATCATAAATTCCTGCATGATATCCAGATTTTGTAAGATGCTGTTTTCCCCGGAACACAGGACTTCCTGCAGCTCCGCCGCAAATTCATCCGTATTCAGGCAGCTGCTTAACTCCTGAAAATCAGAATGAAATTCATGGTCTGCCCCATATCCGCCCTGTAAGATTCCGATACTTCCTGTCTGCCCCCGTATCTGCATACTCTGCCTGTAAGTGTATTTCTGTTCTGCTTCTGTCAATGGTCTTATTTCCATCCCACACCCCCTTGTATCAATAAGCTATAATCCTAATGCCTTGCTGGTAAGCGACTGCGCCCCTTTCACGCTCCCCACGGTAAGGGCAATCGTAAAGGTCATCTCACACAGATAGATCAGCGTCTTTGCCCAGTCCGAGTAACTGCCCGTAAAGGACGGAAGCCCCGCACTGATAAACGCATTGCACAGCATGATTGCCAGTGCCATCGTGACCGCCTCAAACACAACGGATAAGAAATATTTGGCATAGGTGCTTGCCGTATTCGCCACATTCCGGTTGCCTGCCAGTGTGGAAAAGGCAATGGAACCGATTGGCACAATGACCATGATCTTCAAAAAACGGAAATACACCGTGTATATCATAAAGAAGCCACAGATAATGACAATGACACTTAACAGCGCCGCCAGTATCAGCATGATAAGCCCCTCACCGAAACCTAAATCCTTAATAATCTGTGCCTGTGTACTGTCAATGGTAAGCGTTGTGTAATTTCCCGCCGACAGTGCGTTTACAAGGTTCCCGATTGTATTGAAGAATGCCTTCATGATAGTGACATTGTTTGCCACAAGCCATTCTGAAAGTCCGAGCCTTATCAGCATACGCAGGATCACCTCAAACCGCATCTCTTCACGCACGTCCACGCTCTCCGAACAGAACCCTATCACGAAGAACAGCACCACAAGGGACGAACCCACTGCCACGAATACAGGTTGCACACTCTCCACCAGCCCCCACGGACCGCCGCCCTTAAAACTCACCGGGGACTGTCCCAACAGGGCAAATACAAGGCTTACCTGATTGTTCCAGAAACCAAACACCATTTCCAGAAGGTCCAGTATCTTTTCCCCTAACTTGAAAATATCCACTTAATCCTCACCTCTCTCCTTTCCGGGAAAGGGCAGTGTCCCCGCCCTCCCCTGCTGCTGTTTTTTCTTAGAAACCGAGGAAAGAAAGAACCGTGGAGATACCTGCCATCATAATTCCGGCTACAATACCCTTTAATGCCGAGTTCATCGTGGAAGAATCCTGCTGCTGGTATGCCTGTGCAAATTCCATGACGTTCTTTGCAAGGATAATGACACCCACCGCACCGATGACCGCAATCACAAGCGTCTTTAAGTTGTCAAGCGGCTGTGTGATCGCACCTGTTCCTGCACCTGATGCAAACACTGTCATAGGCAGTCCGTTGACCGCAAGGTATGCCGCACCGCAAAATGCTGTCACTGCCTTTTTTGCTCTTGATAACCTGCTCTTTCCTGCCTTTGCCTCTGCTGTCTGTGTACCTGTTGCCATTGTCTCTGAAATAATCTCTGTTCTACGCATAAAAATAATCTCCTTTTCATATTGGTTTTTAAATTGTTATTGACTGCTCTATCAAAACGGGTTTTCCCGGAAAACTGTTTAATCGGGCTTTCCCCGATGCGCTGCTGCTTTAACCACCGCCTTTCCAATGGGAACTGTCCCTAATTTTCTGAATGCCTTACTGTCTGGAATGTTTTTCTGATCTCACGCATCTTTATGACATCTGTTTCCGGGTAGAATACCGCCAGTATGGTCTTTGTGGGCATACCGAGCGCAATCATCTTATGCAGCTCGTCTTTCTGCTCTTTGGAATACTTCCACTGTGCCATACGGTTCATAATGGTATCTTCGCCTTCAAGCCTGCGCCCCGTGGTTTCCTGTTTCGGTACAGCCTCTTTTGCCGCCTGTTTCGGCTTCGGTTCCGGCTCCGCTGTCTCCTGCTCCGGTTCATCTTCCTGTGCATACATAAGTTCATTATCCTGTTCCCTGTTGAGCTGTTCCTTCTGCTCCTGTTCTTCCATGCTGATGAAGCGTTTCTTCATGCCAGCGTCCGTGAGAAGCTCAAAGTCCTCATAGTCGATTTTGTCAATATAGACATTCTCGCCTTTCTTTTTCAGCCCCTCATAATAGGAAAGCGCCTTCGGTGTCAGCAGTTGGTATAGCTGCACCTGCCCGCCCCCTCTGCCTCCCGGAACATGGTCATACGGTTTTCCTTTTCCGTCGGCGGTCTGGTCAAATGCCGGGTGTCCGAATGGTATGAACTTGTTGTCCATAATCGGATCAAAACCACGGATAAAGATAATGCACTTTTTATTGTCAAGTTTCCGCACTTCGTCGGGTGTGAACAGTTCCCTGCCAAGCACGTCATAATTGCGTGAGGAACTTCCCTGCCTTCCCTTTGTCTCTCCGCTTGATTTCTTGTCAATCGTACCTTTGCCGAGCAGTTCCGAGACATATTTGTGCGTACTCTGCTCATTGCCGCCGAGATAGATAAACGTGTCGCAGTTGCCGGGTATGGTTTCCCATGTGTCCTTGAAAAGCGCCTTTAACTGGGCAAAATTCTGGATAATGATGATACTGGAAATCTCCCTGGACCTCATGGTTGACAAGAGGGAACAGTAATCATCCGGCAGTGCGACATTTGCAAACTCGTCAAGCATGAAGGTAACATGGATCGGGAGCCGCCCGCCGCAGTTGAAGTCCGCCTGATAGTAAAGCTCCTGAAAAATCTGTGTATAGAGCATTCCAATGATAAAATTGTAGGACTTGTCGGAATCCGGAATGACACAGAAAAGCGCCGTTTTCGTCTCCCCGTCCCCGTTCACGCCGATACCAAGTTCCGCAAGGTCTAAGTCATCCCTTGACAGGAGACGGAGTACCTGTTTGTTTTCCAGAAAGGCAAGCCGTGAGTTTGCGCTGATGATAATGGAACGGACGGTATCGCCCGCACCACGCATACACTTGTTGTACTGTTTCACCGCAGGGTGCGCCGAGCCGAGCTTTGACGTTTCCTCAAGGAATTTCATGCGCACATCCAGTCTTGAGGGTTTATTCTGTTCTGTCACTTCCGCCTCACCCAAAAGCTGTAAGACTGTCTCAAAGTTCCTCCTTGCGGGCGGTTCTTCCAGCCACACATAATAAAAGATTGCCTGTAAGAACAGCCCCTCCGCCTTTTCCCAGAACGGATCGGAGGGTGTTGCGCCCTTTGGCGTGGTATTGCTGATAAGGTTCGTAATCAGCTTCACCACGTCCGTTTCCTCACGGATATAGGAAAAGGGATTGTAACAGTCCGACTTTTCCATTTCCAGAAGGTTTATGACCTTTACGCTGTAACCGTTATTTTTTAACATCTCCCCGCAGCTTCGTAAGATTTCCCCTTTGGGATCGGTACAGATAAAGGAACAGTTATGCGGCATCTGCATCAGGTTCGGCTTTACCTCATAAAAGGTCTTTCCTGCACCGGAACCGCCGCAGATTAAAATGTTGCCGTTAAGTTTCAGCCGACGGAAGTTTAATGACATCTTCACGTTCTGGCTCAGGATACGGTTGAAATTCTCGTCCTTGTCAGCCAGTATCTTGTTTGCCATCTGCGGAGATTCAAACCTTGCCGTTCCAAATTCCTTTCCCGGCATGAAATTCCGCTGGCTTGTGATATACATTAAAAGGGCGGTAGCATAGACAATTAAGGCTATCACTACCGCTTTTAAGGTTGTTTCATTATAATAATTTGCGAATGGTTCAGCGCACACACGGTTGAAGGACTCCAGAAAGGCATTCATTTCCATTCCCGGCTCCCATGCGCCATTTAAGAGATAACCCGCATAGGCGCACAGCACCGCCCCCAATACGACGAACCATACAGACACTTTTTTCTTGTTCTGTACCATAGGCGGCTACCTCTTTGGGGGCGCAGGCGCTTTTTTCGGTGCAGGCTTTTTCTTCCGCATATTCTCTTTTTCCTTTGCTTTCCGTTCCACGTCTGCATAGCGTTTCCGCACTTCCGCACCCACGCTGTCATAATGCCCTTCATACAGTTCCTTACCTTTCATGGTTGCAACTACCCGGTTGTCTGCGGAATAAATCTTGTAATCCTTGTCACGGTCAAGAAAAGTCAGTATGGTCTTGCCCTCATGGATTTCCATTGCCTTATCCTTGTTGATCCATACATACTGAGCGTTTTCGCCCCATGTTCCCGGTATCCTTGTCTTTATGGCATGGTCATTTTCCTCCGTTATCAGTTTCTTTGTAATGGTAATGTCAGCAAGGTCAGGATTCTGTGCGGCGGCTACTGCCTGCATACGCTGTGCAAGTTCCCTGTATCCCTTCATGCGGTTTAAAAATACGTCTTTGTCCATCAGGACTTTACGCTGCCCGCCTTCTTCTTTGGAAAGGACGCCGATCCGCTCAAGCTGCCCCACTACCTTTTCCGCCTGTTCGTTTTCAAGGCTGAAATTCTCCTTTACCTCCTCCACACTGATGCTCTTTTTCTCCATAGCGTAGTTGCCGACTTTCTCAATCAGCCCTTCCAGCGCCTCCCCCGCCTTTGCCGCTTCCTCAGTGTGGAGGCTGTCGTTTCCCTTTTTCTGCTCTTTCAGAAATGACAGCACCTTATCCATTTCTTTTTCATCACCATTTTTCAAGTAATCGTCAAACGTGGCAATCCTGCCGGATTTCAGTTTCTGTATCATCATGTTTACCCGTGGGACTGCCTCCGTATGGAAGATGATCTCACTCATACCGTCCTTTTTGTTGATGTCAGGCAGGACGGAATAAAGAAGCCCGTATTTTTTCGCCATCTTCTCCACTTTTGCCCTGTCCTCCGTCGGGAACTGGAACACCTGTAAGTCCCCGCCTTTCATAAGAAGCCTGCGCATATCTGTCTTTCCCAATGTTTTCTCATGGTCCATGACCGCAATCAGGAAATCCAGCGCCTTTTTCATCCCCGCTATGGTGCCGCCGCATACTTTCATCGCAATCTCTATCCCGTCATAGCCGACACGGATAATCTGGACTGCCTCCTGTATTTCTTCCGCCATGTTCATCCCTCCATTCTATAAACTTGCCTCTTTCTTAACCCTCGCCTGCATCTGTGCGGTATCTGTCCGCCTGATTTCATCTTCGCTCATGGAAATGCCGCAGGCAGACAGAAGCCCCGATAAGGTCTTTACTGCCTGTTCCTCCTGCACACGGTACATTTCAAGCGATATGAGCAGGTTTTCAATCCGCTGTACCCAGTCCGGTGTAAAACCAGTAAGTGTCTGGTATTTCCTGCATACGGCATCCCTGTCCGCACCTGCCTCCGTAAGTTCATCAATCAGCTTGTTTGTCAGTTCCCTGTCATTTGTGCGGAAGGCAAACTGCACCACAAATTCCTTATCCCGCTCCGTCATGGATATATTATTCTGACGGAACAGTTCTGCCGTTTCTGTTACTGCAACCAGTCCCATTACTGCACCCCCTTCATCTTATTTTCATATACGGCGATGTTTATGATCTCCTCCATCTGCGCCGCCGGGATTTTGCTGTTAATCAGCACAAGGAGCTGCTTTTCCGACAGCCCTTTCTCTATGGCATTCCTTACCTGCACAAGCTGTTCCGGCGAAAGGTCTTTTTCCGCAAGGAGTTTTACGATGTCAATTTTCTTTTTAAAAAACAGCCGTGAGAACACCGAACCCATCACGCTCCCCCTGTCTTTCCTCTCCATGCGTTCCACAGGGACAAACCGGACAATGCTGCCGTCCTTATCCACAACCGCCGCACGGTATTCGATTCCGGAATAAAGTGCGGATTCCGGCATGGCGGAAGGGCTGCTTTCTGCCTGTGTTTCCGGCTTTTCTGCCTTTTCCGTTTCTTTTGGCGCAGCCGCCGCATCTGCTTCTGCCGCTTTTGCCTTTTTTAACTGTTCCTCCAACGTTTTCCTCTCCTTCCTCATTTCTTCCATCTCCCCACGCAGTTTTACAGCCGCCACCCTTGCCTCGTTCAGTTCGTTCTGCTGCTTTTCCAGCATTTTGTCCTTTTCGGAAAGCTGTGCGATAAGGTTGCCCTGCACCTGTGCATCCTGCCCCGCCGTGCCAATCTCTTTGAGCTTCTCATTTAAGGCATCATAGCGCTTTTCCTGCCATGAAATTTTCTCCACCACCTCACGGATCTGTTCCATAAGCTCCTTTGCATATGCCATATCCTGTCCACTTGCCGGCTCTGCCTCTTTTGCCTTATTTAGTACCTGTGAAAAGAGGCGTTTCATGGTGTACGCCGTATTTTCCGCACTGGAAAGCACTCCGGTTATGGTTTCCATCGGGACGCCTTTTTCATAAAATTCCAGCGCAACCGCCATCTGCTCGCCGCTTAACCCATCTTTCAGGATTGCAGCTTTTTCTTCTTTGCTGTAATTGTTCCGCAGACACTTTGAATACACACGCATCTGCCTGTAATCGTACCTGCCGCTGCTGTACTCCTCCGTTTCCTCCTTTGTCAGACCGAAACGGAGGTCATCTTCTATCAGTTTTAAGATTTCCTCCGTATACTTCGGGTTCTGCCCTAACCTGCCAAGATATGCTTTCAGATCCATGCCGCTAAGCACCGTCCGTTCCTGCATAACCCCTCCAATCTGCCCGTTCCGGGCAAAAATAAAACAGCCGTTCCCGGCTGCCATGTCCTACCTACTCTTTTCTCTTTTTTCCCGCTGCTTTTCCTGTTTTTTTTCTGGTTCCGGTTTTCCTGTCCTTTCCCCTGCCGTAATCTCCGCAAGGATACGGGCGGCAATCCTCTCATCTTTCGCCACAGCCTTTTCTTTTTCCCTTATCCGTGCAATCTCGCTCCGGTAATGTTCCTTAAATTCCGCAAGCTGCCCCGCCGTGTACCCTTCCTTTGCAAGCCTTGCCGACAGTTCCAGATAGCGTAAATGTTCCTGCTCAAACAGGTTTTCCCCACGCTGGAAACAGTTCTCACACTCTTTCAGTTCCTCCAACTGCCCTGCAATGTCAAAAAGCGGCTTCATCCTTGCACGTTCTTTGAATATGCGGCTCTTTTCCCTTGAAGTCTCCTTTTTTCTGTCCGCCATCTGCAATGCCGTCTGTCTTATATCCCCCACCGTGGAAACATCGTGCCTTGCAAGAAAAAGATAATCTTCCTGAAGCTTCTGCATCTTCCTGATGTCGTCACGGTACTGCCACGCCCTGCTGTACGGACGTTTCTTTAGAAGCCCTGTTTGATACAGCCTTGCAAAATAGCGTTTCTGTATGCCGGACATCTTCGCCCTTTTATAGCGTTTTACACGGCAGCGCACAATCCTTGTCTCCTTCACCGCCTGTATCTTTTTATAGGAAGAAAGGCTCTCCTGTCCAATCCGTTCCCGTATGCGTTCCTCCGTGTAATTTTCCCCCAGTGATTTACAGCGCCGGAACCTGCTCATGCCCATAGGCTTGATTGCAAGGTGCTTCCCCTCCGTCCGGTATGCGTTCTTAATCCCATAACCCATACCGGAAAGAACGGATAAAAAGGACTCATAGGTTGCCGACTGCATGATTGCTGCGTCAATGTCACGCTTTATCATGTCTGCCCACACAAATTTCCCATCCCTGAAATCATTCCACTCCTTGTAGTTTTCGGACTTCTTTGCCCTGTCCTCCGATATTTCAATCGTGGACAGCCCGTATTCTTCACACAGACGGTTCGTAATGGGCTGTATCTCCTTTGCCCAGTCCCCTTTCTGATAGCGGTACTTTTTACCGTCACGGAAACTGACGCTGTTAAAGATAATATGACCGTGGATATGGTCTGTATTGTCATGCACCGCATACAGCGCCTCATAATCTTTTCCGAGGTATTCCTTTGCAAACTTTCCGATCACTTCAAAGGCAGTATCCGCATCCACTTCCCCCTCCACAAAGGATATGATGAGGTGGTAGCCCTGCCTCTGGTCCGTTTTTCCAAACTGTTCCTTTGTCTGCCGCATCTGCTCATACACCTGTTCCTGCTGGCAGTTTAAGGAACCCACAAGCCGTCCGCCGCCCGTTTTTTCCGGGACGGTGATATAGTCAAGCGCCTGTTTCAAATGTTTCCCTGCATACCCGGCACCGCAGTCCCCGATATAAAGTATCTTGCTGATCGCCAATCTTTCCCGCCGCCTTTACCTTGTTTTCCCCCTGTCCTGCTTCTTTTCCGGTTCCATGACATACTCCTGCATTTCATGCGTACATGGGACATACTGTTTCATTGTCTCAAGACAGAAGAAAATATCCGCTTTCTTATCCGTGGATGCTGCATAAAATTCCTCATAAGAGTATGGGTGTTTCTGTTTCCCATAGTAATCTGCCTGCGTCATGCCCAGTTCATCATCACGCCTAAGCCGCCTTGTCTTTTCAAAAAAGTCCCCGTCCATTTCCGTAAACTGGCGCACTGGCTTGAAATGGCATCCCTGATAGAGAAAATAACCGTTCTCACGCAGCCTTGCCTCCTGTACTTCTGTCAAACTGCCTCCCTCCTTACAGATTTCCTATCTTATCCGCCGTCTCCCTTACAGTCATGTTGAGTTTTTTCATATAAGCGTTTAAAAGCTCCCTGTCCTCCGTGCGGTACAGCTTTGAATTATAGTTCCTTGTAATCTGGTTGATGTTGTTCCCGATTGCGTTGACCTCATTAATCAGTTCTTTCAAAAGGATACGGATTTCAGGGTAATCGTTTGGCTTCTGTGACAACAGCAGCCGGATATACTCTGATTCTTTCATGCCGCTTTCCTGTGCCTGTTTTTTCAGTCTGTCCGCTTCCTGCTTTGTTAGACGGAAAGGCTTGATGATGTCCTTTTTTTCTGCCGCCATCTACCGTGACCTCCCCGCACTCTGCTTTAATTCCGGGGAAACGCCTGCAAGACCTGCTGCACGGCTGCTGTTCTCTATCCCACGTTCTGTACGCCCAAACAGCCTGCCCAGTATTTCCTCATCTTTTTGCAGTTCCCCATGCCTTTCCTGCCAGAACCTGTAATCGCCGGAACCGTCCTGTCTCGCATATTGCGCTTCCTGCAGCATTTCACAGTTCCATTCACAGGCAGCTTCTATGGCATCCCCGATTGAATATTTCTCCCAGCATATGCAGTCTGGCTCTTTGCACAAATCGCCACGGTACAGTCCGCCGCCTTCCCCCGCAAGCATATATCCGTGACCGTCCAGATATTCTAACAGCACTTTCGCCTCTTTCTCTTCTATGGGGAACGTCCCCCGCAGAAATCCCACAAGTTCCACGCCGTCCTGTATCGGCTTCATTCCATTTTCTGTATTGCCGCATAATTCCGCAATCTCTTTTGCCTGTTTTTCAGACAGAAATTTTATCCTGACAATTTCCCCTGCACCTTCTTTCTGCACGTCATTATCATGCAAACGAAACACCTCCCTTGTAGTTCCCACCGCCTACCGTGACTTCCCGCCGTTCTTCTTTACTGCCGTGGAAACATCCGGCTGCTGATCCACGCCTTCCTTTATCTGGTCTGTCAGATTCCTGACAGCGGCATCAATATCGCCGCCCCTGCTTATATCCTCAATAAATGCTTCCGTAATGGATACCGCAATCGCTTCAATCGCTTTTCCATGTGTTGTGCGGTCAAACATCTTATCCAGTATTTTTTCATCTTCACGCAGGGTATCAAGATAGCTTTTCTTATTTGCAAAATCAATACTGTCCTTTGCATTTGACAGTGCCGCTTCTGCTTCCAGTATCAAATCATAATTCCACTCTGTGACGGCATCGACTGCATCATCTATGGTGTACGGCTCCCAATGTACCTTCCCCTGTACATAGCACAAGTCGCCACGGTGCATCTCTCCGTCCATGCGTCCCAACAGATATTCATGCCCTTCCATATATCCAATCAGCTTCTGCGCTTCTTCTTCCGTCATGGGGAATGTTTCTTTAAAGAACTCTGCAAGCGCTTTCCCGTCCTTAAACTCATCCGGTTCCTGTCCCCCTATTACCTGTGAAAGATACATCTGCTCGCCCGTATACCCGAAATCCTCATACCCGAATTGCAGGGCTTTTTCGTTCCCCAGTTCCAGCGCCTCCGCAAGAAGCACAGCACCGAAATAGTTTACCCTGACACTCTCCTCCACGGACACCGGGAACCCGTCGTCATCGCCATGACGCAGCTCATAACAGTGCATCCCTTCCGGCACTGTTTCCTTATCCACACGCAGCTCCGTGAAATATCCTGTCCGCCCCAGTAGTTCTACTTCCTCAAGCACCTCTTTCTGCACGTCCACGGTTTCCATCTGCAACCACCTCCTTATCTGTATGAAATAAAGCCCATGATTTCCACCCCGCTCAAATTCCGAGGGGAATTTGCCAGATACGCACTTTGTAATACAAGTGCCTCTGGTTAGGGGACTGCC
>CAJUKA010000085.1 GCA_910586585.1 uncultured Lachnospiraceae bacterium
TGTAGCATCGGCGTATTGTTATGCCTAAATCTGGCGCGGGTGTGAAAAGTAACAGATAGCGTTTATTGAAAAACGAAAACATACCCGACAGCAGCTTCTTCGCTTTTTGCAAAGTTAGTGCATATGGTGGAAGACCCCCTCTTGAAGGTATTATCGCAGATGGTCTATTTAGCTTTATACGAAATTTATTATTACACTTTCCTATTTTTAAAACCTGGGATGAAGTATATGTAAATAAAAATTTAGCTACATGGAGTAAAAAAGGACAAATTGATAAATTTCTGCATAAATGTACTCAAATAAAAATTGATGGTAGTGAAATCCTTCAATATCGAATTTGGGAAGTTAAGAAAGAAAAAATGACATACTTTTCAATACATTTTCCTGAGGTCTATAATCAAAATGATATTTATTTAAAAGACATAATTTCTGAAGATGCTGGCATAAAGTTCTGCATGGTACTAATGAGAGAAGTCTTGGATACACAAGTCGAAAATGCGGATGAACCCGATATTAAAATTATGTCTCAGGTATATATGCCCATTAAAACAAAATAATTTTTTGACAAATTCACATTTTATAAATAGTGTCTTGTATAATCGTAAAAATTATAGACTGGGAACCTGTCTTTAGATTCCCAGCCTACAATTTTGTCTATGCACTTCTATCAGCTTTCAGTTGTTTTACTTCTTCAAGAGAAAGTCCTGAAATATTAACGATTTCCTCTAAAGCATATTTGCCAGCCGCCAACATACGGAGCGCAACTTCTTTCATTCCCTCTTTCAATGTCTGATTCCTCATATCTTCCATAGCCCGGCACATAATCTCGATTCCCTCCTTGCTCTCTTTGAAAAATCTCACCCTGTCCGCCAGTGTCCCATAATACATATCCGCTGCGTCTGTGCAGGAGAAGTCATGCATTAACTTCCCGATTGGCGTATCGCTGCGGTAAGCGCCATTTACATACAGTATGTGCGAACCGTCCTCAAATCTTTCCCCGGTTCCTAAAAAGCACCGCTCAATCGGATAGAGCGGCAGCCCTTTTCCCATTACGTCATTCTCTGTAATAAAGATTACCCACGTTTCCGGCAGCTTGTCGAAGTCCTCGCCTTTCTTCAAAAGGTTTGCGTCCATCATGCTGCTGTTGTACCTTGCCCTTTTTCTCCCGGCTCCTTTGTCGGAGCGCTGTACTTCCACATTCAGTTTTGCCCCTGTGCTGTCCGTAGCCAGGATATCCAGCCTCACCGAACGGTTCAGCAGGTTCTCCACAAATACCTGGGTGCGGACGTCCAGTACTTTTAAATCCGGCTTTTCCAGTACAATCTGCAATACCAGTTCTATGCTTGCCGTATCTCCCTCAAAACACTTTGTGAGGAAATCATCATCAAGCAGGCGAAAGCCTCTTAACCTCTGTAAATCTTCCTGATGTTTCTGGTCTATCTGTTCCGTCACTGTCAATCTTCCCACCTGCTTTCCCCTCTGTTTTCGTATCTCCATACTACCATAAACTGCCTGATTTTACAAGCACATGGCTATTTGTGCAGTGTATCCATTACTTTCTGGCCAAACAATTCACATATGATATATCGAAAATTTTTAATTTTCCTGCAACTGGTTGATATTAACTGTCCAGTAGTATAAAATAATAATTTATTAACCAATAGATACTGTAGGAGAAAAAATATGGATAATTCAGCCGTTAAGCGTATTTCTCAAATAGAGATGGAAAAACGTCTCAAGGAAGCCGGCAAACAAGAACAATTTTATTCTATTGCTTTATTTGATATATTAGGATTCTCTAATTATGTCACCACTCACGGTAATCAAACAATTTTAGAATTATATAACAAATTGCTTGATATAGTTTATACGCCTGATATTAGCAAGGCTGTTCCTATACGAATGAGTGATGACTGGAAAGAGGGACAAGTTCTTACAGACTTGTATGGACTTTTTTTGCCAGTCAATTATTGTGAGGATTCCTTTGCGTGGTTGCGTTTCTTCTGGATTCGCATTAATGGATTCCAACAAATCAATATATTTTGGCACTCCCTTAGTAGAGGCTGTAAGAGGTGAGCCTGCACGTAAAGCGTTAGGAATTTCTTTCGGTAAAAGTTTCAATAACCATCACCCGGTATATAATGACTACTTTATTCCGTTTTGGGATTTTATCAAAACCGATGACCCTAAATCAAAATTTATTAGTCCGATGGCTTTGGATTGGTCAAGGTATTGGAGAATCTCACCAGATTATAAAGATTTTTCATTTGCTGACTGCATAAAAAAATGAATCCTAATCCTGACTTTTCTTGCTGGCAGGGGCAGGGGCAGAGGCAGCGGGGCATGAAATAGCCGGAGCCTCCGAACCTTGGCACGACAGTCTGGCGGCTGCCACGGCATTTCTTACAGTGGATAAGCCCGTCAGCCAGTTCTATGTACTCGTCCCTGGCAAGCTCCATGTAATCCCTGGTTTGCCCATGATGCAACCTGATATCCTGTTGCGTTATAATAGTTATCCATGTAATCTGTATCAATAAATACAGATGCTGTAACCTTACTTCCTTTTATTTTAGGTTCAACTTTCACCGCTGAACGCAGGAAGTCATATTGGCGGCTATAGGATTTCGGATCATAACTGTTATAGTACTCTTTTAGAAAATAATTCAATGTTTGATATACTCGTTCTGATAGTTCGTCTACCATTCCTATCATTACTGGCTGTAATGCTTTTTCAAGATCTTTCATGTTTCTGATTGTTTTCATTTTTTGTCTCCTTTTCTTGTATAAATTTTTTGTTATTGAATTGGTTTTGGTGGCAATGAAATGTGGTTTTTATGTTGGGGGGTTTGTGGAATAAAAATAGATGGTATTGTGTTTGAGATATTGGACTGAATAAATTCAGGCATCAAAATAAGCCCACTATCAATTACATTTTTATAACTGATAATGGACTTATGTATTTGTCCGACAATTTAATTATGGGTAATTTTATTCTACACCAGGCTCCTTTGTTTCTACACCATTTTTACACCAATTTGCCATGAAAATATATAAACTTATATAGAGATATATAGAATCCTGCTAAATCAAAAGCCTTATACAATGCGGTTTTATCAAGATATATAGACTTATATGAACTTATATAAATTCTATATTTCACTATTGCAGGGTTCTTTCTGTACTTTGGGTATTCGAGCATTTTCTGGATTTGCTATAAGCCACTAAATTGGCTTAGTAAAGCAAAACGAAAATAGCGGAGTTACCCAATTATGAGTAAGAACCTATTGCAGTAGTGGCGGCTATTTCTTTTTCCCCTTGTAAATCTGATAAATCAAATTCGCAAGGGCAACAACGAGTATACCAATCTGGATTAAATCCTGATATGTAACATACATTGCATCTCCCTCCTTTCTCCCGGATTCCGGGCATGAAAAAAGCAGGATAACTTTTTCAGTTTCCTGCTTGGTTGTGTCGCTGGTAGATGGCGGATTATTTAGTTTTTTGATGGGTTCTCAGTTCGACAAACCGAAATTGGTCTACTTCTTTATAAACGAATTTTCTGTTCCTAAATTATAAGGGCAAATATCTCTACATTTGTGGCAACTTATCACCCAGCTTTGTGTTGTTTTATCATCACCAAAGGCATAATCCCAACATGCCTGTTGCTCTAACTCTAAATGTTCTAATGCATTTACTGGACATATGTTTACGCAGGCATTACAGTTATTACAAATATTGTCTTTTAACTTGTCACATTCTAATTCTTGTTCACACAAAACTGCTCCCAACCAAACCATACTTCCAAATTCTGGTGTAATAAGCATAGAATGTCTCCCTATCGTACCTAATCCCGCTGCCTGTGCCGCATGCTTTTGAGAAATAATAGAACGCCATCTCTTAGTGTTTTCGTCCCATTGGCTTTCATTTGTTGGAATTGGTACACAAGCGATTTGATATTTTTCCATTTCAATACAAAAATCAAGAGCAATTGCATCCATTTTGGGCGTAATAGAATTTCTCACCCTTGTATAAGGTACATGAGAATTACAACTTAGAGTTCCTATCGGAAATCTACATCCAAAAGAAATAACCGATTTGCAAGTTGGTAAAACATCAGTAGGATGATACCCTTTAGGAGCGTCATTAAATCTATCTATACTCGCTATTCCACATAAATCTGCTCCTAATCCAAACAGAATTTCTTTGACCTGTTTATTATCAATCATAATATATCCTTTCGTCATATCAATCTCGATTTATCGCTGGCACTATTATTATACAGCTTTAACTTGTTAAATGGAATAGGCTTTCTGAAAGATTTTCGGGTGGCAAGTCCACAAAGGGGTAGCTGGCAAAGCCAGCGCGGGGGAAATGTAGCTTCCCCTGTGATGATTGGAGCAGATTGAAAATCTAACCTACCACAGAGAATCCCACCGCTAATGCCCGTTACAGTCCACCCTGACTTATTCCGCATGAAAAAGGATAATGAGCGCATCAAAACAAACATCACTCTCCCGGTATGGCTGAAAAGGATTGCAGAAGAACAAAAGGTAAACTATTCCCGGCTTTTGGAAACTGCCTTAATTGATTATCTGCAAATACCCATGTCCGGCAGACAATAAACCTTGCCCTGCTGCCCCGCGCCAAATTCAAGAGAGATTATAAGTTGTGTCTGAAACATGGTTACAATTTCAACCCGTACCGAAAAGTACAGATTGCGTACAATAGCGGCTCTGTGTTTTGGTAACGGATATTTCAGGTGAACGCCTGATAAGAGAATGTGAGGGCAGCAGACAGCTTTTGCAATCGCATTACGGAAAACATGTGTTTGTCTCTTGAATCCTGCTGCCAAATGTGCTATATTAAACATAGAAAAAGGGAAAGCCATAGAGGCGGCTCTACCCCTTAAACAACTAAGCTAAAACCTCTTATGAGGCAAGCCGTCACTATTGGTAGTAGTGGCGGCTATTTCTTTTCTCCCTTGTAAATCTGATATATCAAATTCGCAAGGGCGACAACGAGTATACCAATCTGGATTAAATCCTGATATGTAACATACATTGCATCGCCCTCCTTTCTTTCGTCTGAAGGGCTACTTGAACCTTCCGCAAAAAACAAGAGGGGTAAAGCCGCCTTTGGCTCTATGGTTTCCCATGAATGGAGTATAGCACATATTTCTTTTTCCGACAATGCCTATATTAAGTTTTAAAGCCTCTTTTCACCCTTTATCCCCCTCCCCTTATATTTCTACCCTTGCGCCATTTCAAGCTGAATTTCCCCCACTGTCAAGCCGGCTGCATGCGCTATCCATTCCGCTGCGTCCTCGGATGCAAAGCCCTCTTTTACAATCCACTGGAAAGACTTCTGATAAAGCCCGTCCTGCTGCATACCGTTTCTTCTGTTAGGCTCTTTTCCTCCATGACTTCCACAACTCTTTTACCGTTCAATCTCATACTGTGCCTATCCTTTCCCTGCTCATAGTGCCGTTACAATAACCATTCTCTTTTTTGGGACGCTTTTCGCACGATTTACACCGAAAATCTCCAACATTTTCCAACACTGGCAGCAGGCGCATAATGCCCGGAAAAACTAAGTTTTGCAGAGAACAGCAGGGCTATAAAGCATCTTCTTTAGGGATATTTAGGGGTAAAGGTTCAGGTTTGGTCAGGTTCTATACTCTGAAAATGTCAAGTTTTGACAAGTTCTATATCTACCAAAAAGACAGGTTTTGGCAAGCTTTACCCAGATAGTTTAAGACATTTTACAATATCAGGGGCTGTCGCAATAAGCTTTAATGATACAAGATATAGTATAAATTGCAACATGGTACTAGACAATATTGTATGCATTTGGCTTAGTGCGACAGGCCCATTTTTATTTTTGTTTCCCCTTAAAAACTGTGTAGCACAACCCAATTAGAGAAACAATGAATATTCCAGTCTGAATCAATTCAGAATATGAAATCATCATTAGCATCTCCCTCCTCTCTATATGTTTTAACGTTTTGCTTCGCTTACATCTATACTAAACGGATTTTGGCAAATTTACCATTTCTAAAAACTATCAAAAAACTGTCAAAAAACTTTCTAAAGCTTTTTAATTCTATGATTACCCTATAAGAACCCTGCGCCGCCAAACGCACCCACAAAAAAAGAGACTGTAAAAATTAATTTTTCAGTCTCTTTTATATATTTCAATTATATTTCATGTCCGATCCGTAGTTTTTTGGTATGCATTTCCATCAGTTGATAGCGATATTCATCATCTGTAATAACCTGCTCTAGTGTATCCATATCGCCTTCTTCCAGCAGTGTTTTTAAAAGTTCGTTATAACTTTTGATAATATTGCGCTCCAAAAGCTCCATTTCATTCAGTTCTTTTTTGTTCTCTTCCATCTACATCCCCCCCTTTTTGTATCAAATGTATTCTCGGAATTTCTCCAGCATCTAATCTTGTGAAATACATTCAATCTATTATAATATGTTTATAAAACTTTCACTTCTTTTCCTCGTGTAACAATTCGAAATGCACCGCTTCCTGGCTCAAAAACTACTGTTCTGGCATGATGTCCGCCTACTTCTGAGGCAAGTACGGGTATGTTCATCTCTCCAAGTTTTTTCTCAACTGCTTCTAAATTTCTTGATGAAATATCACTGCTTTCTGGAATCTGAACTGATTTTAGCATATGTGCACCGCCTGCAATCTTTGCAACTAAATGTTCTCTTCTGCCCCCTTGATGGACAATCGCTTGTACCATCTCATCGAGTCCGGTATTGGCATATTTTGCTGCTGTAAATGGTTCTGTCTTACTTACACAAGTATGGTGAGGCAGCATGATATGTAAAAGTCCTCCCACACCGGAAACCGGGTCCCGCAGGGCAATGCCAATACACGAACCTAAATCCCACGTGATAAGTTTCCTGCCTCCCTTTGCAGTCTTATAAGCACCCATTTCCACTACAATCATACTTTCTAGTTCTTCCACTGAAAATGCTCCCACACTCATACCTCCATTATCAGTTCCGCTTCTGCACTTCCAACTGCAGGTTGGCAGAGAAAATTCTGGCTTTTCACCCAGCATTTCCTCTGTGCTGTTGTCCGTGCCTTCGCTGTCTTGCATCAGTTCCGCTTCTGCACTTCCAACTGCAGGTTGGCAGAGAAAATTCTGGCTTTTCACCCAGCATTTCCTCTGTGCTGTTGTCCGTGCCTTCGCTGTCTTGCATCAGTTCCACCACCCTAATTCCAAATAATCTATAAATATTGGAAATAATAGGCATTCCTATTTTACCATAGAATGCCTATTGTTTCCAGTATTTTTTGTCTGATTATCAGAGCAATCGTACAGTTCAGCCTTTTTCTGTCTGAAACAAAACAAAAGCCATATACCAAACAGTTTTCAAGCCGCTTGGTACATGGTCTAACTGGTTTTTTTATTTGATAATAGAATATATAGAACTATTCTTTCTCATACTTTCCAAAAAATTCATTCAAATTCAAAAGGCACTTAATCATTACTTTCATTTCATCTTCATCCAAATCCTTCACAATCGCTTTTATCATATTTTTATGAAAATCACGATGATGATAAAATGCCTTTTTCCCCTTTGGTGTCAGCACTACCAAAACGACACGTTTATCCGTTTTGCTGCGCTCCCGTACTATGTACCCCTTATCCTCAAGACTGTTCATATTGGTGGTAAGTGTACCCATGGTAACATCCAGGCGCTTTGCAATGTCTGACATTCTACGCGGCTCTTCTATTCCAATCGCTTCTATTATATGCATATCATTGTTTGTGATGTCTTCGAATTCCTTTGTGATAACTGCTCGTTCTTCTGTATCCATCACATTATTAAAAAGCTTCACCAACAATTCATTCAATGTCCTGTTTGTGCTCTTTCCCATGTCACCAAATCCTTACTTTTAACTATACTCCCCAGACAAGTATACTTGCCCCGTAGGTCAATCCTGCGCCAAATCCTGAGAGCACAAGTCTGTCTCCCTTTTTTATTTTACCACTACGATTTAATTCGTCAAGAAGCACAGGTACTGTAGCAGACGACATATTTCCGATTTTATCAAGATTCATTGGAAATTTAGAAATATCTGCCTTTAACCTTTTTGCAACAGACTCTATAATACGCACATTTGCCTGGTGCAATATAAACAAATCAACATCCTCCACTGTGAGATTTGCCTTGGCTAGTGCATCGTGTATACAGGCTGGAACTTGCCTTGTCGCAAATTTATAGACTTCCTGCCCGTCCATCTGAATATAGGGATTTTGCATGATATCCTCAGAAATAAATGCATTTTTTACAGGCCGCTCTTCACAGGAAAGTACCATCCCTTTAGCACCATCTGAACCTTGCACCATACACTCCATGCCTGCCCGACGCCCATTTTCACATACAATATCATCCACGGATGCCTCAACAAATGCTGCTCCTGCGCCATCTCCAAAAAGAACACACGTTCCTCTATCTGTCCAATCGACAAGCTTTGATAGCACCTCACTTCCTACAATCAGTGCATTTTGATAAATTCCTGTCTGTAAATATGCATATGCTGTATTTAACGCAAACAGAAATCCCGAACAAGCAGCATTTACATCAAATGCCACTGCCTTCACAGCCCCTATTCTGTCCTGCACCTGACATGCACAGCATGGCAGAAGAAGCTCTGGCGAGCAAGTTGCCACCAATATCAAATCTACTTCTTCGGGCTGCCTGCCTGCCATTTCCAATGCTTTTATACATGCCTCTGCTGACAAAGAGGACACTGTTTCTCCTGTGGAAATTCTGCGTTCTGCAATACCTGTCCGTTCACGAATCCATTCATCAGAAGTTTCCACCAGTTTTTGCAGCTCAAAATTTGTCACTATTTTTTCTGGCAGCGCGCTCCCTGTGCCGGTTACTCTAATCGTCATTATGAAAATTCCTCCATTATATCCGATACTGTCTCCATTTTATCAGCTCTGTAGGCGTTACTTCCGCAAAAAATAAGTCCTTCATTCAGATTCCCTTTGACAGCGTTAATAAGCGCCTCTGTAATACAGTAAGGGATTGTGTCTGGTTTGCAGGTGCTAATGCACTGTCTGCATCCTCTCATAAAACGTTCTCCGGCTTTTACCTTATCCAGAAAAGCATTGTGTATCGCACGCCCTGGCATTCCCACTGGGCTTTTAACGAGAACAATATCTTCCTTTTTCGCATCAATATATGCCTGTTTGTAGGCATCGGAAGCATCGCACTCCGGTGTTGTGACAAAACGTGTGGCAATCTGCACCCCTTTTGCGCCCAATGCCAAATAATGTTCCATATCCTTGCGCTCATAAACGCCGCCTGCCACTACCACAGGTACTTGCAGCTCATCAGCCAAATCGATAATAGCTTTTACTTCATCATCATAGTCCTTTTGTTTTGTCACAGTATACGCTTCAATTTCTTCTGCTGTAAACCCTAAATGTCCTCCTGCCAAAGGCCCTTCTATAACAACCAAATCCGGTTTCCTATCAAACTTTTTTTTCCAATACTTTGCTATAACACCCAAGGATTTTCTACTTGAAACAATCGGTGCGATTTTGGATTTTCCTGCTACTTCAGGAAGCGTCATTGGCAGCCCTGCACCAGATATTATCAAATCAACACCGGCTGCCACAGCCGCTTTTACATAGTCCTCATATCTTTTGGTTGCCACCATAATATTCACACCAATGATTCCGCCATTTGCCTTCTTGCGTGCTTTTGCTATTTCATCACCAATTGCCTTTAAATTACATGCTATCGGGTTTTTGTCAAAATCAGGGTCCCGGAAACCAATCTGCGCAGTTGATATCACACCTACTCCTCCTGCCGCAGCACATGCTCCTGCCAAACCTGACAGACTCACTCCGACTCCCATTCCGCCTTGTATTACTGGAATGCGCGCGCAAAGATCCCCTATCCTCAATTCACTCATAATTATTTTAATCCTCTTTATATGTGTTTGCTCTGCAATCAGAATTTTCTGAATCGCTCATATCGTTCTGCCGCAATCTGCTCACCAGACTTACCATTATACTTTTCCAAAAACTCTTTGATATGTTCTTTCATATAGCCTGCAATTGCCTCTGTTGTCTTTTTGTCGGCACCACCAAATTCCGGAATAATCCGCTCAATGACACCAAGACGCTTCAAATCCTGTGCAGTGATGTTCATAACTTCGCTTGCTTCCTGCGCTCTATTGGAATCCTTCCATAAAATAGAAGCAAAACCTTCTGGTGATAAGATAGAATAGGTTGCGTTTTCCATCATCCAAACTTCATTTCCCACTGCGGTTGCAAGCGCGCCGCCACTGCCGCCTTCTCCAATCAAAATGCAAAGCACCGGAACCTTAAGCCCTGACATTTCCAGCAGATTTCTGGCAATTGCCTCTCCCTGTCCGCGTTCCTCTGCTTCAATCCCGCAAAACGCACCAGATGTATTGACAAAACTGATAATCGGACGATTAAACTTTTCTGCCTGCTTCATCAGACGAAGCGCCTTTCTATATCCTTCCGGCAATGGCATTCCAAAGTTTCTCTCCTGACACTCTTTTATATCTTTTCCCTTCAAATCAGCAATTACTGTCATTGGCTGACCGCCAATAAAACCGATGCCGCCAATAAGCGCTTTGTCATCCGAAAAACCTCTGTCTCCATGTGCTTCAACGAAAATATCAAAAATATGTTCCATATAATCAGTAGCGGAAGGCCGCTCTACCTGGCGGACTGCTTTCACTTTCTCCCATGCACTGCGCGGTTTGGAATACCATGACTGCTCCTTTAAATCCTCACTCAGCTCAAAGTGAAAATTTGATTCATCGCAAAAGTCCGCATAGGTTTTTTTGCCTGTTCCACGATGTGATTTTATGAGAAAATGAATTGTTTTTTTCAAGTTTTCCCGAAGAACAATTCCATCTACAAAACCATGCTCTACCAAAAACTCTGATGTTTGAAATCCTTCTGGCAGTTCCTGTCCAATTGTCTGCTTAATCACTCTAGGGCCTGCAAATCCAATCAATGCCCCTGGTTCAGCCATAATCACATCTCCAAGCATTGCAAAACTTGCTGTCACACCACCTGTTGTTGGGTCTGTGAGAATAGAGCAGTACAGCAATCCTTCATCACCATGTTTCTTGATAGCCGAGGATGTCTTTGCCATCTGCATCAGTGACACAATTCCTTCCTGCATTCTGGCACCGCCTGAACAGCAAAACATAAATACAGGAAGTCTAAGCTCTGTAGCGCGTTCAATTGCCTTTGTAATTTTTTCTCCTACAACGTGGCCCATGCTTGCCATCATAAAGCGGGAATCACAAACCCCAAGAACAATATCATTCCCGTAGACCTTGCAGCGTCCCACAGTCACTGCTTCTTTCAATCCCGTCTTTTCCCGTGCTGCCGCCAATTTCTCTTCATATCCCTCATACTCAAGCGGATTGCTAACTTCCATATCTTCAAACCATGGCTCAAAGCTTTTGGGATCTGCCACCATACGTATACGATTGTTTGTTTTTATTCTGAAATATCCGCCACATTCATAACATACATATTTTTTCTTTACGACGCGTGTGCGGTCCACCATTTTGCCGCACTTTGGACATTTTATCAGATTTACTTCCTCTGTCTTTGTCTCTGCGGTCTTTATTTCTTCTACGGTTTCCTGTGTATCCTCTGATTTATTTTTGAGCTTTTCTTCAAGCTTATTGTACAGGTTCATAGGAAATCTTCTTTTTGTCTTGATTTGTTGTGATTTGTCCATTTTACTAAACCCCTGTTTTTGATTTGCTATTGACAATTTTTTTGAATATGTTTCTGTTATTTTGAGCTAAAACAATTATCCGATTGCAAACGTCAATTCTGCTTTGCAGACCATTTTTCCATTCACAGTTGCGACAGCTTCCCCTACACCGATAGGTCCTTTTACTTTTATAATCTTTGTTTCTAGCATCAGCACGTCCCCAGGAAGTACCTTCTGTTTGAAACGTGCTTTGTCAATCCCTACAAAATAAGCTGTTTTTCCCTTCCACTCTGGAAGCCCCAAAATTGCAACGGCACCGACCTGCGCCAACGCTTCTATAATCAATACGCCTGGCATTACTGGATTGCCTGGAAAGTGCCCTGCAAAATATGGTTCATTAAAACTCACGCATTTTTTTCCTAATGCCCTGACGCCTTCCTCAAGCTCTTCAATCGTATCAATCAACAGAAACGGGTGCCTGTGAGGAATAATTTCCATAATTTCTTTTGCTGTATAAACTGACATGTTTTTCCTTCCCTGCTGCGTATTATTTTATGATTCCATGTATTTTTTTATCAAAATACTGGTGTTGTGTCCGCCAAATCCCAATGAATTGCTAAGTGCATAACAAATGTCTTCCTTACTGCTCTCTTTGCAGTAGTTCAAATCCATCTCTTCCTCACTCTCTGTCAATCCAACGGTCTGATGGATATATCCTTCCTCAAGTTCTTTTACGCAGGCAACAAACTCTACTGCTCCGGCTGCACCCAGCAAATGTCCAATCATTGATTTTGTTGAATTGATTTTGATATTTTTGGCATGTTCTCCAAACGCAAGTTTGATTGCCCTTGTCTCAAAAAGGTCATTGTGATGTGTCGCAGTTCCATGTGCATTAATATAAGTAATATCTTCTAACTGTGCGCCTGCGTCCTTTACTGCATTTTTCATTGCTGTCGCCGCACCTTCTCCGTCTTCTGCCGGTGAAGTGATATGATATGCATCAGATGAACACCCATAGCCTACTACTTCCGCATAGATTTTAGCACCGCGCGCCCTGGCATGCTCTAACTCCTCAAGCACAACAATTCCTGCGCCTTCTCCCATGACAAAACCGCTTCTGTCCTTGTCAAATGGTATCGAACAGCGTGTTGGGTCCTCACAGGTTGACAGTGCTGTGAGTGCAGAGAATCCTGCAATGCCAATTGGTGTAATAGAGCTTTCTGTTCCGCCTGCAACCATAATATCCGCATCTCCATACTGAATGGTTCGGAATGCCTCGCCAATGGAGTTTGTACCTGTTGCACATGCCGTCACTACATTGATGCTCTTTCCCTTTAGCTGAAATGCAATGCTTACATTTCCTGCTGCCATATTCGATATCATCAAAGGAACCAAAAGCGGCGCTACTTTAGAAGGGCCTTTTTCTTCAAGTTTTGTATGCTCTTTTTCCATCACCTGAAGGCTCCCGACTCCGCTTCCTACTGCGCAGCCTGCTCTGTAGGGATCTTCTTTGGACATATCAATTCCAGCGTCCTCCATTGCTTCTTTTGCCGCCGCAACCGCAAACTGACAAAACCGCTCCATTCTGCGTGCTGCCTTTTTATCTATAAAATCAGCAGCATTAAAGTCCTTGACTTCTGCTGCCAGCTTACATTTATAATCTGTTGTGTCAAAGTACGAAATCGGACCAAAACCAATTTTCCCTTGCTTCACACTGTCCCAAAAAGACGCTGTATTATTACCGATAGGGGTTATTGCACCCATTCCCGTTACTACCACTCTCTTTTTCATCTATTCCCCATTCCTTTCCCAAAAAGCGCAGCTTTTTGCAGATTGAGCGCGCCGGCGCTCAATTTTTTTACTTTATAGAAAATTGCGAATACAGTAACCATTGAAACAAAAAACGAAGTTTTTTGCAGATTGAGCGCGCTGGCGCTCAATTTTTTTACTTTATAGAAAATTGCGAATACAGTAACCATTGAAACAAAAAACGAAGTTTTTTGCAGATTGAGCGCGCTGGCGCTCAATTTTTTTACATCGACATTCCTCCGTCTACGCAGATGACCTGTCCAGTAATGTAGTCCGAGGAACTGCCTGCCAAAAACAAAACAAGGTCTGCGATATCTTTTGTTTTCCCCATTCTTCCCAAAGGAATCATACTGCTAAGTTCCTTTTTCGCATCATCGGTCATCGCCTTTGTCATATCTGTATCAATAAACCCAGGCGCAACTGCATTGACATTAATTCCACGGCTTGAAAATTCTCTTGCTACACTCTTGGTAAGCCCAATAAGACCTGCTTTAGACGCAGAATAATTGGATTGTCCTGCATTTCCAAGAATACCGCTTACCGAAGAAATATTAATAATCTTTCCACTTTTCTGTTTGATAAAGCTGCGGGAAAGATGCCGGATCATATTAAAAGCACCCTTTAAATTCGTATCAAGAACCGCGTCATAATCCTGCTCTGACATCCGCATAATCAAATTATCTCTGGTGACACCTGCATTGTTTACGAGAATGTCTATCTTTTTGTATTTTTCTAGAATCTCTTTGACAAACGCTTCACTTGCAGCAAAATCAGATACGTTACACTGCATTGCCTCCGCGCTCCCGCCGTTTTTTTCAATCTCTGCGACAACATTTTCTGCATCTGCCTTAGACCCATTATAATTTACAATGACTACCGCCCCGTTCTTTGCCAGTGTCTGTGCAATTTCTCTGCCTATACCTCTTCCAGCTCCTGTTACAAGAGCAACTTTTCCCGTTAACATCCTATTCCCCCCAACCAAAATCGTCAGCCTTATGCTGATATTGTTTCCAATACCTTGTCTAAGTCTGCCAACTTATCTATATTCATGCATTTGACATCTTTATTGATTTTTTTCATAAATCCGCTCAGTGTTTTTCCTGGCCCAATCTCTATGAATGTATCGACACCCTCTGCAATCATTTTCTCTATTGTCTGCTGCCAACATACAGAATTTGACACCTGATTTTTCAAAAGTGTTTTAATCGGCGCCGCCTCTGTCACTTCACAGGCGCCTACATTGCTGATATATGGAATCGAAGGATTTCTAAGCGTAATCCCCTCCAACTCTTTCTCAAGCTTTTCTCCTGCGCCTTTTAATAATTCTGAATGAAATGGTCCGCTTACCTTCAGCGGAACACACCGCTTTGCCCCAGCTTCTGAAAGCGCTTGTGCGGCTGCCAAAACTGCTGTTTCCTCACCTGTTATAACAATCTGCCCTGGACAATTATAATTTGCGATTGTGACAATTCCTTCTGTCTGCTGACAGATTTGTTCAATCTTGTCACTGTCAAGCCCCAGCACTGCTGTCATGGCTCCGCCTATGGGGTATGCCTCCTGCATAAAAATCCCGCGCTTCCTTATAATATAAAATAAATCCTTTAAATCCATAACATCTGCCGCCGCCAATGCACCATACTCGCCAAGGCTTAGACCTGCTGTAATGTCTGCCTGAACTCCTTTTGATTCGAGCACTTTCAAAATTGCCACCTCTGTAGCAAGCATTGCAATCTGTGTGTATTCTGTAATATGAATTTTCTCATTCTCTGTAAAGCAAAGCGCTTCCATATCAAGCCCTGATACCTCACCTGCAATCTGGTAGACATTCTTTGCTTCCTCATATGTATCATAAAAGTCCTTTCCCATGCCCACGTACTGAGAACCCTGTCCTGGGAAAATAAATGCTATTTTACTCATTTTTATAACCATGCTCCTTTCAGAGTCTGCGAGTCTGTATCTCTTTTTTGATGCTTCCAGCGCAAAACATTGGCGCTGCATCTGCAAATTTCTCTTTTTGCAATCACTTATCAGTCAAATTTCTTGTTGAGAAGCATTGTCCCCTGTTCTATAATTTCGTCGATGATTTCCTTGCATGGCTGTTCTTTTCTAACAAGCCCGGCAATCTGTCCCGCCATCACTGAACCATTCACCACATCGCCTTCCATTACCGCTTTTCTAAGTCCTCCCAGCGTGAGCTTCTCAAGCTCCATAAAATCTGTCCCTTCTTTTTCAAGACGAAGATATTCCTTTGTCATTTTGTTGCGAAGGGTACGTATCGGATGTCCGTGTGTCATTCCTGTAACGGTAGAGTCAATATCTTTTGACTTTATCAGCATTGCTTTGTAATTTTCATGCACAATGGACTCTTTGGCCGCCACAAAACGCGTGCCAATCTGTACTCCCTCTGCGCCAAGCATAAACGCTGCGGCAAATCCTCTCCCGTCTGCGATACCTCCAGCCGCGATAACTGGTATATTTACAGCATCTGCTACCTGTGGAACAAGCGCCATTGTTGTGAGCGAACCAATATGTCCGCCGCTTTCCATTCCCTCCGCGATTACTGCGTCCGCCTTGCCTCTCTCCATCAGTTTTGCCATCGCAACACTTGCTACAACAGGAATCACTTTGACTCCTGCTGCCTTCCACATTTCCATATATTTTGACGGATTTCCAGCCCCAGTTGTCACTACCTTAACCCCTTCGTCTACAATCACCTGCGCAATTGCGTCTGCCTCCGGATTCATCAGCATAATATTTACGCCAAAGGGATTATTGGTCACTGCTTTCACTTTTTGAATCTGCTCTCTGACAGCCTCTGCCGGTGCACCGCCTGCACCAATAATTCCCAAGCCGCCAGCTTCTGACACGGCTGCCGCAAGATTATGCTCGGCAACCCATGCCATACCGCCCTGCAAAATTGGATGCTCAATCTCTATGATTTCTGTAATTCTTGTTTTCATACAAGCTCCTGTTTCAATCTGTTATTTCTGAACAGTTCCTACTCATTCACACCTTTGTCCTGCATATACTTGATAACAGAACCAACGGTTGTGATTTGCTCTAAATCCTCAGAAGGAATCTCAACGCCATACTCTTCCTCAAATGCCATTACAAGCTCAAATAAATCAAGTGAATCGGCCTCTAAATCCTCTTTGAACCGTGTCTCCTCTGTAATCTCCACACCCTCAAGATTTAACTGCTCCTCAATAATTTCCTTCACTCTTTCAAACATGATTTTTTCCATCCTTTCGATTCATAATGCTTTTTTGCGATTCAAATACTTTGATTCTCAAATATTTTGAATCTCAAAGTATTTACTTGCTACAGAATATACCGAAACTGACCTGTTGTCAACTACCTTTTTTATTTTTTTCTTATTTTTATTTTTTGTTTAGAATCTGTTGTTACTTTTCACACCCGCGCCATGCACTTGCTGCATGGCGTCGGAGCAAGCGCCAAAATGCGTGCTTT
>CAJUKA010000086.1 GCA_910586585.1 uncultured Lachnospiraceae bacterium
TCTATAAGCCTATTTTTTAGACTCAGTTTTTTCATAGATTACTTGACACTACCTTATAATTTTGCAACTATGCCAGTATTTCTATAATGGAGGACATTCCTGACGAACGCAGCAGCCTGGTAATACGCTCACTTGTGTTGATCGCATAGACCTTTCCTCCAAAACATGATATTTTTCTGTATCTTCCTATAATAATACCAAGCCCCGAACTATCCATAAAAGACGTATCTTCAAAATCAAACACGATATTTTTTACCGCATCATTCAGTATCAGCTTGTCTGCACATTCCCGGATGCCTGCTGCCCCATGGTGGTCCACTTCCTTCGGCATCCTGATGCACAGATAATTGTCAATAATCGCAAATTCTTCATTTTTCTGTTCCATACTCTCTGCTCCTTTTATTCCTACTCGCCGCGCCGGGCACCCAGAGGAAATACATTAGCAGAAGCCGATGGGTGCCCATGTGCATAAAAAAGACATGTCTTTATCTGACATGCCCTCCTTCGTATCTTATACGTATTCTTATCATCTCTTTGTACCTAAAATTGTGAAAAGATTTTTGTCAGATTGTACACAAATTGATAAACGTGCATGGAGCATACGTTGATTCCATCTGTGTAAACCTGGCAGAAAATCCGGTATAATAGAGATTCTAAGCATACATCTTATAGGATTTTATTCACCTTTTATTTCTCTGATATAATTCTGCGACTTTCGTGCTTTCTCCGTATGGGGGAACAGCTCTACCACCTGTTCATAAATCTCAACCGCCTTGTCGGTCTCTCCCTTCTTATTATAAGAATTACCCAAATTATAAAGTGCTTCTCCATTCGACGGATTATATTCGTATGCTCTTGCAAGATTGTCTATTGCAACATCATAATTCTCCGTTCGAAAGGCTTCATACCCCAGATTATAACAATTTCTTGCCACAACAGAGCTAACACTCTCCTTAAGCGCTGCATACAGATTCTTGAAACTTTCTGTCGCTTCTGTCTGCATATAATCTGCATTGATATTCTCAAGCGTATCTGCTATTTTCATTTCGTCGCCTGTGTCATTAATATGCATCAACGCCGCTTCTATCAAATCTGTGTTGGCCTCTATTGCTACTGTATTAGCCTGCATCTTATCCAAACTGTCTGAAAGATTATTCTTTTCCTGTGTCAGTTCTCCAATCTGCGCCATTAGTTCATCTGCTTCCGCCGTCTTGGTATCTAAAAGTTCACTGACCTCCTTATACTTCGCATTCGCTTGATTCTGTGCCTCCTGTATTTTTGCAGGCAGCACCAAATACCATGCGATTCCGATCCCAAGCGCAACGCCAATTACAATATTTATCAGTGTCTGTAACCCCACAATATCCCTTTTACCCACAGGCTGAATCACGGTATCATTGCCGCTTTTGTATACAATCGCTTCTTTCTTTTTCTTTGACCGTTCCTCATCATGCGGCATTTGCAACTCAATCTCTCTTAGATACCGCAGTGTCATTGTATTGTCAACATCAATGGCAAGTGCCTTATCCAATTCTTTCTTCGCCTTATCCCACTCCTGGTTTTTGATATACAACAGCGCCAGAAGCTGTCTTGCTTGTACAAACCTTGGATTCATGGACACTACCTTTTTGAGCTGTATCACCGCAAGATCAAGACTGTCCTGGTGACAGTAGTTCAAAGCCATATTATACTTTTTGATTGTCTGATTATAGGCATCAAGTCTTCCTGGATTATTTTGCAGCATATCGATATAATCATCTGCAATGTTTTTCTCGCCCTTAACATTTTTGCTCATAACCCATTCACTCAAGGCGGCTACGACTTCCCCGCGCTCAAAGTAAATCAGTCCCATCAGATTTCTCGCCTCTATATGGCATTTATTTAGTTTCAGGCATTGCCTTAGACTCACTACTGCGCCAGATAAATCTCTGACATTTGCCTTCTCAAGTGCATCATTATAAAAACGGTTGGCAGTGTACATAATCTTCTTGTACACTCCCACATCGGCTCCGCAGCCAGTACAGAAATCTTTCTCTGACAAACTGCATCCACAATTAAAGCAAAACATATCAAGCTCCCCTACTCTTCCTTCGCATCCTTTACCAGCTTTACCAAAACATCTGCTAAATCTGTCACATCCTGATTATATATCGCGTCCTGCAGTTCTTCCACTTCAAGACTGGGGTGAAACTTCTTCAATTCTTCCTCAAAATCTATCATGATAACCTCCGTTGACATCTATTATCTCCTCCACTAATCCAGCCAAATACAGCGAACCAACAACATATGACACGCCGTTTTCTCCCCTGGCCAATAATCCAAAAGCCACTGCGTCCTCTATCTCTTCAAATATATGTATTCTTTGTCCTGAATCTTTGGTAAACCTGACAAAAAGTTCCTGAAGCCCCACTAAATCTGCTCCTCTTCCACCAGGAATATGCGTCAGCACAAAATCCGTTATCATTTGAAGACTGCAAAGCATCTCTATCATTTTATCATATTGTTTATCTTTTACCACTGAGAAAATAAGGATACAGCTTTCTTTTTTTCCAATACCTGCGAAATCGTACATATTTTGCACACTTTGTACAAATGCCGCTATCCCATCTTCGTTGTGGGCACCATCAATAAATACTCCTGGCACAATTTCTTCCATGCGTCCTGCCCAGCGCATGTTTAAAATTCCTTCCTTTATAGATTGTACCGTAATTTTATCAAAATTACACTCTTTTTTGAGTATCTCACAGGCACGAATCGAAACCGCCGCGTTCTCTGCCTGATAAGCAGCTGTGGTGCCAGTCAAAAAACTACCATAATCATAATACAGACTGGAAACAGAAAAATCAATGTATTTTTTCTGAAATTCATTTATTTTATAGTCATTTTTCGACACAGCCTCACAGAAACAGCCGCTTTGTACTGCTTTTTTTCGAATCACATCAGAAGCTGCCTTTTTTCTGTCCGAGAATATGACAGGTATTTTGGGCTTAATAATACCTGCCTTTTCCGCTGCAATTGCTTCTATGGTGGTTCCTAGATATTCCATATGATCCAGACCAATCTGCGTAATCACTGTCAGCACAGGCTCTCTGATAACATTTGTGGTATCCAGCCTGCCGCCAAGCCCTGTCTCAAGAATTGTCACTGCCACCCCTGCTCTTGCAAAGATATAAATCCCCATAAAAAACAGTCGTTCAAAATACGTCGGACAATAATCTGGCATTTGATACTGATATCTTTCAATATTCTTAGTAAGCCAGTTAAAGGCTTCCACAAATGCTTCCTCTGATATCATTTTACCATCAATACAAAAACGTTCTCTTGTTGTTCTCAAATGCGGAGAGGTAAACATTGCCGTTCTGTATCCGCTTTCTATACAAATACTTTGTAAAAAGGCACAGACAGACCCTTTTCCATTGGTTCCTGCAATATGTATAATCTTTCCTAGATTCTTTTCACAATATCTGCCATTATCACCGTTTTGTATGAATGTATAAAATCCTTTTGTCTCTTCAAACGGATTCTTTTTGGTAAATTTAGGTATCTCTGACAAAAATTCTTCTGCCTCATGATACGTTTTTGCAATTATTTCTTTCATTGCTTTCCTCTTAGACTCTATCGGAATCAATCTGTGTCCTTGCGTTCGAAAAAGGTCCGCAGCTTGCTGCGAACCTTATAGGGAATGTAATAGTGTATACCTATATGTTTAAACGACGATTACTGTTCCTACAATAATTCCGTTTTGTGCAGAATATTCCGTAAAGCTGGTATCACGATTCACCACTATCTCATGATCATTAATGCTGATCACTGTTCCTTTATAAATATTTCCGCTTATCCTAATTTTGGCTTCCCTTGACTTCAGCATAACATCATCCATCTCGTCTGCTGAGCGCTTTAACTCAACGCATTTTGTATAAATTTCATTTTTTCTGTTTTTGAGATCATCAAGATGCGCCTGAAGCTGCTCACTCAGCTCGCCAGTCTGCTGTCTGACTCTGAGTATCTTTGCCATACCTGCCACAACATCATCCAGCTCGGCATTGGTCTTGTTGTATTCCTCTGTCACAGCCATGCGCTTTTCCATAATATCCGGCAATACTCCAACATGAATACCTGTCTTTATCTCTGACTGGTTTCCTGCATTCTGACAGTTAATGCCAAGCGTAGCATGTACATTTCCGCCTGCTATTAGACCTTTCTTGCCCGTAAGCATAATCTGTTCGCCAGCATTTACCTTGGAATTAAGAATTACATTGGACTGTATGCTTCCACCGGCTTTGACAGTCGCGTATTCAAGAAATTCTGTAAATACGTCTCCGCCTGCAACAATACTGCCTTTTCCGCCTCCTTGCATCCCTCGCTTAAGTGCGACATCGCCTCCAGCCGTAATATTTGCAGACTCTACCACTCCATCAACCGTAAGGCTCTTTCCTGCTCTGACTATGACACCCGCCTCTACATTTCCATGAATAATGACATCTCCGTTAAAGTCTATTAATGCATTGTTGGCATAATCACAGCCGCCCTGAATCTCATAGACTTCTACTACAGATAGTTTGCTGTCGCCATCATACTCCACTTTGCCTGACTTCGCAGCATAGTATTGGTTAGGGTCTTTCTCATTGGTAATACCTTTGCCTGTGAGAGGTCTCAGCTCTTTATACATATTAACTTTTTCAACCGCACCTGTAACATCTCTTCCTGCTGTTCCTTGTACTGCGGGATGATAAACAGCCAAAAGCTGCCCCTCATCCACATTCTGTACCAGGCTCATACTTCTATAGTCTACACTACCATCTTTGCGAATCTCAGGTTTTGGTTTTTCTGTACTAAAGAAAAACTCGAAGTGTCCTTCCCTTCCTGGTTCTCCTTTTTCACTTGACGCGATCTTTACCTCGCGTTCGTATATTTTTTTCTTACACATTGCCGCCACATGCGACTCATTGATACCTGCCTGCACTCCGCTTAAATGCAGATATCTTATAACTTCTGATTTTTCATAGCTTGTGCCATCTTCAGGCGCATATAAATAAAGCCATGCTGCTGTTTTGTCATCCGCTATTCTGACATAAGATCTGACGTTAACCATTCGTTCACCTCCGAAAAGGCCAAACCTGCCCTTCTATGTCTTCTATTGTAACACCATTTACCTTAATTGTGCAAGTCGTTCTGCAACCTGTTCTTTCATTTGTACATATTTTGTCAGTTTTTCTTTCTCTTCCGCAATCTTTCCTTCAGGTGCTTTGGACATAAACTTCTCATTATTAAGCATATTATTCACACGTGCAAGCTCACCATCGAGCCGTTTTGCCTCTTTTTCAAGTCGTTCTATCTCTTGTGCAATATCAACAAGCTCTGCAAACGGCATATAGATATTCGTATTGGCAATTACTACTGAAACCGCGTCCTCTGCAATACCATTCTTGTTATCCTGTATCGTAACCTCTGAAGCGTAAGCAAGCGCAGCAAAGAAAAGTTTTCCTTCCTCAAATGTATTTCTAATATCTTCATTTTCAGAAACAACAAATACATGTGCTTTTTTTGACGGCGCCACATTCATTCCAGTCCTTACATTCCTAATTCCGCGAACTGCTTCCTTGATCCGTTCAATATCCTTCTCTTCTTTTGCAAAACAGCGCCCTGTTTCATAAACAGGCCATTTGGATATCATAATAGACGGTTCCTCTGACTGAAGTGTACAAAAGATTTCTTCTGTAATAAATGGCATGTATGGATGCAGAAGCTTCAATGCATCTAACAGCACTGTTTTCAATGTCCAAAGCGCTGCATTTTGCGACTGCGCATTATCGGAATTATAAAGTCTTGGCTTCACCATCTCTATATACCAGTCACAGAACTCATCCCATATAAAATCATATATCTTCTGAACGGCAATACCAAGCTCAAAATTCTCCATATTTTCAGTCACTTCTTTTACAAGACGGTTGAGCTTTGAAATAATCCAGCGGTCTACTGGCTCAAGATATGACGACGCATCTGTTACGGGCTTTCCTTCCATATTCATCAGAATAAAACGAGAAGCATTCCATATTTTATTGGCAAAGTTTCTGTTTGCTTCAACTCTCTCATAATAGAAGCGCATATCATTTCCCGGCGCATTTCCTGTCACCAGCGTCATTCTGAGCGCATCTGCCCCATATTGTTCAATAACCTCAAGCGGATCGATTCCGTTTCCAAGGGATTTAGACATCTTTCTCCCTTGTGAATCCCGTATCAAACCATGAAAAAGTACCGTATGAAAAGGCTTTTGGTCTGTATGTGCATATCCTGAGAAAATCATACGAATTACCCAGAAAAAGATAATATCATATCCTGTTACAAGTACATCTGTCGGATAAAAATATGATAAATCTTCTGTATTTTCAGGCCAGCCAAGTGTTGAAAATGGCCACAGAGCAGACGAAAACCATGTGTCAAGTGTATCCGGGTCCTGCTCAAAATGCTCACAGCCGCAATTCGGACACTTCTGCGGCATTTTCTTTGCCACAACAATTTCACCACAGGAATCACAGTAATATGCCGGAATCCTGTGTCCCCACCAAAGCTGTCTTGAAATACACCAGTCCTTAATATTATCTGTCCAGTTATAATACGTCTTATCCATTCTTTCTGGAATCAGCTTAATCTCGCCATTTTTGACTGCTTCTACGGCTGGTTTAATCAGCTCTTCCATCTTCACAAACCACTGCTGTTTTACCAATGGCTCAATTGTAGTCTTGCAGCGATCATGGGTTCCTACATTGTGGCTGTACGCTTCAACTTTCACAAGAAGTCCCATCGCATCAAGTTCTTCTACAATCGCTTTTCTTGCCTCATAGCGGTCCATTCCCGCATATTTTCCACCATTTTCATTAATCGTTGCATCATCGTTCATAATATTGACAACTGGGAGATGATGTCTTTTTCCAACCTCAAAATCGTTCGGGTCATGCGCAGGCGTTATTTTCACCACACCTGTACCAAATTCCATATCTACATACGTATCTTCTACAACAGGTATTTCACGATTCATCAGCGGAAGCATCACTTTCCTGCCTTTGAGATGCGCATACCGTGCATCATCAGGATGAATGGCCACCGCAGTATCACCAAGCATTGTTTCTGGTCTTGTCGTTGCAAATGTCAGGTATTCTCCCGACTCCGTTCCATCATCATTCAATACGGGATATTGAATATGCCACAAATGCCCTGCCTGTTCTTCATACTCCACCTCTGCATCTGATATAGAGGTATTGCATATTGGGCACCAGTTAATCATTCTTGCCCCTTTGTAAATATAGCCCTTTTCATGCATTTTACAAAAAACTTCTGTGACTGCTTTGTTGCAGCCCTCGTCCATTGTAAAACGTTCTCTGTCCCAGTCACAAGAAGAACCGAGTTTCTTTAATTGGCCAATAATACGTCCGCCATATTCTTTTTTCCAATCCCAGGCACGCTCTAGGAACTTTTCTCGTCCCAGATCGTGCTTGTCAATGCCCTCTTCTTTTAGCTTCTCTATAATCTTAACTTCTGTCGCAATACTTGCATGATCCGTACCCGGCTGCCAGAGTGCATTATATCCCTGCATCCGTTTAAATCGTATCAAAATATCCTGCATTGTATTGTCAAGAGCATGACCCATATGAAGCTGTCCTGTAATATTGGGCGGTGGAATCACAATTGTAAATGGTTTTCTGCTTCTGTCCACTTCCGCGTGAAAATATTTTTTGTCAAGCCATTTTTGGTAAATTCTGTCTTCTAACCCATGAGGGTCATAAGTCTTTGCCAACTCTTTGCCCATAGTGCCCTTCCTTCCTTTCAAAACTCTTTATAAAATGATATACACAAATAAAAGCATACTCTCTTATGCCAGGCATCTGTCACGTATTTCACTTTTGAGATGCTCTGTGAAAAAAAAAGCCCCTTACTGTACAGATTTACAGCAAAGGGCGAATGAACGCGGTACCACCTTTGTTTTATGCAAAATGCATTCTCTCATCAGATTCTCATAAGAATCCTGCCCTGTAACGTAGGCGGAACGTGAAATCCTACTCTGTACCACATATCTGTTTACATTTCAGACCTCCGGTTTCAAAGCTACCTTCTCCATTCCTTCCTTTGAGAAATTTTCCAGCTCGGTATCCCGAAATTTCTCTCTCTGTCAAGGGGTTAAATGGATACTCCTCTTTGGCATTACCTTTTCAAAATAAAAAGTACTTAAAAATTGTATTACTTCTTTCTATATAAATATAATGAACTATGACCTATTTTGTCAAGAATTTTTTATTTTTTTTATATATAATCTTTTCCGCGGGCATGATATACTATGAATAGAATCGTGCTTTTCAGATTTTTATATATTTCGTTCATCATAAAATTTCTGAAAAAATCCCTTTTATTATGGAGGAGCCCAATATGAAAATAAATAAACTCATAAAAAATAAATATGCAAAAGCTATCCTTTGTTTTTCAACTGTTGTCCTTTTGACAGCTCCCACACAGTCTGTCTTTGCGGCAGAAGAAACTGCCCAAACGCCAAGTGCGCCTATCGAAAGTACTCCTGCCGAAAACATTCCTGTTGAAAGTACTCCTGTTGAAAGTGCACCTATTGAGTCCGTTTCCCCTGTAGAATCCGCTTCCTCGGAGGAATCCCAAAGCAATGCCGCTTCAGAAAGCGCTCCTATCGAGTCTGCTACCTCAGAAGAATCCAAGACAGATTCCTCTAGTGCCGCACCTCCCTCTGGGGATAATACTGCTAAACCGCAGCCTGATTCTTCAAACAACGTTTCTGCCGAAAATGATATCAAGATTACTCCCCTTCAGGGTACGTTTTATGTTGCTGTAGAAACTCTGAATGTCCGTAGCGGTCCATCCACCAAACATAATAAAATCGGACATCTCGAATATGGACAAGAATTCACTGTAACTGGAAAAACTGCTGATAATTGGTATCAAATACAATATTCCGGTTCTCATGGATATGTATCAGCACAGTTTGTTTCAGATACCCCGCTCATTTCTACTGGCGTATCTGATACCGAAGCTCCTGCAGAAACAACGCCCGCTGTCGAAACACAAATAGAGCCTATATCAGAGCCGGAATCTGATGAAGAAGATTCCACTGATGAAACCTATATAGAAACTGTTACAAACCTTTTTGGCACTCCTGTTGTTATTGCACTTGCACTTGCAATCCTAGGTGTCCTGTCACTAATCACCTACTCTGTTATTGGGCTTTTCAAAAAAGAAGGCACAAGCGAAGATTATGATGTGTATGATGATGAATACTATGATGACGAAGATACCTATCGTGATAACAATTCTTTTAATGCGGAGTATGATGATAATTGCGATAAAGAGGTTTATGATGATGAAGATTTTAATGATGAAGATTTTGATGAAACCGTTTATGACAACGCTTCCTATGATGACGAAAATTCTGATGAAAATGATGAATATTACGAAGACGATGAGGAATACAACGAAGACTATTATAATAGAAATCATAACAAAAGACCTAGAAGGAGGTAGGCATCTCTGCCTCCTTCTAGATCCGACTATGTGTTTTAAAAACCGATCATATTATTCGATTTTGTCCGTAGCATTTTGATATCACCTTCAATGTCACCAAGGCTCTTGAGCACTGCATCTGCTGTGTCAAGCTGCGCCGAATTAATACAAAATACAATTCTTGTCTTGCCCCCAGCAAATATCCTTGAAAAAATTCCCGGCTTTTCCCATCTTAGAAAATATGAAACCCGTGCCTTCATAAATGCCTTTTCAAGCATTGTCTTTACATCTGGTTCTGTAACAGAACAGAAATCCATCTCATTGTTTACTTTTACTTTGCTATATTCATTTTCCAAAACTGATGCCTTCTTTCGTTATTTTTTGTTTTATGAATATCATAACAGTTCAGATACCTCCGCTGCTACAAATTTTCAAAAGACGGTCTTATTTCTATTAAAAGAGTCAGACTCCTGCTAATACAATCTATGACAAAAAACCTCTTTTAATTCTTATAATAAGTCTTTCCTTCTTCAAGGATAACAGCCTTTCCCTCTATCGCTTCCACAACCGTAACCGCACAATTTTTATGCACTCCGCCTTTCCAAAAATCTTCTGTATTTATCTGTTTGAGATAAGAAAGAAGACCTCTGAGGGCTGCTCCATGCGTAGATACTAATATTGTATCATCTTCCATGCTCTTATTATGCACAATTTCCTGCAAAAAATCAGCAGTTCGCAGTTTTAATTCCTCTATTGATTCCGCCCCTTTTGGTGGTTGATACGACTTGGGATTGTCAAAGAAATCCAAAAACTTAGGATCTGGAATATTATAATGTTCCTTTCCCGCGCATACCCCCTCATATTCCCCAAATCCTATTTCTATAATTCGCGGTTCTTCTATAACAGGAATCTGACGATCACCTTTTATAAGCATTGCTGTCTCATAAGCTCTCTTTAAAGGACTTGTATATATCTTTGTGAACGGCACGTCTTTTAACGCTTCCGATGTAATGCGGGCAAGTCTGCGGCCTTCTTCATTGAGAGGAATGTCTGTTCTTCCCTGAAAACGCCGCATCACGTTCCAGTCTGTCTCCCCATGACGTATCATATAGAGTTTCATCGTTCCCTCCAAACTATTGATATATTAACTATAATATACTTTTGGCAAAAATACAAGCATCCCTTTAGGAACTGTTAGGATTACTTTAAAATACATATCGATTTTGCTGGCATTGATAAAGTTACATTTTCAAGCAACACCTCTTCTCCATTCAAAGTCAGATATCCTCGAATAGACATCGCTGCAAGTTCTGTATCGGCAAGTTGGATATCCTTTAGTTCATCTGAAGTATTATAGATTACCCCAATACTGCTATCCTCAAAACGCTTTATAATCGCCGCCTGATTTCCTTCTGTCAAAGATTCGATTATCTCTATCTGACCTCTTGCAAGTTCTGGATTCTCGTTTCTCAGTCTGACTGCTCTTTTATAATAATTTAATATGGAGTATGGATCTTTTAGCTGTTCTTCAACGCCTGCAAATGCAGATTCAATATCTTTGTCCGCATCCACTGGCCCATTCGCCATACCTGTTGTATCTGTGTCTGACCATATCATAGGAAGCCTTTTGTTCTCATCCTTGCTTCCCGAACTCGACATCCCAATCTCTTCCCCATAATATACAAATGGACTTCCATTCATTGTCATTAACAATCCACATGCCATCTTCATATTATTGGCATCTTGTACCAAGATATTTGCTACGCGGCTCATATCATGATTGGCAATAAATGGTGCATCAATATAATCTTCGTAATATTCTGCAAAAGAGTCATGATACCCTGCCATACTTCCAACAAAATCGGCCGCTGCATAGCTGCCCCTTGCTGCTTTGATTAATTTCCCCTGTACATCTGCAAGCTCAAAATTAAACATACTTGGTGTCTCGCTTGCATAATAGCTGGCGATTGTAGCACGGCTGGCCCATACTTCGGAAACCATATAAAAATTCGGATTCAAGCCTGTACAAAAGCTGTAAATCCAATTTAATACTTCTGTATTAAACGTCGTATCCCCTTCCTCAAAGTGCAAAGCTGCGTCCATGCGGAAGCCGTCTACGCCCATATCAATCCAAAACAGTGCAATATCTTCAAGTTCTGTTCTAAGTCTTGAGTTGGCAAGATTTAAATCTGGCATTTTAGGCGAAAATTCTCCTTCATAATACCAATCACTTCCCTCTACGTTATAATAACTATTACTTACCTGCTCCCTTGCAAAATGATAATAATCTACATATGGACATTCACTCGAATCTGGCTCCTGCCCTTCTGGCAACGCCTTTAAATATGTACATGCTTCCTGGAACCATGCATTTTCTGTTGAACTGTGATTGATAACAAAATCTATCACTACCCGAATTCCTCTGTTATGACATTCATCAACCAGCTTCTGAAAATCCTCTAACGTTCCGTATTCTTTGTCAATTGAATAATAGTTAGCGACATCATATTTATGGTAAGAAGGTGACTGCATAATCGGCATCATCCATATTCCACTAAAACCCATCTCTTGTACATAATCCAGCTTTTGTATCACACCATTGAGATCCCCAATGCCATCTCCATCTGAATCATAGAATGAATACACAAATATCTCATAATAATTTCTATAATTATCATCTATAACATTGAGTTCCTGTTCATACGCATATGGAACTGCGCCTATTATTTCTTTGCTCTCTTCCGCAGTTGTTTCTTCCCCTTCTACTTCATTCAAATCGGAAGTATTAGATACGCTCGTTTGCTCTTCTGCACCTGTATTTTCCTGTGTCTGTACCACTGCATTTTGAACATCTGTATTTCCAGAATTTCCACAGGAGCAAAGCTGCATTATTATACAAGCTGATAGTGCTATCCCCAAAAACTTTTTGGTTATCTTATTTTTCATATTCTATACCTTTCCCTTTCTGATATTTAAATAGGAAAGCTTTCCTATAAAAAAATCGGCAGCACTGACAGCCACCGATTTTTATTTATACATTTTAACCTTTTACAGCTCCGGATACACCCTCTACATAACAGCCTTGTGATAGTAAGAAGATAATAGAGATTGGAATCGATATCAATACGCAGCCCGCATAGAACTGAGTATAGTAGTATTCAACATATTCCTGCTCTAACATCGTCCACAAACCGATGGCAATTGTATAGTACTTAGTATCATTGCCCATAATAACCTTAGCGAAGATGTAATCTACCCAAGGCCCCATGAAAGATGTCAATAAGGTGTAGGTAATAATCGGCTTAGACAATGGAATTGTAACATGAATAAATGTATCCCACTTTGAAGCTCCATCAATATATGCAGCTTCATCTATTGACCGAGGAATCGTATCAAAGAATCCCTTTGCCATATAGAATCCAAGTCCGGCCCCTCCAGAGTAGACGAGTATCAGCGCTAACTGCTTGAGCTGTCCTGTCTCTAATAAACCAAGACCCTTCAAAATGTAATAAACAGCAATCATTGACATGAAGCCCGGGAACATTCCCATAACCAATGCAATGTTCATAAAGGTTTTACGCATTTTGAAGCGCAGACGGCTCATACAATAAGAAACACACAATACAAAAAATGCTGATATTAATGTACTGAAAATTGCAATCATGAATGTATTAAAGAACCATCTTGTAAAGTCAATATTGCTATGCCCCATTATTAAGTTCTTGTAATTATCCAGGGTAAATGCCTTGGGCCATATGTAAGTCTTATAAGATCCACTTTCCTTACGAAACGAGGTTAACACAACAAAAAGTATCGGTAATACCCAAATAACACTGAGAATCGCTAACAGGATATGGCATGCAGTATTGGTAATAAATCTTCTTGTCTTCATTATTGGAACGCCCCCTCATCTTTATAAGAACCCGTACGACGGTAGGTTATCAGTGACAAAGTGGCAAGAATAATAAATACTAGAATACCGATTACAGCACCTAGGTTGTAGTCCTTTTGGGTAATCGTTAGCTTGTATAACCAGGTAACTAGCAAGTCTGTCTTGCCCGCATAGTAGTATTCCAACGAATCGGGACCACCACCTGACAACAGGAAAATAACGTTAAAGTTATTAATATTTCCGGTAAAGGAAGTGATAAGATTCGGTGTCATTACGAATACCATGTAAGGAAGTGTAATCTTCCAAAAGATTACAGGCGCGCTTGCACCGTCAATCTTTGCTGCTTCATACAAATCTGCCGGAATATTCTGCAAAATACCTGTAGTTGACAACATTGTGAATGGTACACCAATCCAGATATTAATCAGAATAATTGTAATCTTCGCATACAGCTCATTTGTGAAGAATGGAATGGAATCTGTAGTACCAATAATCCCTAATGTTCTTAATATAACATTAACTGGACCATTTGCATTAAAGATTGTTCTCATTGTCAACAGGGTAACAAACTGAGGAACCGCTACAGAAAGTACAAACATAAACCTCCAGAATCCTTTGGCCCTTGTACCTTTACGGTTAATCAACATCGCCAACAGCAATCCCAAAAGATAACAGCTTATTGTAGCTGATACAGCCCAAATCAAAGTCCAGCCAAGAACGGGCCAGAATGTACCTGCAAGCTTACCACCCTGCGAGAACATTGCGCTAAAATTGCTTAACCCTACCCAAGAGAATAAATTTCCAGGTGGCTGATGTTCATGATCGTAACTTGTGAAAGCAATCAGAATCATGAATAGTAATGGTACAATCGTAAAACAAAGGATACCAGTAATTGGAAGAGACATCAAAAGTGCATGCAGATTTTCTTCTTTCAGTGAACGAATGTCATCTAAGAATGTTGGAATCGGCTGCTTTTTTTCTTTACGCTTCTGTGTACAGAATGCACTTTTTGCAGACATAAATGCGACAAATATCGCACCAGCTGTCAAAACAATCGTAATTACACCATACAACAGGCATAACATGGAATCGTCGCCTGCGGAATATTCATATATTCCCAATGCTTCGTTATATACCTGCCCTTGTTCTACAGTACCCAGTGTTGTAAAATCGACAAGTGATTGAATTCCAAATGAAAACAAGTAAATAAAATATAGAATTTCAATTGCCAGGAAAATCAGTCCTCTGACAATCTGCTTATTCACAATATTACCAAATCCGAAAACCAAATACGAAATTTTGGTATTGGTATCGCTTTCTTTAAAGACCTGCGAGATACTCGCATCTCTTGGTCTTTCATACATAAGCGCCTCTTTCTTGCTAAAGAGTTTCATCGAAAACCTCCTATTCTCTTAAAAACGGGGATGCTCTTGGCATCCCCGCATGTAAGTATATATCAAAGATTTACGGGAAATTGTATATGCGCGCTGTTATTGTTGTGTCATTGCTCCAGCAAAGGTATCCAACTTCTCCTGTACATTATCCTTATTAATCTCGCCACTTCTGATTTCTGTAGCAATAGCACCTGCGTTGCTCCAGTATTTTGCACTGAACTCAGGGCTAACAGGCTGCATTACGCTGGCCTTATCGGACTCTTCTACAAGAATTGCTGATTTTGGATCGTTCTTAACTGCATCATTTGCACTTGCTTTTGTATTTGTTGGAACCTGAGCAGATTTCTCAAAACGAAGAATCTGGTTTTGTTCATTACCAAGGAATGTTGCGAAGGCAACTGCTGCTGCTGGATTCTTTGACTGAGCATTTACACCAATAGCTTTAGAGGAATAGAAGCTTAAAAGCTGATATTCTGTGCCGTTAGGATTGAATTTAGGAAGGATTGCCATACCAAGGTCTTCGCCAAGGGCATCTTCGTATAACTGATAATTCCAAAGACCGTCAAACCAAGCGCCAAGTCTGTGCTCTGGTGCCAACTCAGAAGGTGTGATCTCTCCGTCATATGCACATTTTGGATTGTTGATTAAATCAATCAGGTAATTTGTTACTGCAACACCTGTTTCATTATTCCAATCTACACCTGCTTCCAAATCACTACCATCTTCTCCAAAGATGCTTAATCCTGCACCATAGTAATAGCAAGCAAGTTTCCATCCACCTGCTGATTCAAAATAGAAGTTGTAAACATTATCAGCAGTCTCTTTTGCCATAATCTTCTCTAAAGATGTGATATCTGATTCATCAAGCAATGTTTTGTCATAATACATAAAATATGTATTGTGTGTGAAAGGAATTGCATATGTATTGCCATTCCATGTTACAGTGTCTATTACTGTTTCGCTGTTTTCTTCCTTTACCATCGTCTCAGTAGAGCCACCAAGCTGTGCAATTGCACCTGCTTCTACCAAGTCAGGAAGCTGATCTGTTGAGAACATAAATACATCTGCTGCTACGCCTACATCCTTAAGAACTTCATCCTTGCACTTGTCTTCTCCGACGATTTCCGTTGTCCAAGTGATGTTCCACTCAGGATGCTCTGCAGCGAAAGCGGTCTGCTGCTCCTCCATAATTCCAGTCTCTACCTGGTTCTGAGGACACCATACTTTCAAAGTTACGTCCTGAACCTCCCCCCAGACGAACTTGTGTTTGATGCATCTGCCGAACCTGAATTTGATGCGTCTGCGTTTGTTGCGCCTGCATTCTGGGATCCGCTCTGGTTAGAATCCTTTGATCCACACCCTCCCAGCGATGCAACTGTCATTGCTGTTAGTAATAATGCAACAATAGCCTTTTTCATTGTAAAATCCTCCTTTTATATTGTTAATTATTTATATTATATTATCGCAGCTATCACAGTCAGCCAGAAACAATTCTCCAACCTTTGTGTTTTTTCAAGCCTATCATGTCTAGCATTGATAATATTTCCTAATAATAAAAATCTATATCCTAAAACGAAATTTCCCTAAAATTTCTATGAATTAATATTAACAATTGTGCAATTTATTTTCAATAGGAAATTTTGCCGATAAATTAATGAATAAATTATCAATAATATACAAAAAAATTTCGTTTTTTTTCGTAGTTGGGTTCGATTACATAAAAATGGGTTTTTATCTCTAAAATCCTATATAATTCTATTGTTTATCGCAATTTCCAACAAAATAAAAGACACAGAACTTCTTATTAAAAAATTCTGTGTCTTTTATAACGTGCGTTAGAGGATTCGAACCCCCGACCTTTTGGTCCGTAGCCAAACGCTCTATCCAGCTGAGCTAAACGCACAATCATTCCATTTATTATATAAGTGCCGGCGACCGGAATCGAACCGGTACGGGTATCGCTACCCACGGGATTTTAAGTCCCGGGCGTCTGCCTGTTCCGCCACGCCGGCATAATAAATGAAAAATCTACTGATAAATATCAATAGTAATGGGACCTACAGGGCTCGAACCTGTGACCCTCTGCTTGTAAGGCAGATGCT
>CAJUKA010000087.1 GCA_910586585.1 uncultured Lachnospiraceae bacterium
CCATTTGCCACCTACAAAATCTTTCCATTCTGGTCTCATTTTGCAAAGCCTCCTATATTTATTAATTATTTAATTTTGATATGCGGTATTGGTACCGCTAGTTACTTAAGCTTTAGGATGCTGTTATAGTATTGCTGTGCTTTGAAATGATTTTGCATCCATACCTGTATTATAGCCTTAATTTTGTATACACGTCAACACCATTCTTTGTACTTTTTTGTGTACAGAAGCAATTAAATTATGAAAAATTTGTTAAAAATAACGGAACACTTGATAATTGCAAAAAATTATATTATTATTGTGTATATTATCCCTTATTTTATGCACAATAAATGAAAGGTATTTTATGATAAACATAATAGGAGGAAATGGAAATGGCAGAAATAACCAAGGATATGACAATTGGTGAAATCTTAAGAATGAAACCGGAGGTAGCGCCTGTGCTTATGGAAGCTGGAATGGCATGTCTCGGATGTCCTTCCGCACAGGGGGAATCTCTGGAGGAGGCAGCAATGGTTCATAATATGGATATTGATATGCTTATGGATAAAATAAATCAATTATCATAAATGGATTGACAAAATAGTATATAGAGCGTCAAAAAAGAAGCAGAAAACTCTGCTTCTTTTTGCGTTATTTGATTATATTAAAGATAATGCCTGAACTGCTTTATCTTTGATGACTGGCTCAAAATGCTCTTCCATATATGCTTCGCTCGCAGAGGCAAATTTTTCTGGACTGCCATACTCAGAAAGCATATTACAGATTTTATTAAACTCTTCCGGTGTATGCTCAGACTGCGTAACAACCAAAACATAATTTGATTTCTTTTCATCTTTGTACAAAGAGTTTTTGCCATTATAATATTGTACTAGAATATGCGCAAGTCTTGTAACCTGGTTTAAAGAAGAGAATCCATATATGCGCGTCAAGTCAATATTGGCTGCGGATTTGGCAGCATTGGCATTTTTGGAATTTGCTTTTCCGATATTGCCCAGGGTATCCGCGGAGCCTGCAATCGTTTCTGACAAGTGGCTCTCATGTATTTTCTTAAACAAATCTAGCACATCATCAGCGCCTTCAGAGAGGCTTTGAAGCATACTGTCCAAGGTATTTCCGATTTCCTGATCTTCGTCCTCTTCGTCGTGGACAGAAGGGGCAAACTTGGAAAAACGTGTATCGAGTTCTTCGGGGTCTTCCACCTTGGTAATAACAAGTACGATACAGTCAGAGTTGAGCGGAATGGCTTCTATCATGAGTGGTATATCATCAGCATCAAATCCAAATTCGTAGGAAGCCTGCTGCATCATATCACGAAAAAGACTTTTTGCCTTTTCCGTACCATATGCGAGCTCACTGATTTTGAGCTCACGGTCTGCTAAATCCGCTTTTGTAAGTGTGCAGCGAATTTGATGATCGTTAACTTTTTCGATTTTCATATTATATTCACATCCTCACTATTATATTGCTTTGTCATATAGTGTCCATGCCTTGTGTACCTTTTCATTCTGTTATAAAAGAAGATTTGATAATATTTCAGAAAGAAAACTTCCTGACAGGGTATTCAAAAATATATTGACCTGTACAGGCTGGCTCTATCTTTTACATATATTATAATGCAAAGGTTCACAAGTCAAGAGTATCAGGCAACACTTTTCAAAAAATTTATATTAAAGCTGGTTATAAACAAAATATTTGTGCTTTTTTTGGCAGAATGCTGCATAAATATCCAGCTATATCCATAAGTCGTTGTCTTTTTGTCTGAAATAAAAACAGTAAAATATTTTAACAAATGCGTCTATGAACACAAGTGTAGTAAGGACGCAAAGGTTTCGTAATGTGTATATCGGCCAAAATGCAGCAATAACATACGTTATCGCAAAAAAGATGTATTAATTTTTACAATTCGGGCGAATTTTTACATTTCGATTTGCATAAATTTTTTGTATATGCTAATAATTCTTTTGTAAGATGCACCGAGGACAAATTTCGTACAGAAAGGAGCATTCAAAAACAAACTTTTCTCATTGTCTTATTAGCTTGTGCTGATAGCAGAAAAATATTTTTCCAAGTCTTAGGCGAAACAAAGCATTTTGTATTTACATATCCATAATGATACAATATAAAAAGTACATGTTCTTGCATCTTTCGACAAATTATATATCACACGAAAAAATTGCCTTTTGGAATCTGGAGGCCGGCAGGTAAAATTCACGCAATTTAAAATAACAAAGACCCCTTTGTGCAATCAGCATTTCGTTTATTTTATCATATGCAGGCAAAAAATGATAGGAACTTTTTTAGGTAAATTTTAGAAGTCAAATACCTATTGTTACAATCAAAAAACAACAAAAACAGAGCTCCGAAACAACAAAAAAGAGGTAATTATAAGTGCATTAGAAGAATTTTCAAATATTTTGGTGTACTTAATAGGAAACTTTTGCTATAATGAGAACGATTGGGAGGTATCCGTATGAAAAGACGCATAGTTACGGTGCTTGTGCCGTTCGTTCTCATTTTTATAATTTTGGCGGCGGTGCTGGGAAGCATATTATTTCAGAAATATTCTTATTCTAAGAAAAAAGCAGATTTAGACGCATATTTTGGAATTACACAGGCAGATGATGTAGCCATCGTGCTTGGAGACACAATCGTTGAGGAGAAAGCAAAGCTGCGTGACGGCATTTGTTATTTTGATTTGTCTACCGTGTGCAATTATTTTACAGACCGGTTCTACGTTAATACTTCGGATCCGTCGAATAATAACATACCAATGCTGCTTTTTACGACAGACACAGATGTGAGAAAGATAAATATTGATGACAGCAGTGTGATGTATGTGTCAGATACCGCACAGGATCTAGGATATCAGGCAGCGTTTTATGAAGGGGAAACCTTGTATATTGCGGCAGATTATGTGAAAAATTATGCGAATTTTGAGTATCACTTGTATGACAATCCAATGCATATGCAGGTTTATACGCAGTGGGGAAGCTATACTGCCGCACAGATTTCCAAAAAGACAGCATTGCGTTATCAGGGCGGCATAAAGAGCGATATTTTAGTGGAATTGTCTGCTGGCGATGAGGTGACAGTGCTTGAGCAGATGGAAAAATGGTCAAAAGTGAAAACAGCAGATGCGTTTATTGGATATGTGGAAAATAAGCATCTAAAAGATGAGAAAAATGCAGAGCGCCTGTGCGGGACAGGATTTCAGGAGTTGGTGTATCACAATGTAACAAAAGAAGGACTGATAAATCTGGCGTTTCATCAGGTGTTTGAGGAGGTTGACGGCAATTATCTTGCGAATGAACTGTCATCTACTCAGGCAGTAAATGTTGTTTCTCCGACATGGTTTCGCTTAAATAGCAACAGTGGTGATTTCACAAGTCTAGCAAACGCTTCCTATGTGGCAAGGGCGCATGAACTTGGTATTGATGTGTGGGCGCTTATTACAGATGTTGACAGCAGTGATTTGTATGGGATAGAGATCAATTTTGTGGAACTTTTGTCATCGGCGGCAAACCGAAAGCACTTGATTGAGGGCCTTATGGCACAAGTAGACAGTTATGGACTTGATGGAATAAATATTGACTTTGAAAAGGTCAAGAGTGATTCCGGACCGCATTTTGTACAGTTTATCAGAGAACTTTCTATAGAGACAAGAAAGCGTGGCGTAGTGCTGTCGGTGGACAACTATGTTCCGTCGGACTATACGGCGCACTATAACCGCAAGGAACAAGGCATTGTAGCCGATTACATTATTATAATGGGTTACGATGAACATTATGTGGGCGGCGGTGTGGCTGGTTCCAATGCATCTATTGATTTTGTGGAAAAGGGTATCGTTAACACAAAAGCAGTAGTGCCTGCCGAGAAAATTATAAATGCGATTCCATTTTATACACGGGTTTGGGAGTCCGGCCCTGACGGGTTAAAGGCGTCAACCCTTACAATGGCTGCGCAGGCGGAATGGGTGAGAAGAACAGGAGTAACCCCTGTCTGGACGGATGAGTTTTGCCAGAATTATGCAGAATATCAGGAAAATGATACGCTATATCAATGCTGGCTGGAAGATATGGAATCCATCCGGGTCAAACTGCAGTTGATGCAGAGCCAAGGGATAAAAGGAGTGGCGAGCTGGAAGCTTGGAATTGAAGACCCGGCTATTTGGAACGTCATTGCACAGTATATGGGAGCGGCAATGCAGGGATAGCAATTGGGGCCAATATTGGAATAATTGTTAAATCATAGTGAGGCGATATGAAATGAAAGTGTATAAATATACGGTTGAATTGAGTTTTTTTGTTAGCTTATTATCATTTATATTATCATTGGTGTTTTGCTTTGCAAACTCCAATATTGGTATCTGGTTTGAAAATATATTGATAGGTACTTTTGCAAGTAGTTTGCTGCTTGCTGGCGCTTCTTCTATCGGTTATCTGGTAGAAGAAAGAAAAACATGTGTTGAGTACTATTGGAAATTGCAAAGTCTGAGAAGTAAAATATTATTTTTGTCAGCGATTCCAACAGAAAAAAAGACATCGGAAGAATATTATCATGCAATAACACAGATAAATGAATTGCTCATAGGATATTTTGCAGTGGTGGATCATGATTTTATTTTTTCGCGTCAGCGGGAAAAGATACAAAAGCTGTTAGAAATCCATTCACTCGTATTTGAATATAAGAATTTAGCAGAAAATGCAGAGATTTATTGCCGGGAATACATAGCATGTACGAAGGACGAAGATGGTATTAGAAATTATTCTGAAGAAAAATTTCATGAGGATTTGAAGCCTTTTGATAGGGCAACAAATAATTTTCGAGAATTAGGACAGCCCTTTGCAATTTATTTGGATTTGAGAATTCGGGAATATCATGCGCTTATTTTGAAAGGTTAAATATTTGCAAAGAAGATATCAAAATACATAGATATAGAAAAGGAGAATAAATATGGCAAACAGATTTGTATTGAATGAAACGTCCTATCATGGGGCAGGTGCGGTGAAAGAGATTGTACCGGAAGCAAAGAACAGAGGATTTCAGAAGGCATTTGTATGTTCGGACCCAGATTTGGTGAAATTTGGAGTAACCAAAAAGGTGCTTGATATCCTTGAGGGGGAAGGAATGGCATATGAATTATATTCTGAGATTAAGCCAAATCCTACAGTAGAAAATGTACAGACCGGTGTAGCAGCATACAAGAAATCGGGTGCAGATTATCTGATTGCAATTGGCGGCGGCTCCTCTATGGATACGGCAAAGGCAATCGGCATTATTATTAATAATCCTGAATTTGAAGATGTGATAAGCCTAGAAGGCGTGGCGCCTACAAAAAATAAATCGGTTCCTATTTTTGCAGTTCCAACAACCGCAGGAACAGCAGCAGAGGTAACAATTAACTATGTGATTACAGATGCGGCAAAGAACAGAAAAATGGTTTGTGTTGATCCAAAAGATATTCCTGTTGTAGCGTTTGTAGACCCTGAGATGATGGCTACGATGCCAAAAGGTCTGACAGCAGCAACTGGTATGGATGCACTGACACATGCAATTGAAGGTTATATAACGGCTGGCGCTTGGGAATTATCGGATATGTTCCATTTGAAAGCAATTGAGATAATATCCCGCTCTCTAAGAGGCGCTGTTGAGAATACGCCGGAGGGAAGAACGGATATGGCATTAGGCCAGTATGTTGCAGGAATGGGATTCTCCAATGTAGGACTTGGAATTGTACATTCAATGGCGCATCCGCTGGGCGCGCTATATGATACACCACATGGCGTTGCAAATGCAATTATTCTGCCGACAGTAATGGAATACAATGCGGAGGCAACGGGTGAAAAGTATCGTGAAATCGCAAGAGCAATGGGCGTACAGGGAGTCGATGCGATGTCTCAGGAGGACTACCGCAAAGCAGCAATCGACGCAGTAAAGAAGTTATCTGAGGATGTTGGCATTCCCAAAAATCTGAAAGATATTGTCAAAAAAGAGGATATTCCATTTTTGGCACAGTCCGCATATGATGATGCATGCAGACCAGGAAATCCAAAAGAGACGAGTGTAGAAGATATCACAAAGCTGTACGAGTCTTTGATGTAAAATAGGAAATTCAAGATTTAGCCTGCATGGTTAGTAATATGTGGGTGTTGAAAACGAGTAGAGATTGCAGTCTTCTACTCGTTTTTCGCTGTTATATGTGAATTGTATTGAATGCAACAATGATATCTGGTAAGATATTTTTACCAAGTGCAGAGACGATGTATGATTTGACGGATTACTTAAGAAATATCACATTTAAAAGTAAATATTGATAATATAGGGGCAGGGGTGTTATGAAGAAAGTGTTGCAGGAAAAATATTATCTGATTCACTTTAGAATTTTGCAGGAAGATTATTATACGTTTTGGTACACAGATGACAAAGACGGGTTTCTGCTTGATACAAATGGTATGCTAAAGTTTTGTTCTACGAAGGAGGAAGCAGCAGCCTTTGCAGAACAAGAGGGATTTTTGCTTGATACAGATGCGTTGCTCGTTTCATCAGCAATTCTTAGAAGAATCCATATCAGAAAAATAAAATGCAGTCTTTTTCTGAATTATTGGAATATTTTTTCCGATGTAGCGTATTCCATAAACGGTTCATTTTTGGGCGATAACTATGATATAGAAGTGATTAAACACATTTATGATAAATTGTTTTATGGATGCAATATACTGGTAAAAGAAGACGAGGAACATTACCGGCCAAAATGGAGTAAGAAGGAAAGACGTTGGATTGCCAAAGTGTTGAGGAATGGTTTTCGGATTTTGTCAAAAGGGTTAAAAAGGCAGAAAGCTGCTTTGTAAAGATAAATTGGCATATTTTTTTGAGAGTACATGTATGTAAATGGAGAAGATAAAATGCAGGATTGCAAGTTGCTTTTATTTGATTTGGATGGAACGCTGCTTCGCAGTGACAAAACGATTTCAGCGAAAACGCAAAAAATGCTGCAAAGATGCAAACAGGAAGGAATATTGATAGGCGTGTCGACATCAAGAGCAGAGCAAAATGCGCTGTCTTTGATTGAGATTGTACAGCCTGATATTATTGTTTCAAGTGGCGGGGCACTGGTAAAATATAATAATGAATATATTTACAAAGCGGAGTTTTGTGCAGAAGAAACAGCAAATCTAATTCAGATGGCCAGACGCATATGTGGATCAGATTGTGAAATAACCATTGATACCATTGATTCGCATTATTGGAACTATAAAACAGACCCTAAAAAACAGGATCAGAGTTGGGGAGAGAGTATTTATACCGATTTTATGGACTTTGAAAAAAGTTCGTTAAAAATGTGCGTGGAGATTTTTGAGGATAGTCAGGCAAAGCAGCTTCAGGAAATGCTGAAAGATTGTGACTGTGTGCGGTTTTCAGATGGATACTGGTATAAGTTTACCAAGAAGACAGCCACAAAAGAAAATGCGATTGCAAAGGTTTGTGCCGTTTGCGGAATAAAGATAGAGGAAATTACAGCATTTGGTGACGATTATGCGGATATAGGAATGTTAAAATTGTGTGGAAAAGGGATTGCAATGGGAAATGCGATTGAGGAAGTGAAACAAAATGCAGACCTTGTAATTGGAAGCAATGACGAAGATGGAATTGCTGCATATTTGGAACAATGTTTTGATAGATAGTGGTAGTAAAAATAATTTATCAACGAAAACATAATAAACTTACAGTACAGAATTCTAATAAGGTGTACTGTAAGTTTTTTATGTTTTTCATGATGATGTTAATATGATAGCTATCCACACTTGGGATGGTTTATCCTACGATTAGGTATACGATAACCGCAATGATAGTGCTGGTCAAACCAATACAAGCCTCAAAAGGAATCAGCTTCATACGGTCTTTGATGTTCATGCCAACAGAACCGCCTGTTGCATGGAAAAAGGAACCATGCGGCAGAGAGTCAATAACGGTGCTTCCGGCATGTATCATTGCGGCAGCAGACAATGCGGATACTCCTTGTGCCAATAAGGTAGGCGCAAATGTCTGTGATGCGATGGTTGCGCCGGCTGTTGTAGATGCGGTTGCGCCAGCCATTAAGATACCAGAGAAGGGAGCCAATATAAAGGTAGGCATGTTCATGGCTTCAATGAGTGTGATGACATCAAACTGAAGCGCGGAAGCTTTGATAATGCCTGCAATTGTACCTGTTCCAATTAACAGGACAGATACACCGATTACTTTGCTCAATCCAAATTCTGTATAAGGAATGGTTTCTTTGATGTTTCCAGTTGCGATAATGCTGACAAGTCCGCCAAGCGGCAGTGCAATCAAAGGATCGATACTGATATTGCAGAGAGGACGCAGAGCCAACAATATAATTACAACCAATGGACCACTGATAGCGGCTAACATTCCAGGCAGACTCTTTTCTTGATTTCGTTCGTCCATGCGTTCAATCTGGTCCTGACTTTTTTTAGAAAGAATTGACGCAAGAACGATTGTCATGATGAGTGCGAAAAGCGCAGGAATCACATTTTTTATCATTAATGCGGTCAGGTCTACGCTGAACGCTTCCGATGCAGCAATTGTGTTTGGATTTGGGGAAATAATATTGCCTGCTTTGCCGCCTCCAATCATTGCCAGCAGAATGCTGCTTTTGGAAAGTCCGGCTTTTTGTCCAATTGCAATCGCAATTGGTGCGACGGTGATAACAGAGATATCAATAAATACACCTACTGCACAGATAATCATTGTGGCAATTGCGATTGCAATAATTGCCCGTTTTTCTCCAAGTTTATTAACAATGGTTTCTGCTATTTTTTCAGCGGAACCAGTTTTGATAAGCGCTCCTGCCAAAATACCAGAAGTCATAATTCTTAGAACAGATGACATCATGCCCTGTGCACCAGAAACCATGGTGTTTACAGTTGTCACCAGTCCACCTCCACCAATAATGCCGCCAATTAATGCGCCCAATATCAGGCTGTATGCGGGCTGCACTTTTTTGATAATCAGTACAATGGCGATTACCAAGCCAATAATTGCTCCTAATGTAGTAAAATCATATCCCATTATTTGTATCCTCCTATTTATAGTCGCTGCGCGACAGCACTAAAGTGTAAAGTCGCTGCGCGACAGCGCTAACGGCTGTTTTCAGTTCCTTAGTGTTTTTATCAATCGAAATACTTGCTCTGCTGTTGCGGACAGATTCTTCTTTGCATTCGCAGAGTCCATTGCTTCCGGCAGGGTCTGGATGCCGCGCAGGATGGGGAAAAAGGCATCAATTCCATGCGCATTGCAGGCGATTGCATCATCTGTCACACATCCTGAAAAAGCAATTATCTTTTTGTGGTGCTTTTTGCCGATTCCTGCGACACCGATGGGAGCCTTTCCAAATATCGTTTGTCCGTCAAGCCGCCCTTCACCAGTCACAACAATGTCTGCTGTCTTCACATATTCTTCTAGTTTTGTTTCCTCCAAAACAATTTTGATACCCGATTCTAAAACAGCATTGGTATAGGAAAGAAACGCAAAGCCAAGTCCTCCAGCCGCACCTGTTCCTGCCTGTTTGGCATTTGCATGAGGGTATTTGTCGGAAGTAAGTTTTGCATAGTAGGCAAGCCACTTGTCCATCTGCATTATCATTGGCGGTGTAGCCCCTTTTTGCGGTCCAAAGACAGCGCTGCACCCTTGCTCACCGCACAAGATATTTGTCACATCACAGGCGATTTTAAAGGTACATTCTTTGAGTTCTGGAAGAACATATTCATCGGTAATGGTTTCTAGTTCTTTTAATCCTTTTGCACCAAAAGGAACTTGTTTGCCATCTTTGTTTAGCATTCCATATCCTAATGCCTGGAGCATTCCGATACCGCCGTCATTGGTTGCGCTTCCGCCGATGCCAATGATAAAGTGACGGCAGCCTTTTGAAATTGCATATTTGATGACTTCTCCAACACCGTAAGTAGTGGTATGAAGTGGGTTTCTGTCTTGTTCCGGCACTAAAGTGATACCAGCTGCACCAGACATTTCAATAATTGCAGTTTGGCTTTCTGTAAGGATTCCAAACACACATGACACAGGTTGTCCCAGAGGGCCTGTTACAGTTACAGTTTCTAATTTTCCACCCATTCCCAAAGTAAGTGCTTCTACAGTGCCTTCACCGCCATCTGCAAGTGGACGAACCGATACTTTTGCATCGGGCAGTACTTTTGTGATGCTGTCTTTGATGACCATTCCGGCTTCTAGGGATGACAAGCTTCCCTTAAACGAATCAATCGCAACGACTACATTCATTTTATGTAACTCCTTTCTAAATTTTTGTACCCTGGAATTTTTGCAATACCTGATCTTGCGGCTGGTTCTCCGTCAGATTTACACAAATTGAATCAACGAACATCTCATAAGTTTGTGAATATCCAACCAAAAACCTTCTCACAATATCAGGCACGAAGATACTCCAAGAGTCTATCATTACAGTTGCTCTGTACTTGTAAGGATATTTTATCATGCATATTAGAAGAGAAATATGTCCGATATAACATAAAATAACTTTCTTTTTAGAAATTATTTGTTATACTGGATATAGATTGTAAAATAATGCAGAATCTTTGTCGAGAAAAACAAAAATCAGAAAATGAATAAGAACATTGGAAATCAGTCTGAAAGTTTAAAATAGGAGAAATAAATGGCACAAATGATTCATAAAAATATTGCACAGCAGATAGTAGAAGCGGTCAAAGATGTCTGCAAGCATGATATCAATTTTATTGATACCAATGGAGTGATATTTGCCAGCACAAATTCTAAGCGAATTGGCGATTACCACGAAGTCGGGCACAAAGTAGCACAGAGCGGCGAAAGCATAGAAGTCGAGACTGACGACAGTTTTCTTGGGACACAGAATGGGGTCAATATTCCTTTCACAACAGCAGCACTCTTATGAAGCAGCCAAAATTGCATTACATAGTCTTTTTGGAGAGGAACGGCTGGCAGTTTTTGATAAATTGGATATGGAATTGCTGCTGGGTGACCTTTCGGATGATATCAAAAATCATTTCCTAAAAAGAACAATCAGTATGGTATCCATGGAGGAACAGGAATTGTTAAAAACATATTTTTCTACCAATATGTCATTGCACGAAACATGTCAGCAATTATTTATGCACAAAAACACACTGCAGTACAAACTAGACAAAATCGCGAAGAAAACAGGATATAATCCGCGAAAATTTAAAGAAGCAGTCGTCTTGTATTCTGCGCTGAAAATAAGGGCGACGATATGAACTGTTATTGTGATATCTAAAAGTTTCTTTTACGGCTTGATTGTCTATCGCACTCCATATATAATAACAATGAAAGATTTTGAAATAGACAATCAAGGAAGGAGTCTGATTATGTCGGTTTATAATATCGTTTTCAGTCCCACAGGGGCACCAAAAAGGTTGCAGATGCATTCACAGGATCATCTCATTGTGGTTTATGGAAATCGCGCATATGATGATACATTCGTAGAATTACAAGACGTTTTAACAGGCGCTGGGTTTGTCTGTATCGCGGCAGTTGCAGCAACCGCTGAACATTCTATCATGCGGCAGTTTGCCACAGGTCGTTCTGACGCTCAGGATGAAAAGGAACACATTGTTTTTGGAGGAACTTTAACTTTGTGATAGGAAAATAGAAAAGGAGCAGATAACATGAAAATTGCAGTTACTTATGAAAATGGAGAAGTATTTCAGCATTTTGGGCATACCGCTCAATTTAAGGTTTATGATGTTGAAGATGGAAAGATTAGTAATGAGCAGATAGTTGATACAAACGGCAGCGGGCATGGTGCGCTCGCTGGATTTTTGGCAGAACAGAAAGTAGATACGCTGATTTGTGGCGGAATAGGATATGGCGCTCAAATAGCATTGCAAGAAGCAGGTATTCAGCTTTGCGGCGGAATATCAGGGAATGCAGACGACGCAGTAAACAGCTTTTTGGCAGGAACGCTTCCGTTCAATTCAGAAGCTTGCTGCGATCATCACGGACGGGAACACCAGTGTGGCGAAGAGAAACACGGATGTTCTTGTTCAGGAAAATAAAACAAAAGACAAGAAGAATTTCATATTTTGTAAAATGCGGGAAGAGAGGAGTCAGACATGGCCAAATATATCATGGCGCTTGACGCAGGAACGACGAGCAACCGATGTATTTTATTTAATGAAAAAGGAAAGATGTGCAGTGTGGCACAAAGAGAATTTACACAGTATTTTCCAAAGCCTGGCTGGGTTGAACATGATGCGGACGAGATTTGGGCGAGCCAGTTAGGTGTAGCGGTTGAGGCGATGAATATGATTGGTGCGTCTGCAAAGGATATTGCTGCGATTGGCATTACCAATCAAAGAGAAACGGCCATTGTCTGGGACAAGAATACAGGGGCGCCGGTTTATCGCGCGATTGTATGGCAGTGCAGGCGGACATCTGAGGCATGTGATGCGCTAAAAGAAAAAGGATTGACACCAAAATTCAAGCAAAAGACAGGGCTTGTGATTGATGCCTATTTTTCTGCGACAAAAGTAAAATGGATATTGGACAATGTGCCAGGGGCGCGTCAAAAAGCGCAAAATGGTGAGCTGTTGTTTGGAACGGTCGAGACATGGCTGATTTGGAAACTGACAAAAGGCGCAGTTCATGTCACAGACTATTCGAATGCTTCGCGCACGATGCTGTTTAATATCAATACATTGGAGTGGGATGAGGAAATTCTTGCGGAACTGGATATTCCAAAAAGTATGCTTCCAACAGTGAAGCCTTCTAGTTGTATCTATGGCGAGGCAGATTCGTCTTTTCTTGGCGGAGCGATACCGATTGCAGGGGCAGCAGGCGATCAGCAGGCGGCGCTATTTGGGCAGACTTGTTTTGCAGCAGGAGAGGCAAAGAACACCTATGGAACAGGATGCTTTTTGCTGATGAATACTGGTGAGAAGCCAGTGTTTTCCAACAATGGACTTGTGACAACGATTGCATGGGGACTAGATGGGAAAGTGAATTATGCGCTGGAAGGGTCTATTTTTGTAGCAGGAGCGGCGATTCAGTGGCTGCGGGATGAACTTCGCATCATTGACTCTGCGGAAGATTCTGAATATATGGCTAAAAAGGTAGCAGATACCAACGGCTGTTATGTTGTCCCCGCATTTACGGGCCTTGGCGCTCCGTACTGGGATCAGTATGCAAGAGGAACGATTGTCGGCATTACGCGTGGTGTCAACAAATATCATATGATTCGGGCTGCTTTGGAATCAATAGCATACCAGGTAAATGATGTTTTGGCAGCGATGGAAGCAGATTCGAATATGAAAATAAGCTCATTAAAGGTGGACGGCGGTGCGAGTGCAAATGACTTTCTGATGCAGACACAGGCGGACATTGTGAATGTTCCAGTTATCCGTCCGCAGTGTGTGGAGACAACGGCAATGGGGGCCGCCTATTTGGCTGGGCTTGCCGCTGGCTACTGGACAAACAAAGAGGACGTAATAAACAACTGGAAAAGTAATCAGACGTTTCAACCCTCGATTGTGGAGGCAGACAGAGAACAACGGATAAAGGGCTGGAACAAGGCTGTGAAATATGCGTATGGATGGGCAAAAGAGGAATAGGCCAACGAATAAGATGGAGGGTATCAATGATAATAAATCGTGTGGCAATCATTGGAGCGGGTGCAATTGGCAGCTATTTTATTGCAGGATTGTCAGAAAAACTGGGTGAGAATCTCTGGGTTATTGCAGAAGGTGACAGAAGAGAGCGGCTGTAAAAAAATGGGATTGTCATTAATGGAAACATGATGCCATTGCATGTCAAGACGGCAAGGGAAGCAGCAGGCGTGGATTTGCTGATAATAGGGGTGAAGTATGGCGCTTTGCAGGAGGTTTTGCCACTTGTTGAGAAAATTGTGGACGAACATACGATTGTAATGAGCCCCTTGAATGGAATTGACAGTGAATCTATCGTTGGGGAACGAATTGGCATGGAACATATGGTATATTCTTTGATGAAAATTGCTGCTCAGAGAGTTGAGAATCAAATTACATATGATCCAGATGTAACCCTTGGATTATTTTTCGGTGAGAAAGACGGAAGCAGAAGTGAGCGGATATTGGCGATCGCGTCATTGTTGTCTGATTCAGGAGTGCACTATCATATCTGTGACAATATTGAACAGGATATTTGGTTTAAATATGCGTTAAATATCAGCAAAAATCTGCCGCAGGCTATCATAGGCTGTGGATTTGGTGCATATACAGACAGTGAGCATGTGGCATATATCAGTGAACGCATGAGAGAAGAGGTGGTCCGTGTTGCCGCTGCAAAGGGAATTGATATTCGCGATCCGAACAATCCGGCGGGAAACAATACAGCCATTTCACCAGACAGCAGGTTTTCCACGCTTCAGGATTTGGACGCCAAGAGGACTACAGAGATTGAGATGTTTTCGGGTGCTTTGATTCGTATGGGAAAAGAGCTTGGTATTGAAACGCCATTTAATGCGTTTGCTTATCATGCAATTAAAGCATTGGAAGAAAAGAATAGTGGAAAAATTTCTTAGAAACAAAGGAGTTTTGTACGCTAGTTTATTTGGGTAAAATAGAAGAATGATAAAACGCCAGAAGCCGCATTAACAAAATGGTTTGCGTGCTTTTGGCGTTTTGCTGTTTCATTTGCTTTGAGGCTGTTCAGAGATGTTTTTTTGGAATCCTTTTTGTTCTCAAGGCTTATTTGGTTGGGGATGCTTAATTTTTTAGATGAAATCTGTTTACCAATGATTGCATTATCTGAGACTGCTTTGACAAATCTGCGGCGGTTGCAGCGCTTTCCTGCGTTGTGGCAGAAGTCATATGAATGACCTCAGAAATCTGATCGACACCCTGGCTTACCTGCAAGATGGATTCCGCCTGCTGATTGGTGGCAGAGGAAATCTGATCTAACATTGTCACGACGTCACTGACGCCTTTTACAGTCCGATCCATTGCTGCTGCAGTCTCATTAACCAGTTTCATTCCTTTGTTTACTGCATTTCTGGATTCTTCAATCAGATGAATTGTATTTTGGGACGCGTCTGCTGATTTGGCGGCAAGGCTGCGAACCTCATCTGCGACAACGGCAAATCCCTTTCCTGCGCTTCCTGCACGCGCTGCTTCTACAGAAGCATTCAATGCCAGAATATTTGTCTGGAATGAAATATCATCGATTGTTTTGATAATGACACTGATTTTGTCGGAGGCAGCATTGATTCCCTGAATGGCTTCTACAAGTTCCTGCATTTTGATGTAGCTTTCCTGCATATCAGTACCTGCTTGTTTGGCATTTGTATTGGCATTTTGCGCGGCTTCGGCATTGGACTGTACATGTGCGGAAATGGAGCTGATGGTTGCGGCAAGTTCTTCAACAGACGCTGCCTGCTGTGTGGCGCCCTCACTAAGAAGCTGCGCGCTGTCCGCCATCTGTTTGGCGTTGGAGGAAACCACATTCGCTGATTTGCTGATTCGCGTCAGTGTTTCGTTCATAGAGGAATGAATTTCTTCTATTGATTTCTTGATCGTAACAAAATCGCCAAGATATTCACGGGAAACCTCTTTTTGGAAATCGCCTTTGGCCATCAGTCCTAAATGGTAAGATACATCATTTACAAGGTCGGCTAATTCAGTAACGGTAAAATCCAGACTATCTAATAGCTTTGCAGTTTCATCTTTGGAGCGGAAATGAGGGACCGGATTGCTTAAATCTCCATGGGATAATAAGTACAACCGCTTTACGCAGGCTTTTATAGGCTTTGACAGGGAGCGTGCCAAAGAGAATGTAATAACCAGCGAGATCAAAATAACAATTTTTACAACAAGAAAAATCATCATAACACTCTTTTTTAAAGAAGATTTGAAGTCGCTCTTGCTGACTTCAATGCCGATGCTCCAATTCTGATGTCCGTCGATAGGAGCGTACCCGAAAAGTTTGGTATCTTGGGCAAATTTGTATGTACCAAATCCGGTTTCTCCGCGCAGCATATGCTCATGAACTTCTGCAATATCGGATACACTTGCATCGCTTTTTGCCAGTTCGATCATGTTCGAGCCTGATTCAACATAGGTCTGGTCTTTGTGTCCAATCACATTTCCGTGAGAATCCAGAACGTAAGCGACACCGTTTTCGCCCATACGGAGATTGATCACGATATCTGTCAAAAAGTCTGCATCAACAGCACCATAAACAATTCCATCAAATGATCCATTTTTGACAATGGGCACTTCCAGCAGAAAAATCATTTGGCTGCCGTCATTCATAATATCAGAAATATAAGGTTCCAAAGTCTCTTTGCACTTTTGAAAATAATCAGCATCGCTATAATTTGCACCTGTGGAAGCATTGCCAGAAGGGTCCATTTTTCCTACATAAAGAAAATTGTTTCGCGCGGCAATATCAGCAGTAATTTTTGTTAATGCCGCATCGTCAGGGCTTGAATCGCGAAAAATATCCAGTGCGGCGGCCTCCTTTAAAGGCAGCCAATAATTTTCCATTTTCCATTCCACGGCGTTTGCTGCCATTTTTGTAGCAGGGCCAATGGTGGATTCTAACAGCGAGTCAATGCCTGTTGCATTCATGTAGGCACTGATCGCTCCAATAAGCATGGAGCCTATTAGAACGACAAAAAGCATACTAATTAAAATTTTAGTCTTGATAGATTTCATCTTGGGGTCCTCCGATTATAATGAATAGTAAGGAATTGTAAATAAATAACATATTTATCAATATTGTACTACAAATTAAATAAATTTGTAAATAAGTTGTTGGAAATAGCCCAGAATAAACGCATGAACAGATACTCTCTAATTGCCATCCAATTATTTGGTGA
>CAJUKA010000088.1 GCA_910586585.1 uncultured Lachnospiraceae bacterium
GTTTGCTATGCCCTTTATTTCTTGGCTGTCCTCTACTTATTTGTTTCAAACTTCACCTTTCTTTTGATATTTTAATCTTTTGTTTCACGAGATTTATTTGTGATTATTTTCTCTGCTTCTGGTTATTTATCTGACTCAACATTGCGCAAAAATCCGACATATGTCACCACAAAATACACACTATATACACCTAAAAAAAGCACCAATGAAATCCCAAAATATACCACAACAGGCGTCGTTGTACCGGCATAAAGATTGAACTTTCCGCCCACAAATCCTATAATAATTCCGCTGATTACAGCCGCAAAAAGTGCTGGGCACAAGTAAAATACAAACAATTGTCTCAGGATTAGACCTGCAATCTCTCGCGTTCCCATGCCGATCTGACGCAGTACCTGATATCGGAATTTGTACTTCGCAGAGTCGCTTAGCTGCTGGACGGACAATACCGTCAGTGCAACGCACAAAAAGACCAGACCAATATAAGTAAGTGGAAAAATGACGGATGACAACATACATTTCATCTCCAGCAGAAGATTATCACGAACCAGATTGTCGGAGCCCCACACAAGGATTGACTCCGAACCTACACACTCTGTTCCGCCAAGCATTGTGTCTGCATCTATGTTCACAGCATCATCTAATAATTTCCTTAAATTTTCCGGTGTTTTGCCATCGAGCTGCACCGCAAGCTCCGAATAAAATGGACGCATCTTCGCTGTCACGGCATCCGGCACAACAATCACATAGTCCCCGCCATTGTGCCCGTCCTGCGAAAACGGCTCTGTGTGGTATCCCGCAAACCGAAGTCTTCTGTCACTTGTCTCGATGACAAGCTGGTCAGAAAAGTCTCCCGTCTCGCGAAACACTCTGTCTTTGATATGAATCGCATACTCCTCATTGCTTAGTGCAATCGCATCAAGGTCAAGCATTCCCCGCAGATGATTGTAATCTGTCAGAGACATATAGGTGTCATAACTACAGTACGCTAAATTCCGTTCTTCCAAAAGCGCCTGCAAATCCGGCGACCCATCGGCTTTTTTGTACATATCACCAAATACTTGTAAATGCGTATACAGCCAGACATTTATTTGAGTTGTCTGATTCTCGTAAATATGGTACGCATAGGCTTCCTTGACCGGCACATTGTTCTCTATAATAGAAAGCTGGTCGGCAAAATCCTCCTCCACATACGCACTGTGGATATGGATATCAAACGGCATTTTGTCAGGGAGCATACGATTCTCATAAAAATTGAACATCATTGCGACAGAGCAGCCGAGAAACGCCAGTACAAACAGCGCTGTCAGTGTTCCCATTGTAAAGCGCATGGTTTTGATTTTTGATGCAAACTGCCTGAGCAGAAACAGCGTTTGCGCCTTGTAAATCGCGTTTCCCCCACGGCGCACATAGATGACAATCCATGCAGACAAACCCATATAAAATAGATATATGACAAGCACCAGCCCAACCAGAAAGAGAAGCATCGTGTGTGACCCCCACTCTTTTCCATAAAAGAGCCCCACTCCAAACAACACCAAAAAGAGAATGGAAATCGGAAACAACCATTGTTTCAGCTCCTCATGAGACTCCTTGATTTCTTCATTCTGACGCGCTGCATTCATGAAGCTGTGGATATTCATTCTTCTGAGTTTCCCTTTGCACCGAAAAAGCGCCAGCAGATAACAGCCCGCATAGCACGACGCAGTCATGATGAGACATCTGCGGTCAAATTCAATATTGATGCTATAATCTGACAATACCATGCTGTAGAGTATCGCCATTAAGATCTGCTGCACCAGCACACCAAAGACAAGACCCGCCAGAAATGCCCCCGCACCGAGCAGCACACTCTCGCGCATATACAGCTTTGCGATCTGGCGCTTCTCCATGCCAAGCAGCAAATAGATGCCAAATTCCCGGCTTCTCTTTTCCAGAATAAACCGCATCATGTAATTTATCAGCCATGCAATTATCAGAACGATGAAAAAAGTGGCAAATCCCAGCATGATCTCCATGATCTCCACTCCCTGAAAGCTGTCACGGATTTCCTTAGAAAAAATCAGGCTGTTGAAGGCAAACATCAGTGCTACTACCACTGTCATCGTAAAAAAATAGACAAGATAATCCTTTGCGGAGCGGCGGACATTCCGCAATGCGAGTTTAGCGAGCATCTTTCACACCTCCCGTCGCAGATAACACATCGAGTATCGCATTCAGAAATTCACGCCTGCCCTTCTGCCCGCGAATCAGCTCATGAAAAATCCTGCCGTCTTTTAGAAATAAGATGCGGCTGCAATAGCTTGCCGAAAAGGCATCGTGCGTCACCATGAAAATTGTCGCCCTTTTTGATGCATTCAAGCTCTGGAAGGTCTCCAAGAGCGTTTCTGCTGCCTTGGAGTCAAGCGCCCCTGTCGGCTCATCTGCAAGCAGCAGCTTGGGATGATTGATGAGTGCCCGCGCGCATGCGCAGCGCTGTTTCTGCCCGCCGGAAACCTGATACGGAAATTGATTGCGAATTTCCCAGATGCCGAGCAGCCGCATCATCTCCTCGCTCCCCTTTTGGATTTCCTTTTTGCTCTTATTCTGAAGCGTCATTGCCAGCACGATATTCTCCCCGATGGTCAAGGTATCGAGCAGGTTATACTCCTGAAATACAAATCCCAGATTTTCCTTGCGGAATTTTGCAAGCTGGTCAGGCTTTAACTCTGTAATATCCGTCTCCTGATAGTAAATATGCCCCGCTGTCACGCTGTCAATTGTGGCAAGCATGTTGAGTAAGGTCGTCTTGCCTGAGCCCGAAGCCCCCATCACACCCACAAACTCCCCCTCTGAAACCTGAAAGCTCACGCGGTCAACCGCCTTTGTCATGCCCGCCGCGCTGCCGTAATACTTCTCTACATCGCATACATTGATATAGCTTTTCATCTGAATCCTCCATTTCTGTACGATTGCCTTTATGTAGATAAAATCATATTATCAGAAATGCAGATGGTGTGGTATCACTGTCGGTTACAGTTCTCTTACAATTTTGTAACTTAGGAACTGTGATGAAATTACTTGTGACAAGTACGCCGTATAAATGTTCAGCTTCAAAGAAGAAAATCGCAGGCATAGCGGGCTATGTCAAGATTTTCTGATGACGCAGATGGACATTTAGACAAGTAATTGTCATGAGTAATTTCATCACAGTTCCTTAACGGAGCATAGTATTCCGCTATATCTTAATTTGACCGGACCAAAAATGTGCTCACCGGAAATTTCATGATAATTTTTGTGCCCACAGTTTCCTCTGAAGCCGCAGAGATTTCAATCCCGAGCTTTCCGCACAATTTTTCACACAGATAGAGTCCCATACCCGTCGAGCGCTCGCAGGTTCTGCCGTTCGTGCCGGTAAAGTTTTTCTCAAAGATGCGCGGGAGTTCCTCTTGGCGGATACCGATGCCGTTGTCCTCCACCACCAAACAGGTTTCTTTTGTATGCTGTTGTGTGTAAATACGTACTTGGGCGTTTTCTTCACGCCTGTATTTCAGGCTGTTTTGCAGTATTTGGTTCAGGATAAAGGCAATCCATTTTCTGTCGGTATGAACGGGCTTTGGGCAGTCGATCTCCACTTGTACACCATTTTGGATAAAATAGTATTTGTTTCGCGAAACAACCTCCGCAGCCACTTCCGCCAAACTTGTCTCCTGAATGATATAGTCCTTGTACACCTCGTCAGAACGCGCATAGTACAGTGTCCGTTCCACCAAATTCTCAATCTTTCCATTTTCCTTGATAATGCTGCGCGTAATGTCGTTTTTATGATTTTCGCAAAGGAGGGCAATGCTGGTAATCGGCGCCTTGATTTCGTGTACCCAGCTCTCGATGTATGCGCGGTAGTCGTTTTTCTGCGTCTCGGCTGCATGTATTTTTTCGATGACAGAACGATTGGACTGGCGAATCAGTTCTCGATAGAGTCTGTCCTCGAGCCTGTCAGAATAGGGCATCAGTTCCCCGAGCAGAAAGCGCTGGTCCACCTGTGCAAGCACTGCCTCCATACGGGTAAAATACTGCTTCCGCCTCCAATATTCAGAGCCTGTCCAGACGCCCAGCACTACAAGCCAGCAAACCAAAATTAACAGACAGGCATCGGCCGGATAACCTGTCGCGCACAAAAAGACGGCGAGTGCCGCCATACAGCAAAGATGGAGTAAATACAACAGTAATTTGTCCCGCACAAACGAAATGATATTCATAAACGATACCCCATTCCCCGCTTTGTCTCCACAAAATTCTGCACGCCAAGATGTTCTAGCTTTCCGCGCAGCCGTGTCATATTCACGCTCAATGCATTGTCGTCGATAAACACCTGATTGTCCCACAGGTACTCAATCAGCTCTATGCGCGGTATAATCCTGCCCGTATTCTGAAATAGATAATGGAGAATCTTGAACTCATTTTTGGTCAGCTCACAGTGACCGCCTTGATATCCAATGCTGCCGCGCGCAATGTCGAGCACGACACCTTTGTACTCTAGTTTATTAAGCTCTCTTGCGCCCGCTTTTTTCGTTCTTTTTAATACTGCCGCGATGCGTGCCAGCAGGATTGGCGGATGAAACGGCTTCGTGATATAATCGTCCCCGCCCTTTAACATTCCGTTTAGCTCGTCTGCGGCACTGGTCTGGCTGGTCAGAAAGAGAATCGGCACATCGGACACAGCACGAACCTCGGTACATATATCAAAGCCAGATGCGCCCGGCAGCTTGATATCCAATAGAATCAAGTCCGGCGATGCCGCAAGTGCCGCAGATGCCGCATTCGCAAAATCGTGAAGGGCTGTCACATCATAAAGTGCATTTTGCAGAAGCAGTGTCAATTCCTGACGGATTGCGGGTTCATCTTCTATGAGTACGATGCGCATAATGTTTCATCCTTTCTATCACAATTTCTATCGCTTGCCAAACAAGAAGCGCTGCTGCGCAGTGGGAATAGAATGCGGTTTCATCGCTATATTTCTGCATGTCCATACCGCTTCCCTATGTTGGCTGCGCATCGGGCACAAACTGGTCTGGATACTTGATACTCCCCCCGTAGCCACAGACCCCCATGCGCGGGGAATTACACACATTCAGCCGCATTTCCTCGTCACACGCATGTGTTTTGGCACAGTCCTCACACAGAAACCCTTCATTATAAAACTCATATAAACACTCCATACAGATTACGGCGGCTGGCTTTTTTCCGCATTCACTGCATAGATATTCATGGGGATTATTTCTTGACAGCAATGTCAGTTTTTCTTTCTTCAAAGCCTTCTTTGAATAATTGACTACTGTTATCAACAGTTCTGTGGTACTGCCAAAATCATACTCATACCGAAATGTCATACCTTCTCTCAGCACTGTGCTGAGCTTGTGTCTCATGTTCTCCGAAGGCTCTCCCCAAAAATCATCTTCCTCCGGATCGGAATCATAGCTGATTCCCTCGATGTAAAAAGCACTCAAATGCCCACAGCACTCAAGCCATATATCGCGCAGAAAAATATCAAGGTCCTCCAGTGTTGCCTTCTCGCTGATCTCGACAAAAAGCCAGTGCTCCCTGCCGTAACGCGGATAGATTGCAAGCTCATAATAACCGCTCTTTTTCGCTCCAGCCCCAGCTTCGGCGGCGCACCGCTCTTTGCATGCTGCGAGATGTCTTGACATATAGCTGTAGGTGTATTCCTTTGCGCAGTATTTACATTTTCCTTTTATCTTTTGAGCCATCTTGTTTTCCTTTCTTTATCAAAAATTTACAATACCACTTGTTCCAAATAATGTATCTTTGTCCCGTTCTGTTTGCTCACCCTTTCTGTATTATATTGTGTTTATTTAATTATACTATAAAAAACATTCTTTTGGTGATGTTTTTGCATAAAACAAGAACTTTTCTGGCGAACTTGAATTATAATAGACGATCTCTTTCGGATATGCTATAATGCAATTGTCTATCATAGTCTGATTTTTACACAGGAGGGGGAAACGATGCACCACATACTTATTACGATCAAAGAGATAATAGACAGTAATCTGAAGCTATACCTTCCTCATGTCGCGTCTGATCATCTGGAAAATAATGGCGCGGTATATTACATGAACGGAAAAGACGGAACGGAGTTTGATTGGTACATTAATGAGAAATTCCCTCCATTTATGGTATTTTATAATGATAAAGCGAATCTGGGCGCCGTCAAATTATTGCTTTATAAGGACGGGGGAGTCGTCATCTATCTCTTTGATGATTGCGGAAAAAAACTGGTCAAAGAGGTTCATACAGAATTGAAGGCAACGGAGACAGAGCTATTTACATTGGCAGTCCTGTTAAAAGACCAAGCAGATGACAAAAAGCTCTGGAATGCGGATCTCACAAGCATCAATACGGATATTCAGGTCCATAATGACAAGTGCAGTCAATTTCGAAGAAATCAAAAGAATTATGCTGTCCTGAAAAATAAGTTTATGATATTAAACTCAAGATCCTATGTGTCCAAAAAAATTACAAAAGAGGGCTGGAAGGTCGGGTATATGGAACGCTCTGAACCGATGGACGAGACGGACAGCGGCTGGGCTTTTTTTGCAGGTGATGAAGGCGAAAACTATGTATCAGACGCCGGCAATTTCGACGTAATCAGTGTAGGCGCTGTCTGTCAGCAGTTAGATTCGGATATTTTCAAATATATTGATATGCCAGCAGGCACAAGACTCATTCGCATCTCTCCCGATGCCTTTGAGGCAGATAAAAATGATAAGGAAATCTATATGATGATATCATCCAGATAAAGAAGGCTGATTCAACATGAAATTTCAAGTAGATCGTGAAAGCGTAGATGGACTTGTCCTGATCGACCGGGGTTCTATGAAAGAACTGGACGATGATTTGCTCTACGCATTCGATATCCTGCTAGACCGCAACGGATTATTAGAACTTATATTCGTTTTTTCAAAGGAGGACTGGCATACTGTATGGGTGCGGGAGACAGAAGCGCTCCGAAAATTCTGCAACAGCGGTAAAATGATTGTCTGGCTGTTTGACGAGAAGCTTAAATTCGAAACAATAGATGGCGTGTTCCAGACAGACGACGCCCTAGCGGCTTCTGACAAATGTGACTGTCACAATCAGGTGTATCAGCCGCTCATGCTGAAAAAATGACACTTGTGTCAGATGCTCATGCAAAACGGCATCCCAGTCTGTACCATCTGGCGGGTGCGCTAACAGCGCGTCGATTCGTTGACGGTAAGTTATGATTCTATTTTTCATTCCTCGTCACCTTCAGTCACTTTATTGTCTGTCAAAGCTTACCAATCCTATAAGCAAAAATGAAATTCCCCTCGCTGCTTTCCCGCATGATACGTCTGCTTATAGTGATCATCGTCTTTCTAAAATACCGCTTAGCGTAAATCCCTGACAACATAGACTTCCTCTGTATCTTTCGCAATGAATACAGAACCCGTTCTCAAGTGTCTTTCTACAATGTTTCTACAGCCTTTCGATATTTCGACGCCTTGTATTATACCATAATTGCTACGCAATTACGGCAAGGGCATGCCCATTCGGGCAAGTATAATGTCTACCGACATTATACCATATCTCCCCATATTCCACAACGCAGACCGGCTAAAATGTCACGCTAATCGACACAATTCGTTACTGTTCACACCCACGCCAAGGTAGTGGGAATCATGCGCCAAATTGATGCCCTTTATCAATTTGTGTGCAAAATCTGTTATAATTCACACCCCGATAACTGATAAGCTGATAAAAACTGACGTAGGTGTGAATTGTAACCACAATTCAGCCCCGAACTGTTACCCCGAATCATCTGCCTGTTTTCTGTATACACATAAAGTCGTATTTTCAGATTCTATCTTGCTTACAGGATTGTATGATGCTATACTAAATACCATCATACAACGTATTACAAAGGAGGTCTCTTTATGGAAAGCCCAGATAACAGCCCAATTTACAAGATCGCTGCGGAAATCTCGAATGCAGATGCCAAACTCCTATCGGAAATCAGCGAATGTCTCATTCATACTTCGGACTATTTTCATAAGCACCTAGAAAACTACGAAAACCGCGGTATGGAGGAAGAACGCGACATCGACGAAATTCGGTGGATTGGCATGGTGGACAGCCTAATCGAGCATGGCTATGTCTGTGAGTGCGATTACAAAGAAGAACTAGACGAGGTGCTTGCCTGTATCAAAGTACTAAAGGGCGTCAGGAACGAAAATCTTCCCCTTGAGCCTGACTGGTTTGATGAGGAGGGCGAGATTACAGACTGGTGCGAAACCATAGACCAGAACTGGCAGCCGCAGGACATGTGCATCGCTGCCATTGATATTGGCAGCGACAGCTATGTCATGTTCGCCTGCCGCCGGGATTCATTCAAAACATTGTGCGAATATGCCGAGGAAGCTGGATACCGCATTGACTTGGCATGCAATATGTAGCGAATTTATTTCAAGCCAAAATAGCTCTTCATTTCTCCCTGAAATGAAGAATGTCGCGGAAACTTTTTCCTGTACTGTGCAAAGATTTCCTGCCTTGCCCCCTGTACACCCATCGCTTCCTTATTCTCTGCTGTCAGCGCAAGCAGTACTGCGACTTCGTGGTAATGGCTTCTGTGCTGACTGCTGACAATGGCATCTGCCCTGCTGTACACAATTTTTTCTGCCCACGCAAGATATTTTTTTCTCTCGTTCTGCTCCATTGGAAAATACTGCTTCCACCGCTGGAAATAATTCCAAAATATACTTACCTTGCGTGCGCGGCTCTCCTCAGCTACAGCACTTTCAAAATGCATGGAAGCATAGGAGAGCGGATCGTCCACAAAACCGACCTGCTGCGCGACGCCCGAGGCGGCCTTTGACGGCTGTGGATTTTCATATAAATACAAAAGAAACAGCCGGATTCCGCGGTCAATAAAACTGGAACTCCATCCCAGTGACCCCGACGGATTTTTTGACGCCTGTTTCGCGGTGCCAAAATCGCCCGTATAAAAACAAAGCTCATAATAGTTCCATTTGCCAATCTGATTCTGGCAGAGCTCTTTGTTTCTGATTTGATATCTCTCCTCACCTTTTAGCCCGGAAAACAGCACTTCCTTTCCCCGCATTCCATACTGCTGTGCCATCTCCTTTGTGCCAAACAGACGCAGATAATTTCGAACCGTCGTATCCGAGCAAAAACATTCCCAGCAGAACCGCATCATTTGTTCATCGTGTGACAGGCAGGAGGCGGCATATGCTGCTTTCAGCGCAATGTCCCCTCTGATTTTCAGCCTCTTATTTATCTTTATCAATGCTGTCTCTGCGATTTTCTCAATCTGTTCATATTCATGACGCTTATGATATGCCTCCATGGCGGCCAGATACAGAGATGGATGGAGATTGCAGACTTCCTCTGCCACGGCGCCGAGACGCTCGACGCCCCCCTGATACAAAACTGCCTCCTGTAAGAGCCGTGCCTCCACATCTCCTTCCTCTTTCTTTAAAAGTGTAATCCAGTCTTCCCAAAAGCGCGCTGTCTCCGCAAGCTCTTCACGTCCCACCTGCAGCATATCCTCAAGATGCAGGTCCTGAAATGCCCTGTGTGAAAAATACAGGTACAAATTCTCTGCGCGCCTGTCCGCATCAAGTGCCTGATACGCTGCATAGAGCGTCAGCAAAGCCAGTTGTTTGAGGTCTGTTCTGATAATGTCGTGTTCTATCAAATCCTGTAAATCAGCCGGGTCACATTCTTCGGAGTACTCGCTTTCTGCACACACCTCCATCGCCCACAGCCACTCATAGATGAAGTTCGCTTCCTGATACCGGCAGTCGTCCACGCAGTCCTTCGCAAGCTGTATTGCATACAGAAGCTTATCCCCGATTCCCTGATTGTCATAGTACTCTGTCACCCAATCCCTGTCCCAGTAGTCCTCGGAATAATCCTCGTATTCCTCCACATCAAGCGTCAGCTCACCTTCATCAATCTGGTTCATCCAGATCTTTAGCTGTCTCATCTTTTCATCTACAAATTCCTGAGACATGCGCACTGTTTTCTCTTTGGTTTGAGCTTTCACGCTGCCCGACGTGTACTGTGCGATCAGGTTTTCCATCTGCCGCTGCTGCTCTTTTGACAGAAACGTATTCATATCCAAGATAATTTGCAGCAAGTTTTCTTTCGTTAGTTTTTTCAGATTATTTTTCACTCGTGTATCTCCCTTTCAGCCAGCAAACGCTTCAATTCTGCAATTTCCGCATCCTTATCTGCAAGTTTTGCATCCTTATCTGCAAGCTTTGCATCCTTATCTGCAATTTCCGCATCCTTATCTGCAAGCAAATCCTTGAGTTCACCAAACTCCGGCAAAATCATTCTCTTTAATGCTTCGCTCATCCGATCACCTCCACTAACAATCTTTTGATATCATGTTCTTATAAATCCCTCCATATCGCATATTTATTTTTCGTAGCGCTGTCTTTTGTATTGCTATGTGTCGGTACTCTCAAAAAATCCGCACCCTGTCTCCATATTTTGCAGCCCCCAGCAGCCTAAAACATCGTCCTCACTGAGAAATTCCCTACGCTCATGCATCCAAGACTGAAACTCTACTGCACCGTAAAGCTCTGTTCCCGGCTCGTGCCCAGCAGCTTTCGGACTATAGAGGATAAATTGTGCGCCAGACTCGAGGGCTGTCCAGTCCATACCGTCAAAACCATACGGATCACTGGCAATATAATGGATTGTGTAGCCTTCTTCTGTCACATCCCATTGTTCTCCGAGCTCATGACCAGTATCCAGAACAAGCTCTTCCATTGTCAGCAGCCAAGAAGCATCTGTGAGTTTTCCCACGTTCCCAAACTGCCCATGAAATTGACAGACATAAACCGTGTCACAGTTCGCATCGGAGTACTCCCCCACAAAGCTGCCGTCTGGGTTTAACGCAAGGGAAGTCATCCATCCCCCTGCACCGCTGTAAAACAACAGTTCCAGGGGTTTTGTGATCGGCAGCGCCTCCACCTCCTCTATTACGGCTGGAGGCTGAACCGCTGTCATTGCAGCTTGAAAATCCTTTAGATTCTCCAACATGGATTTGTTCTGCTCCCTAGCAAACACTGGCTCTTGGCTATCCAGCCACCACAGACTGTCATAAAGCCGTCCCTCTTTCTCAAAAGTTCCCTGTAAATCGCTGTCGGTATTGAGCAGCACTACGCTGTTGGAGAGCAATGCGTTGATCTCCTCCATAAAAGCGGCAATTTCCTCTGGGTCAAAACCATTGTGCACAGGAGAGCCAAAGTTGATATCAAATTGAACATGGTTCTGCTGCACTACAGTCTCCTTATTTCCTGTCAAGGCGGAAAGTGAATAGTCGTACATACCAACGCCCTGATACATCGTTGGATGGTACCGCAGAAGATAGTCCTCTCCATCTAAGGTACACAAAAATACACTCGTCCAGCCTGTATGTGCAAAGCCGCCCACTTCACGGTCAATCAACTCGTCCTTCTCCCATATTTCAAGCTGCTGTCCCTGCCCGTCCTCCAGCGCTGTCAGGCGCACTTCCTCAGGAATCCCATTTCTGTTCAAGTCAGGGGCAACAGCCGCGTCCGCTATCGCATCTATTTCGATATCTGTTTCGATATCTGTTTCGACATCTGTTTTAATTTCCGCCGCATCTGATGCAGCAGTCTCTATTGGTGTACTCTCCAATTGTTTCTCAGTGATCTCCGCGTTCTGGCTGCCAGCACATGCACAGCATAATCCCATAAGTATGCTTCCCTCAGCCAATATATAGCATAACTTCTTTTTTATCATGCGTCCCCTCCAAAAAAGCTTTTCCTAACCAGACAACTCTATCCACTTGCGATTTTATTGTACCACAATGTACCACTACCTTACGCCAAAAGTTTTGGGCAGGTAAATTGTTAACCCATTGGGATACTTCCCACCCACCATGAAACATATCAAAAATCTTCATAGCAACTGCCCTGCCAACACCTTTTTGTCTGTATTTCTTCATAACAAAAAATTCAGCTATGCAATGAGGGGTTGGCAGAGTATTATGTTCACAACAGGAACGTACTAAGACCAGTCCTGCAAGTTTTCCATTTACCCTGATAAAAAAAGGATGTCTGCCCTCTTCATTCCAATAATCATCAATATGCGCATATCCAAAATATCCGTATTCGTTTATGTCATCATCTGAAAATTCTGAAAAATCATATTGATACAATTCCAACATCTGTATTAAAACAGATTTCTGCTCATATAATATAGCCTCCACACAAATGTCCATACTTATCCTCCATAAAAAGCTTATTTCGGAAATACCTTGACCAATGCTGACATTGCTGCAAGCATAAAATCTCTTTGATGCGAATCGGACTCATGCCAGCCCCCGTCCAAGAGCTCCACTTGAATGCCCTGAATGTTATTCTCTGATGCGAAAAAACGCACGCCTTCTTCTACACCTTCTGCAAATCGTTCGGGAAGCCGTTCATGCGGACAATGATTTTCAAATAGAATCTCATCCGTGTCAAGCTTGTATATTTGAAGAGTCACAATCGCATACTTTGGAATAGAGCAAAACGGACGCACATAGTTTCCTTCAACCTCGGCAAGCAGTTTCTTTTGCATTGCATCTCTCCTTTTCATCATAATATCCCAACTACCTGTTCTCTGAAACAAGCATAGCATTTTATATACTCCCTGTCTATAAAATTTACGCGTAATATAGTTTTGCACAATCTCCTTGATACTGTTCACTCCGTTCCAGTAACAAACAAAAACAGATTCAAAAAATAGGTTTAAAATAAAAATTCAAAAAAGACCTCATACGTATAACTCACAAAAACTTACGCCTGTTTCCCATCTTATAAAAATAGAAAACAGGCGTAAAGACGAACAAATCCTTTGTCAAACAGACTGCTATCCGAATACATAGGATTATTCTTTTATAGCGGCTCTATTGATGTTCCCTTCGTTTTCCCAAAAAGCACTTTGCAGAAATCATGTATCCCTTGATTTTCATTGTTTAGAGCAGACATAAACAGAGATTTTATATTGATTTTCCCTCCGCTTTTCTCATATTCTGCCAAATAGCGTGACCGGAACTCCTGATAGGATTTTCGGATATAACTGCCTGCCTGATTGACATCATAGGTATAATACAAATCATCTAACTCCTTCTTATTCAATCTTTCTTTGAACCTTTCAGGATTATATCGGCCTTTGGCACAGCCCACATCCCATTCGATCAGCTCTTCATAAGCCCGATTCAGATTTTCCAGCTCTTCTTCCTGTGTCAGCAAACGAATGCCATCAGTCGCTTTATTATCATATACATATAACTCCCTTGTTCCATCCCGATACCCCTGCACGATTTGCTGATGCAGGACAGAATATGCGTGCATTGTCGATGCCATAGAATCTTCAAATCCATAATAGCCCTGACTATACCCAACGTTGCCAATATAGTCTGCTACTTCGCGCTGTAATTCCTGATAGTAATAAGAACTAAGATATTCTATGCTACAGTGTGTTGATTTTGATAACATAATATCAAATTTATTTTTAATATCCATAAATGAAGCAATATCCATTGCATGTAAATCATGTATCTCGACTGTATCCCGATTTTCCCTGACAGCTTTGTCTGTATTGTTCGTGGAACACTGTACACTTCCCCGATTTCGTGGATTTAGCTCGCTGGACATATAGACCTCCATCGTGCGGTTTCCTACCCTAATCATCCGTCATCTCCTCCTTCCGGCTTTTCCCCATTCTATTTTCTTATTATCAATTTCGTTTCCATCTTTCTACTTTTGCTGTTTTTATGCCATTTGGTCAAAGCTGTTGTGCATAATGTCCTCATTCGGAAGATCCTGCAACATTCCGTCCTTATAGCCAATACGCAGGTTTAAGTCGGGAATACGGTAAAATCCCTCTGCCAGAAGCTTCTTGATATTTTCCTCAAAGACGTTGTAGGCAGTCCCTTTAAACTGAGCAGGTACTGCATCAGAAGTCTTTAATGCCTCCCTGTAAATATCCAGAATATTTTCACCCCTGTCATTCACAAGTCCGGCTTCCGTCTGGCGGTATTGTCGTGGATCTTGTCCTGTCACGCTCGCGAAACTGTTCAGGGTGTGATATTTTGCTTTCGCATAATCGGATATGGACGCCCTGTTACTGTGCATGATATGGTAAAAAAGTTCTCGCGCGTTATGATCCTTATTTAACAGCTTTTCAAGCATTGCGGTCAGCCCTGCATCATCAACACCTGATACTTTGAGGGAATAATTGTAAGGATCAATTGAGAAAGTCATGTTGTACTTGCTCAGCATGGCGCTGTCAATCCCCGCATTTCCAAAAATATTGCATAATTGCATATTGATGGTCTTTCGGTTGTACTCATGTGCCTGTTTCTCCGTTACATCACGCACTTCTCCTTTTAAATGGGGATCGTCTAAATTTCCGCCGCCGCCCAGACAGCCAAAAAGCGTCATCTCCAATTCATTATCATACATGGCAGTAACTTCTAACTCACTAAACTGCTTATAATAATCTGAGGAATATTTTTCACTGAGTGCCGCATACACTTGACTTACTGTAGTATATTTTGCCCGGTTTCTTACGCCCATGGCATAGTATGTATCTTCCAGCTTTTCAAACGCTTTGTATCGTTCACTTTCTGGATCACGATTATTGCTCTTTACTTGATCCTTTACAATTTTGAGGTCTTCCTTCCATGCCGGTGTCTTCGGTGCCTCTGGTGTATAACGGTAGGAAATGTTATAATAATTATAAAATGCCGTCTCCTTCATATTTCCCCCTTTTCTACATCTTTTGGTCAAAGCCGTTTCTTTTCATCATATTACCAGCAATCACTATACCCGAATCATATCGCAGCTTTATATTTTTATCTAGCTGCAGCTTTTCTAATGTTTTATCCTCCTGCCTTTTTTCTTCTGCCTTCTTTTCCTCTTCTTTCTTTTCTTCTCTGATCTTCTTAATTCGTTCCTGCAATTCTTCTCTTGTTTTTTCTGTTCCCGGATCAGCTTCAAACCGACCAGCCATTTCTGTAGTTATATCATCGTATCCATTGATACTGATATTGCAGCTTAATATCTTACTACCATTTGCTGCCGCTGCCGATTTGAAATTATCAGCTACGTTAGGTATCAAAGCCAGATTGTATTCCAACCATTCTGATGTCTTTTCATCTCCTAATGCCTTCGACAAAAGTGAACTGTTTATCTCCACAGAATACTCAGTGCTTTTCAAGCACTTATATTTTTCTGTCAGATAATTACTATACTCACGCGTATTGCTGTACGTTTTTTCTGCCGTCTGCTGTTCTGTTGCATTTTCAGAACTGTCCTTTGGTTTTGTCTGAGTGTAGTAATTTGCATACGTTGTATACTGACTTACTCCTGCTATCGCCATAATCTTACCTCCCTGCCTTCACCTTTTTATACGCTCTTATTAAATCCCAACAATAAAACACTGTTATTGCACCATTAAATTAACGAATCCCTTATCAAACAAACTACTATCCGAATACATAGGATTATTCTTTTTATGATACCGTTCTATATATTGCTGCAGTTTTGTCTTTACTTTGGATTTATTGGATGTTTCAGAATAATATTCTCTTAACAAATCCCTTATATCCTCTTTTTCCCGCTTGTAAAAACTCCGTTGACTGGAAAGCAGCTCATCCTTATTTCTAAGGAGTTGCGTACTTTTTCCAATATCTTCATACATATAGTTTGGCGTCATCCGCTCCATAATATTATTTCTGGATTCCTCATTAAAGCGGACATATTCATTAATTAACTGTCCAAAATCCGAACGCAGGCTTTGGGGAACAATCGTGTTCTTTACATTTTCCAATGCAAACCTGCTGGCTTCAAGTAATGCAACTGACTCAAATGATGTCCCACGATAGCCAGACATTGCATTAAACTGATCCATTGCCATCGTAGCATTTTTTACTGCTTCCTGAATCCTTGCATAAGTTTCTTCTGAAAATTCACTCACATTTTCTTTCATCCACCTGTCGAACACTTTATACTGGCATTCTGAATTGTCTTGAAACAAGTTTTTGCCTCCAAAACCTGACGATGCACATAATTCCATTTTGAACGGATCATCTACCCTGTACATATCAAGTGATTTGGAACTTGAAAACTGTTCCATAAAATGATGCATAAGTGCTTCCAATTTTTAATCCAGAGACGCATTTTCATTCTGCTGCCTGACAGCCTCATCACTTATTTCCACACTGTCCAGTTGTTCTTTGCTTGACGTCTCTGACACTACGTCATTTGACTTCAAACGATTCTCCCTGTGTACTGCGAAACGATTTTGCATTGAAGCAGAAATCTCATAATTTATCTCAGACATTTTTCTTTCCCCCTCTAATTTTATAGAATTATGATGAAACGATGTTGATGAAACATAGTAACTATACAGCTATATTGCTTGCACTTGTCAGACTGTCTGATCAAAGCTGTTGTGCATAATGTCTTCATTCGGAAGATCCTGCAACATTCCGTCCTTATAGCCAATACTCAGATTCAAGTCCGGAATACGGTAAAATCCCTCTGCCAGAAGTTTTTTGATATTTTCCTCAAAAACGTTATAGGCAGTCCCTTTAAACTGAGCAGGTACTGCATCGGAAGTCTTTAATGCCTCCCTGTATACATCCAGAATATTTTCACCCCTGCCATTCACAAGTCCGGCTTCCGTCTGCCGGTATTGCCGTGGATCTTGTCCTGTCACGCTC
>CAJUKA010000089.1 GCA_910586585.1 uncultured Lachnospiraceae bacterium
AGGAATGGAAGGTTTCCTGTATGTTCCGGCACCGGGACATAAACTCCTCTGCCGCGGGTTCCACGATGGCGGAAAACAGTCCTTCTTTATCCTTAAACCGTACATAGATGGAATTGGTGCTGGTGTCGGCATTCGCGGCAATCGTGCGCAGGGAGGCGTCCGTGTAGCCTTTTTCCAGAAATTCCTTCGTGGCGCATTCCAGTATTTTCTCATATACGCCCTCGATTTGCTTTGCCACCCGTTCACCCTCTTTCATAACATTGTTTCATAACGTTGTTTTTATTCTAATCCAGATTTTTTCCGTTGTCAATACTCATAGGATTATTTTTATGTTTTTTTCCTCTATTTTTCTGTTCTTTATAAAAATCTTCATTTTGAAACAAATCAGGGCAGCGTCTCAAATACGCTGCCCATGCATTCCATTTCAATAATAATACTTTATTTTCACTGCCCACCCGTTTAAACTCACTGCACACCATCCAGACCACCACAATCAGGATGACCGCATCCGTAATCAGCGGGGCGCAGAACATTCCATGCACGCCAAGCCTGGCGACACGGGGCATCATTCCAAGCACAGCTGCCGCCAGAAGATTCAGCACAAAGTAAACTGCTGTAAAAATTCCAACATTCAATAAGTCTTTTCCATTCAGACCTTTAGTGTTATTTTCTTTTTTCATATCCGTATCCTTTCTTTTTTTCAGTAATCTCTCATTTCTTGTCTGTATCTTACGCCTTAAATGTTTGTAAAAGATTCAAGAAATGTTTGAGAAATGTTAAAAATGAATATTCCAACATTTTTTATCTCACCCAGAATGCCTATCGTTCCGATATATTATCCTGCACCACCTATTCATTGATGAGTTCATCACTCATTTTGCTTTTCTGTCTATCTTCTGAAGCTGTTCCATTTTGTTTTCTTCACGGCTGACATATTGCCTGCGGATATTCTCTGCTTTCTTTTGATCCAGCTCATTTACTCTGTAATCGCTCATTATTTTTCTCCTTCAATTTGGCTTTTCGTCATATCATTATTCAGACAGTTGGTATTTGATTGATAATCCTCAAAAAATGAAAGCCACTGGATTTCCTGCCAGCAGCTTTCGTTACTCCGAGTTTCGGAATGATGGCTTAGTTTTCCTTTACGAAAAGGATGATCACTCCCTGATCCGGGCTTCCAAGAAGCTGCTGAACCGTCCATCCATCACTGGCCATAGGCTTTATGATCTTGTTGATCTCGTCCTCATATCCACCTACGCCTACTTTCTTGACTGTTTTTACTTCATACTGCATTTTTATGTCCTCCTATTTTTTACAGTGATTTCTCACTTGTTGACAGAACTATATAACATTATTGTTTTTGTAAGTTTTAAGTTTTGTTTCGGTATTTTTAAAATTCTAAGTCCAACATACTGAGTAGTTACAAAGTTTCAAACTTCTCCCCGCTCTTTACTTCATCACTGTAAAGTTCACGGGGAAGGATATTCGGATAAGCGTGCCACTGGCGGACAGACATACTGCCCCGGCCTCCGCTCAAAATTCTGACAGTGCCATCATTATTTCTAAAGATATTGTCAAGGGGAAATGTGAGATTTTGAATTCTCATTTCGCTTCAGGAAAACAATTTGCCCAGAAAGGAAAAGGACAAAACCGAAAGAGCCTTGTCCTTTTTGACCGTATCTATAAGATTCTTGTTTACTTGATGTTGTTGAGTGTATCGGTCAAGGCCCGTTTTATTGTATAAATCGTTGTCCCATAGCAGCTGATCTTGCGTTTCTATGAGCCGCAGCAGGGGCGTATCTGCATTGGGGGTGTGGACATCCGCAATATTTCTCCGGCGAGGCTGACCCAACTGGTTTCCTATGTATTTCAAGACAGCTTCCTCTTTCATGATACGGTGGAGAATAATATCCGCATGGGAAATACCACGGCCAGTCAAGAACAAGTGGAGCAGGCGGCGAAAAACGCAGGCATCCATGATACGATTATGGCTCTGCCCAAGGGCTATGCAACCGTTATTGGAGAACAGGATGCTTATCTGTCCGGCGGAGAGAAACAGCGCCTTGCCATTCCCTCAAATTCAGTAAGCATAACGCCCATGTCATGTCCCTGTGCCTCACACTCCATGTCAATCTCGGCCTTTCTCTGCGCAAGACCTCACAGGCTTTGAAAGACCTTTACAACATCAGCATCTCCCACCAGCAGATCGCCAACTACTGTAAAACTGCCGCCATCTGCGTCAAGCCCTTTCCAACGCCTATAATCTCCGGAAACAACTCACGGTCAAGCCTGATCTTGTGGATACGGACATTCTGGCTCTTTTTTGTAAAATACCAAAGCGTGATAGCAGCCTGGACAAACTGCGAAATAACCGTTGCATAAGCGGCAGCTTCTATCCCCATCCCATATTGGCTGAGGAATTGAATCATAATCGGGTCAAGGACAATATTCAATACCGCGCCGATTCCCATAATTGTCATTGCTCTCTTTAACAAGCCCTCACCGCGCATGACCATGTTGGCAGACTGGGAGAAATTTACGAAAACGGAACCGGCATAGACAATCCGAAGATATTTTACGGCCAGTTCCAGCTTTTCCCCGGATGCACCAGACAAAAGCAGGATCGGACGAGTGAATACCATGCCGATCACAGTGATAATAAGGGAGCAGACAACAATCATCATAATCAGGTTGCCCATAATCTTATCTACCGTGTTCTGGTCCTTTTTGCCAATAGCACGAGACAGCGCCGAAGCGGAACCGACACCTACCATGATGGCAAGGCCATTGTTGATCAGGGTGAAAGGGTAAGAGATCGATACCGCACCCACGGCGGCGGTGCTGACCATCTGCCCTACAAACACCCCATCCATAAAAGAGTACAGCCCGACTACCAACATTCCGATCACTGCCGGAACACAGAGCGAAATCATAAGAGGTATCGGGTTCTCTGTCAGCAATTTTGTCCTGCTGTCTGAAGTTTTCATGTTGAACACCTCGCAATCTAAAAAATAAGTGGCGGATTAGTCTTTTCTAACCCTCCACTTATTGTAATAGCATTTGATTTTTCCTTCCACTCTGTACAGTTCAAACCTACTCCCGATGGCTTTTGAATTTCCGATAATCCATTGGGGTCATCCCGGTGGCCCCCTTAAAGGCTTCTGAAAACTTACTGCAATTTGTATAGCCTACTTTAGCTGAAATAGACGCAACCGTTTCCTTTGTTTCTGCCAGCAAATGGCTGGCCATATCCATGCGGTAGGAGCGCATGAATGAATAGATTGCAGTTCCATACACGCCTTTAAAACATCGTTTCAGACTGGAAACAGGAATGTCAAACTGCTCGGACAAGTCTTCCATTGTGTAATGCTGTTCCGGAGATGCGGTAATGAAGTCGTGAATCTCTTTGACGATCTCCACCTGTTGCTTTACAAAATAAGGCCGCTCAATCTGTTCCTTTGGCATCTCCATGTTTTTAAGCTGGAACAGGATTTCCAGCACTTTAATCTTGTAATACTCCCCGCTTTCGTCCCATGGAACCCCTTCTATTTCCTCGAAAATATGATGAATGATCTCATTTCCCTTTGTAATAAATGGCTGTCCCTCCGAAACGAATTTATCCCGGATGGCATAGACATCAATGTCAACGCCCTTTACAAATTCCGCCAAAGACTGATTCGCCTCCTTCATATGAAGCCGCAGGCTGATCCCATGGTAATGGCTCATAGGGAAATGCAGTGTAAATTTACGCCCGGCCCGTATGTCAATGATATAATTGCCGGATTCCAGATATACATATTTGTCTTTGGATATTTCCCATTCCACCCGTCCTTCCCGGCAGAAGTCCAGCCAGAGAATATCAGCATCGTCATTTTTGACCGTAGGACACTCCTGCATATGGAAATCCGAATGGAGCAGATAGATTCCCGAAAATACCTGAAACGCCGTAGAAATCCCATAGCCGGTTTCGTTCTCCATGCGGCTCACCTCACAAAGATCTGATTTGTAATACGGCTTCTTGGTGGTTTCGCCCATTATCTCACCTCGCTTCTTATTTGCTGATCCTATTATACTAACGCAGCTCAAAGAAATCCAACAAAAAGATGACAAAGCAGATGGCAGTAAAAATACCCACTGTGATTAGGTCTTTTGCCTGCAATTTTGAAGATTGTTGATTCATAATCTTGTACTCCGTTTCTTTTTAGTTAGCCTTTGCTAACTCTGTATCTTTTGAAAAGAGTGCTGTTCGGTTCATAGCACTCTTTTCAAAAATAGTATAGCAACTCATTCATACGGTAAGGGGATACGGATATATGATAGAGAAAAAACTATGAAAAATCTGTCAATCAGGGTAAAAATAACCGCATGGTTCTCAGGCATTATGGCATTTATTGTTGCCGTGACATTTGGCATTATTTTCTGGGTGAGCAACGCGGTCACCCAGAAAGGCATACAGGATAATTTGATTGAAATCGTAGAATTGAATGTGGACGAAATTGAATTTTACGAGGAAAAAAATTATAGGAAAGAGCTTCACGGCGACCAGTATATTGCATATTCGGACGGATATCTGGAAATAGATGATGATTTTCTGGATCAGGTGAATGGAATTTATTCTTCCCTTTATCAGGAAACAGGAAAGCTGTTGTATGGGGAAAATCCGTCTGTCAGGGCCGGTATGGAAATCCCTTTTTCAGACGGCATTGTCAGGAAAGTAACATGGAACAGGACGGGCTATTATGTATACGACCGTCTGCTCTTCGGTTATGGCGTTGACGGGCTGTGGCTGAGAGGAATGGTTTCCAAGGATCAGGGTACACAGCAGCTCCAATGGCTTGTCCGGCTTTCCATTATTGCACTTCCTGCGCTTTTGCTTCTGGCCGTCACAGGCGGCTACTGGATTGCCGGAAGGGCATTAAAGCCGATACACCAGATTACTCAGACGGCGGCCCGGATCAGTCAGGGGCAGGATTTAGATAAACGGATCCACCTGGGCGGTGGAACGGATGAGCTTCACCAGCTTGCGGATGTGCTGGACAACATGATCCATCGTTTGGATCAGGCGTTTAAATCAGAACAGCAGTTTACTTCCGATGCTTCCCATGAACTCAGAACGCCTATGTCTGTCATTATGGCACAGTGTGAATACATACTGGAGAATACGAGAACACCGGAGGAATATGAGGCGGCTTTGAGGGTGATCCAGCGGCAGGGAAGAAAAATGTCGAAGCTGATTGAAGATATGCTTTGTGTCGCGCGCCTTGAGCAGAATAAGGACAGTTATCCCAGAGAACCGGTTGATTTCAGTACGCTTGTTCAGGATATTTGTATGGATATGGCACTCCTGAAAAGCAAAAATATTGTGCTTGAGCAGGAGATTGAACCAGGTATCTTTTTGATGGGAAATGCCATGCTGCTCACAAGAATGGTTACAAACCTGATCAGCAACAGTTACCGGTATGGAAAGCAGGATGGCAGGATTTTTATTCGGTTAAAATGTAACAACGGCATTCTGTTGTCTGTCGAGGACAATGGAATAGGGATTCCCGCTGAACAGCAGGAAAGGATTTTTGGGCGTTTCTATCGGGTGGAAGCTGCCCGGTTCAGTGAGGGGACCGGCCTTGGACTTGCCATGGTGGAGGATATAGCAAAATATCACGGAGGGACTGTAGAAGTTGTTTCCGCCGTAGGGCAAGGAAGCAAATTTACTGTAAAGTTTCCTGTATAATTTTTTGATTCTAATGTTTTTCTAATCTTTTTCTATTATACTGATCTAAAATAGGAAAGCGGGGACAGATGATATGAAAAAATTATTCAGTACACCAAAGAAGGCAATTATTTTAGTGATCTGTATGGTGGTTGTTATGATAGCCGCCGGTGTAATGGCATTCAATAGTACTCTGATTACCAAGGCAGAGGCAAAGATTGTCGCTCTTAGAGACGCCGGTTTGAGCGAAGCGGAAGCATCCGCTCTGCGTGTACGGTTCGAATATGATGACGGACGTTTTCAATATGAAGTTGATTTCTACAACAACGGTACGGAGTATGAATATTTAATTCAGGCTAAGAATGGAGAGATTATCGCAAGAGACATTGATGGGAAAGGAAACGGGAATCCTGATATGCAGGATGCAGGAAATCAGCCTTCCGCGGATGAAAACAGTTCTGTACAGCCGCGGGAAGATGCAGAGAATCAGCCTGCTGCAAACGGAAACAACACCGCACAGCCACAGGAAAATTCTCTTGATGAGGCAAAAGCTGCAGCACTCAGGGATGCAGGCCTTTCTGAATCAGATGTCACATTTAAAAAGACAGAGCTTGATCACAGCCATGGAACACAGGTATATGACATTGAATTTTATACTTCTGATACAAAATACGATTATGAAATCGATGCTTCCAACGGAACGGTGCTTGAAAAGAATATTGAGCAGTTTCAGATCCAGGCGAACCCGACAACAGACAGTGCCATAAACAGCTCCGGCAATGATTATATCGGAGTCGACCGTGCAAAAGAGATTGCATTAAACCACGCCCAGCTGAACGAATCAGATGTACAGTTTGCAAAAGCAAAGCTGGAGAATGATGACGGTGGAGCGGAATATGAAATTGAATTCTATTCCGGCAGAACAGAGTACGACTATACGATTGATGCCGTTTCCGGGAATATTATCGAGTACGATGTGGACTATGATTGAACAGGGAAGATGTACAGAGGGCTTAAAAGTAAAAGACTTTTAAGCCCTCTTTTTTTGTCTACGCAGCCGGCCAGTTCCGGCCCCGGCTCGTCAAGGATTGTCAGCGGAGACTTATCCAATTCTGCCAGATTGAACACAATCTCCAGCCCCGGATACAATCATTCCGTTTTCCCTGACGCATGAACCTTTTTTGAGATTGTTCGCCTGTTATGGATCAGTTCCCTAGCCATAATCTGATTGACAGCTATGTTGATTCTATTTGCCTCCCTTCTTTTGAGTCAGTAGCGCTAAACCGCCCATCCCAGACTTTCCTGCTGGATATGGTACAGCTTCTGGTAAAGCCCTTTCTTCGCCATCAATTCCTCATGCGTTCCATGCTCCACCAGCTTTCCATTTTCCAGTACGAGAATCTGGTCTGCATCCACAACCGTGCGGAGACGGTGCGCAATCATAATTACGGTTTTGCCCTCCACCAGTTTCGCAATCGCTTTCTGAACCAGCACCTCATTCTCCGGGTCAAGGGAGGCTGTCGCTTCGTCAAGCAGGATAATCGGGGCATCCTTTAGCAATGCACGGGCAATAGAAATACGCTGCCGTTCACCGCCGGATAAGGTGCTGCCATTTTCTCCAAGGAGTGTCTGATAACCGTCCGGCATTTCCCGCACAAATTCGTCACAGTAAGCCGCTTTCGCCGCCGCTGTCACCTGTTCATCTGTTGCGTTCGGATTGCCAAGCCGTCATCCAGCCCGAAATGATCCAGCACCGCTTTCACGGGCCGTTCCCATTCATGGGTGAAATGCTTCCCCTGCACCCTCATCACGCCGCCCTGTCCCGGTCCCTCAAACAGGTATGTAGTGAAACCGTTCTCCGCGAGATAGCGCATGGGAAAGAAAAATTCCTCAAAATAGCTGTCATTGCCGCCGTGCAGGAGAATCACATCTTTCTCCTTCCCCTTTGCTTTGGCAATCATGACCGGCAGCTTCACATCTTCATATGGCACCTCGCAGCGTATCACTTCGCCGCTGTCAAACACGGGCTTATAATAGTCATAGAACATCTTCGTTGCTTTCACATAATACGCCTTTTTATCCGGGTCGCCGTCATACATAAAGAATTCGCTCATCCGGTAATAGGCAATGGCATTTTCCGTCCTGCCCTCCGATACCGCCCTGTCGCCCAGGGCGATCAGCTCTCTTTTCCAGTCCTCGCTCGTCTTAATCTTAGGTCCCGCTGCCTTTATCTCCTCCAGATCGCCGCCGCCCCACATGACGACACGGTTCAACTGGTTTTTCTGCTCATTGAGCTTATAAACGCCCTTCTTGAAATGGAATTCCATATAACAAAACCTCCTGCCTGTATTTCAGACCGGTTTCCTGACCACGCAATGCAGCCGGAACCCTTTTCTGACCTCATACAGCTCCAGTTGCATTCCGCTTGCGTCACAAAGCCGCTGCATATCAGCCCTTGAATATACATGGACGTCCCCTTTGTGCATGACCTTGTTTGCTATCGGTACCTCAATATGATTTATAAGCCACATCATGACACGGCTGTTTGACGCCATATCCCTCAAAATAAACCTGCCGCCCGGACGCAGGACCCGGTGCAGGCTCATAAAAAACTTTTCGGGATTCGGGTAATGGTGAAAGCTCATGGAACAGGTAACCACATCAAAGCTGCCCGCCGCGAACGGAAGGTTTTCACAGTCGCCCGCAACAAAACGTATTCCGTTTATGTGTTTTTTTGTTGCAGTTTCTATCATTTTCTCCGACAAATCTACCCCGGTATAATTCCTGTCCGGATAATCTTTCCTAAACATACCGAGCATTGCCCCCGTTCCGCAGCCGGCATCAAGCAGATCGGAAAAAGGCTCCATGACCGCCTCCGCCAATACATCGGGATAATCCCTGCGGCACATATTGTAAACGCTTGGATCGTCATCATCAAATTTTTCCGCCGCCCGGTCGAATTCTTTCAGCGACAGTTTTTTATATTCCTCACCCGTCATTGTGAACCATCCACCTTACCTTTCATTCTTTTCTCAGCACAACCAGCTTATTTGAAATATTTTTTACCGCCGGTATCCATCCAAACAGATAATAAACGGGCATAATGGTTTTCATTCCCTCCGCCAGACTCACATCCCGCACCCAGGTATACTCCGGCAAAATATGCTGCAGTTCCTTCCCGGACTTGATGCCCCATGTGAACTTTGCCCTGGTTTTCTCAATGGACTTTTCTTTTACATTTTTCACCACCCACGGATTCATAACCTCCATAATGACTTCCGCCCTTTCAAACCGCCTGCTGATAATGGAGAGCATCTGCCTCACATCCTGTTCCGACAGATACATGGACAGCCCCTCAATGATAACCATCACCCTGCCTTCCGGTTCTTCTATTTCATCTGCCCAGCTTTCATCCATCGCCGACTTTGCAATCATGGTAATATTCCCGTTTTCAGGAAGAAAGCGACGGCGCACCTCTATCGTTTCCGGAAGGTCAAGATTATACCAGCGGACAGAAGGCGGCGTATTCAGGCGGTACACCCTTGTGTCCAGCCCGCAGGCAATGTTGACCACCGTGCTTTTCGGATTTTTCCTGATAAAATCCCCCGCCATACGGTCAAGAAGAAGCGTCCTTGCTATCACGCCCTTTGACATCATAGCATCTTTTCCTGCCAGGGAAAAATCATAATCCATGCGGGACACGATCTCCACCGCCCTGTCGTCGTGAAATTTTGCATTTTTCTTCTGTGAATAGGCGGCGCGGGCATATAACGTCTGAAGCATGGTTTCCGGCACGCCATGTATCTGTATCTTTCCCATCATTTATTTCCTTCCCATTGTTTTTCCACTTTTTTGACACTCCATTTCTCCGTCCCATACCAGTTCCAGCCTGTTTTATCCTAAGCCCCTGGCAATATGGACCACCGCATATGCCATGGGGATTGAAAGCAGCGCATACACCACCGGCTGACGGATAAACTTCCCGATCAGCTGTCTCCCGGTTTTTCTGTAAGGCAGGTCTTCAGCCCCACGGATTTTCCAAAATCCGGATTTTCCCACCCAAAGATAGTCTATCACGATGGTATCAAACCAAGAAGAAGCCGTAAGCAGCGTCAGGATGCGGGCATACGCTGTCTTAAAATCCGTAATCCTGCTCCATACACCCGTAAAGACCAGCGGCAGTATGAGCAGTGCCAGTGCGAAAAGGGACATAAAAACTATGGCCCGTATCCTGATCGTCTTTTTGTCTGTCAGGCTTAATTGAACCGCTCTTTCCTGCACAGGTTTCGGGTAATAAAATATTCCGTCTACCGGGCTTCTCAGAGCCGAGAGCTTAACAATCACAATAAAGGCCAACAGAAAAATCATAATCTGAATGATAAAAACCAACATCACATTTCCCTTCCGTTTCATTCTTCACGCATCGTTTCCATTGCCAGCGACTTTAAAGCCACGGAAACCGTGGGGCGGGATACGCCAAGCTCCCCCGCAATATCCGAGCCATGCACGGCTTTTCGTTTGGAAATCGTATAAATTATTTTAAGGTAATCCTCTACCGATTTTCTCTGCTTCAAATCCGCACTCCCTCCTGCCTCTGTCACGGCTTTACCCTTGCCTCGGCATAGGTCAGTTTCAGACCGCCGTCAAATGTTTTCCTGCGGACTATTTCAAATCCGTTTTCCTCTAAAAAATCCAGATATCCCTACGGCGTCCATTTGTAGAATACCTTAAACCCGGAAAGCTCCATGAACCGTATTCTCATCCTTCCGGACAGGCTGCCAGCCGCCGTGAACGTCGGTGCTATCAGGATACCGCCCGGTTTTAACACCCGCCTGATCTCCGCCAGGGCTTTTTCCGGCTCCGGCATGATATGCAGCGCATTGGAAATCACCACCGCATGCTCTGTTTCGTCAAAACCGTCATAGGATACGCATAAAACGTAAAAGTTTTCCGACAGCTTTGGGATAACTCCTTCAAAGCTTTTCCAGTGACAGCAGGTTCCCGGCAATAGCATGACCGCCGGATTTTCCTTTTTTCCAAATGTATAGATCTTCATTTTTGCCCCATATATCCGTCATGTATTGCCTTATCGTTTTTGTCCTGTCTCAGCTTTTTACGGCAGGCTGCCTTTATTCCAGTGCAGAAAGCCAGTACCAGAAAAGCCGTTGCAGCTGCAACAGCCGCACTCTGTAACGTATTCATTCTTATGTTCCTCCGCTTCCTTCCGCCACAAGAGCCTTCAGCGCCTGATAGCTTTCATTGCTGACCGCATGCTCCATCTCACAGGCATCTGACGACGCCGTTTTTTCGTCCACGCCAAGTTCCGTCAAAAGCTGGCAGAGCGTATTGTGCCGTTCATAGGTTTCTTCCGCAATCCGCATGCCTTTTTCCGTCAGATGGACTTCACGCGCATCATCCATGAGAATATACCCTTCCTCCTCCAACGCCTTTAAGGACACACAGACAGTCGGCCGCGAAACGCCGATCGCCCTTGCAATATCCGCCCCATGCACGTCCTTATTTTTGGAAAGGATATAGATTGTTTTCAGATAATCCTCCACCGATTTTTTCTGTTTCAAGCCTGCACCTCCTTCTGTCCTGTTTTCTCTATGTCAAAATTATTTTCTTTCTCCCATGTTATTATGTTGCAGTTCAGCCTTGCCGGACTGTAACGTTATCATCCATTCAGAACCCGTTATTTTCCACAATGTATTTCGCTGCAGCTTTTCATCCCTGTCCCCTTACCGCTTCGGCATAGGTCAGTTTCAGGGTGCCGTCGAAAATTTTTCTGCCGGTTATTTCAAATCCGTTTTCCTTAAGAAAATCCAAATATTCCTGCGGCGTCCATTTATGAAACACTTTAAACCCGGAAAGCTCCATGAACCGGATTCTCATCCTGCCGGATATACTGCCCGCCGCCGTGAAAGTCGGCGCTATCAGGATACCACCCGGCTTCAGCACCCTCCTGATCTCTGCCAGCGCCTTTTCCGGTTCAGGCATGATGTGTAGTGCGTTGGAAATCACCGCCGCATCAAACGTTTCCTCCGCATATGGAAGGCTTGTCGCATCCTGCACTGAGAAATGAAGGCGGGAACTGTGCGTTTTTGCTTTTGCCTGCCGTATCATCTCTTCCGAGAAATCCGTCGCCTCCAGAAGCTTCACGCTTCCTGCAAGCCGCACCGACAACAGCCCCGTGCCACAGGCAAGCTCCAATACATACATCTCCCTGTCCAGTTTTCTTTTCATACTGGCCACAATCTGCGCATAGGTCCTGCCATCCTTTGACATCATAAAATCATATCGCTTCGCCCACCTGTCCCAAAAACCTTTATTGTCTTTCATATTCCCTCCGTCTTGTGAACCAGTCAGAAGCTGCACAAACTTCCCGTTTATGCCTGATGCCTCAAAAACAGCCCCTTTTTCTCATACGGCGCCCAGTTCACGCTCATTACGTCATATCCCGCATCCGCTATGACCTTCCGAAGCTCCGGTTCTGGTATCTCCCGATCTGCCAAAATGACGGTTTCTTTTTTCGTGTGCGAGCTGGTCACTTTCTTTACCGGAAAGGCGTTACGCACCGCCTCGTTAATATGCACCTCGCACATCCCGCACGCCATACCGTCAATACCCACTGTAATCTTAACCATAAACAATCCCTCTCTTTCCTTTCGGGTTAGTAAAATCTAACCAGTGCTTTTCAAAAATGCGGCACACTCTTCAATGCCGCAAATATTTCCAATTCATTCCTCTGTCATAAAAGTCATAAAAGTTTAATGACATCCTTTTTTGCCGTCAGACCTTGCGCCGCCCTCCCCAAAGTGTTAGGATTAACTTATGGGCAGGTTCTAAACCCGGAAAGGAGTATAGTGATACCATGAGTTATATCCGACACAAAGCCGAGGAATCTCTTGAGGATTACCTTGAAACAATATTAATCTTAAGCAGCCGCCTCTCCGTGGTGCGCTCCATTGATGTGGCGACCGAGCTGGATTTTTCAAAGCCAAGCGTGAGCGTTGCCGTGAAAAACCTGAAAAACCGCGGATACATCACCGTTTCGGAAGAAGGTTTTCTCCATCTGACAGACGAAGGGCGAAAAATCGCAGAAAGCGTCTATGAACGCCACACCCTGCTGACGGACTGGCTGGTCCATCTTGGCGTTGACCCCGTGATTGCGGCGGGCGATGCCTGTAAAATGGAGCATGACATCACCCCGGAAAGCTATGAGGCAATGAAAAAATGCATCCTGTCCATTTTGGGGCGGGACTGAAACGCATCCTTTCTGTTCAGCCGCGCCATTCGCAAAACCGCACCTGTTACAATAGGTCCTGCATACTTTTCAGGCTGATTGCCAGCGTCGAAGTGTTGTGCAAAAGCGCCGAGGATGCGGGCTGCAAAAATCCACCAACACCAAGCAGGATCAGCGCTGTATTGAAACCGACAATCACCCTGTAATTCCCATGAATCCTCCCGACCAGTGCATTGCTCAGCTTTTTCAGCTTCACAAGTCCGTATAAATCATTTGCACCGATCATAATGTCCGCAATCTCCCTTGCAATTTCCGCCCCGTCGCTGACCGCAACGCCCACATCCGCCGCCGACAACGCCGGGGAATCGTTGATGCCGTCCCCGACCATGACAACCTTTCTTCCGGCTCTTTTTTCCGAATCCACAAAGCGCGCCTTGTCCTCTGGCAGCACTTCCGAATAATACTCGTCAACGCCGACTTTTTCTGCAATGGCGCGGGCTGTCCGTTCGCTGTCGCCCGTCATCATCACAATCTTTTTTATCCCGCACCCGCGTAGTGCGCTGACCACATCCGCCGCTTCTTCCCGCAGGGGATCTTCAATACAGATCACCGCCGCAAGTACGGAATCGACTGCCATATACAGGTGGGAATATTCCGCCGGCAGGGAGTCAAACCGCTCCTGCATCCCTTCAGGAATGGTGCACTGTTCGTCCTGAAAGACAAAATGATAGCTCCCGATAATGACTTTCTGCTCCCCGATGCGGGAAGAAATCCCGTGCGCCACAATGTACTCCACCCTGGAATGCATCTCGCCGTGTTCCAAATCCTTCTGTCCTGCAGCCTCCACCACGGCACGCGCCATCGAATGGGGAAAATGCTCCTCCAAACAAGCAGCGGTCCTTAACAGTTCATCCGGTTCGTTCCCCAGAAAAGGCACCACCCCCGCCACCACCGGCTTCGCCTCCGTCAGCGTTCCTGTCTTGTCAAAAACAATCGTGTCCGCCTCGGCAAGCGCCTCCAGAAACTTCCCACCCTTGACCGTAATGCAGTGTTCGTTTGCCTCCCGTATCGCCGAAAGCACAGAAATCGGCATCGCCAGCTTTAATGCGCAGGAAAAGTCCACCATTAACACCGCCAGCGCCTTTGTGATATTCCGGGTAAGGGCATAAACGCCGCCAGTTCCAAGCAGCATAAATGGCACCAGCCGGTCTGCCAGATGTGCAGCCTTCCCTTCCAAAGAAGATTTTAACTTCTCCGACTCCTCAATCATCGTGACAATCCGCTCAAAACGGCTTGCCCCGCCCACAGTTTCCACGCGGACGGACAGCTCGCCTTCCTCCAGCACGGTTCCCGCATACACATATCCATGCGCCTGCTTAAAGACCGCCGCAGATTCCCCCGTCAGGGACGCCTGATTGACCATCCCTTCTCCCGAAAGCACCACGCCGTCAAAAGGAATGACATTGCCCATGCGCACCACGATTTCATCACCGACTGCGATATCGGACACCGGCGCCAGTATCTCCTGCCCGTCCCTGCGCAGCCATACCTTGCTGATATTGAGGGACATGCTCCTTGCCAGATCGCCTACCGATTTTTTATGCGTCCATTCTTCCAGAAGCTCGCCAATCCCAAGCAGGAACATGATGGAGCCCGCCGTTTTCATATCGCCGCGCAGCACCGAAACGCCGATTGCGGTTGCGTCCAGGACCGGCACCTCCAGTTTCCCGCGGCAGAGCGTTTTGAACCCAAGCCCGATATAGCGCAGTGATCTGACTGCAGCAATCCCCGCCCTGACAGGATAGGGGATAACTGCCATGCTGCCATATCTGAGGATGACTTTGCCGATCAGCTTTTCTTTATACGCTTCATTCAGCTCCCTGCCGGAATGCTGCAGAACATTTTCCGGAACCGTCACGTTTCCATAGGAAAATGCCCGCAGGTTTTGTATCAGCTCCGCCCTGCCTCCGCCATAACATACCGTCACACCCGCAGTCCGCCTCTGTACGGACACTTTTGTCACGCCAGACAGCGCGGACAGGGCGTACTCCAATGTATCCGCTTCGCCGCATGTCATTTCATGGGACTGCAATACCCGTATCCGCAGACGTCCCGGAATGTCATGGCAGATCACGAACTTCATATGCTGTCTTCCCCGGAAATGTCCTTTCTCTCAGAAACTGTTTCTTCTTCCCAATCCTCCTCGTCGGAAATCACCTGCTCTGCCTCCTGCCTTACCCTTTCCTCGTTGATCTGGACAGCTTCCGCATAGATATCCTCCGCATTTTCCTGCACCGCAGCCGCCGTCTTCATGCAGAAATCCTTTGCCCGGAGCGCGGCAGCCGTGCCGTGTGTATATACTTTTTTGGCATCCCTGCCGGAAAGGATTTTAATCCCCGCCGTGCCGAACAGAACGCCCGCCGCAAAAATGCCCATGTGTTTCCTGTCTATTTTATCCAAAAATCCAAACATATTCGTTTCCTCCACTCTATTACGGAGAGTGCCGCTTTTAGGCATTCTCCGGCGTAAGATATAGAACTCCCAAGTCAGCTGTGCTGACTTTGCGATACAGCCTTTGCTGCGAGCGAAAACTGCCGAAGGCAGCCAGAAGTTCTTCTCACACTGTTATTGATGTTTGTAACCGGTATATAACGTCATAAAAAGGCAGGCGATCATCGCCCATGCCCAGAATCGGTGTCTCTTCATAATTTATAACCTTCCTCTATCTTTCAGTTCTTATTTCCCCATAGTTCCCGGCTTTGCCGGATGGCAGGCGCCATTCATGGCGCAGCCTGCGCATCCGCAGCCGCAGGATGATTTTCCTTTTCTCTTACCGCGTACCATACTGACAAGAATCGCCGCCACAACAAGAACCAAAACCGCGCTGATGATGATTGTCGCCATATTTTCCATAAGCCATGTCAGCATTGAAATCCCTCCTGTTTCCCTGTTACAAATCCAAAGGCGAAGCCCGGCGTCCCGTATGATGGCGGGACGCCTTTAGAAACGCTTTTTGCACCGTTACTTCGCCATTTTCAGTTTCATATTTGTTGTCAGCTTTGTCGCCTCTTTA
>CAJUKA010000090.1 GCA_910586585.1 uncultured Lachnospiraceae bacterium
CTCCCGAAAAATAAAGGTTTAGAAATAAAAATAGGGTAGTAGATTTGACACTACCGAAGATATCATGGAGGATAAGCGTATGGGAATGATGTTTGGTGTAGGCAGTATGAGTGCGACGGTAACAACAATTAAAGATAAGAAAGGGGCTTCAGTTGGGAGTATTCGGATAAAAAAATCCAGTGAGAAAAAATTAAAAAAGTTACAATATAATTGCAGAGAAATTTCCACACAGATTTTGATGGCCAAAACTTCTGGAATTGCTAGCACAGTGGCGGTAAGAGCACGTGCAAAGCTCGCGTCGCTACAGAGAAAACGTGGAGTTGGTGATTATGACAGTACAGAACTGGATCATGCAATCATTCATGCAAAAAAAATGGTGCGAATCGCACGAAAACGGACAAAAAACCTAAAAGAGGAAGAGCGGGCAGATTCCAGCGGTTATCTGGTTGAATGGGAAGAAAACCAAGAGAAAGAGACAAAAAACACAGAGCAAGAACGCCAGATTGACCAGAACGAAGAAGAACTAAAGAGAATGCAGGAAGAGTATCAGGAAATGATGCGGGAATTAATGAAAGAAACCATAGAAGAATCTATGGAAGATGCACTGGAATTAGATGAGTTAGGGGAGGAACTGATGGGAACCATACATGTAGATATGGACCCAGAAGACTTAGAACGTCTCAAAAAAAAGCACAGAGCAGATGAGCTTCGGCAAATTATGGAAGCGAATATGAAATATCTGAAGTTTATGATGGGGCGGTTAGAGAAAGAAAAGCAGTCAGGCCCCAGCATTAGTGCAGTTTCGTTGCAATTTTCGGGAATTGATATGCCTGCAGAGCTGTCCATATCAGAGGCAGCACCCGCAGCTATTGAGGGAGCAAACCTTGATATTTCTGTATAGATGCTATTGCAAAGAACTGAATAAATTGGTATACTCAAAGACAGTGAACAATTATATTTTTTTATGATGGAGGTATACCATGAGAAAAGTAAAAACCCCAAAACGCATTTATGGCTTGGTTTTCGTGCTATTGATTATGATGGTGGGAATACAAGCCAATGCAGCAAAAGCGCTGAACCAGGCTTTTGCAACGTCAGCGCGGAGCGTGCTTTTAGATAAAGCAACCATTTCTTATACGGCTTCGCTTCCTGAATTACCAGCAAGTGACGATGGTGTACTGTATTTGTTTGAGATGCAGCCATATGAATATGCTGTTTCGCCTGCAGCAGTGCCAGTAGCATCGGCACCAGCATCGCTTACGCCGACATTTACAGTGCCATATACAGGCGCAAGATTATATACAAAGTTTGGTCTTGCTGTCAAATCCGGCGGACAGAATGTACTGATTGCAAATCCACAATACATTGCAAATCCAGAGCTGCTGGCTACACATACCAAACCCAGACAGACAAGGGCATTGAAATCTGAACAGGGCAAGGATTTCTGCAATCTTTATATGTCCAATAATTTATCTGGCGTGATAGCTGGAAAATATACGACAGCGCAAGTTATGAACGAGGGAAAAAACCAGGCGGTAACGAATCCTTATGCAAGGGCAGCAATCCTGCCAACAGATACCCGCCCTGTAACCCCGCGTTATTATATGTTGAATGCATCAGAGCCAGCGGGAATCACAACCATTGCGAATGACCTTGCAAATTGCGCCGCGAATTCTACAGTAGAGAATTTTATTATAGGAAATGAAGTGAATGTTCGTACTTGGAATTATATGATTTGGACAGATTGGGACAGTTATATCAGAGAGTATGCGCAGGTATTTCGAGTAGCATATAATGCAATTAAGAGTCAAAATGCAAATGCAAGGGTATTTGTGTGCATCGATCAGAACTGGGATAGAAATCGTCCAGTAGGACATGCAGAATACTATGAATATATTGACGGAAAAGATTTTCTTGCCAAATTTAATGCATTGATTGCAGGAGAAGGAAACATTGACTGGGGTGTAGCACAGCATCCTTATCCGGTGCCGCTGACATATGCCAAATTTTGGGACATGTCTGGCTGTCCAGATGGAGGATATATGGCTGCACAGGTATCTTCTGGCAAAATGATGACATTCCAAAATCTGTCGCTGCTGACCAATTACTTGCAGTCTCCGGAAATGCTAAGCCCTGCAGGAACTGTTCGACATGTGATTTTAAGCGAAATCGGACTTACGAATGCACAGGGGAATGAAGTCCAGGCGGCGGCACTGTATACGTCTTATGTAGCAGCAAAATCGAATCCATATATTGACGAGATTATTTATCTGTTAAGCTTTAGTGAACCGCAGGTAGACACGAGACTTTCCGGACAGTCACAGTTGGTATACAATAGTCTGGGAACTGCATCAGAAGCAACTTATGATGCATGGGCAAAGGCATTTATTGGAATTAGCGACTGGTCACAGGTTATCAAATAAAATTCTAGGATTTAAGAGGGGGTCATCCCTCTCTTACTGATTTTATGTAATTTAAAAAAAGGTATAAAGTAAATCGAAAAAAGACCGATAAATAATATAAGCAGTAAGTGCGAAGTGCGAAGAGCTTTACAGCAAGGAAGGAGGAGTCCGGTATGCGTATAGATGCTTATAATCAAATTCATAATATTTACGGTGCCAAGAAGCCAGCAAAGTTAGATGAAAAGAAACCGACAACAACGAGTTTTAAAGATCAGCTTATGCTTTCAGCGACTGCACAGGATGCTTCCACGGCAAAGAAGGCGGTTTTAGCCGCTCCGGATGTGCGTGAGGACCTCGTTGCCTCTTTGAAGGAGCGCATCGATAACGACACCTATGAGGTGGATGCGGAGGATTTTGCCGGAAAGCTTTTAGAAAAATATAATGGATTATTTTAGCAATAAGGAGTGAATGCTAAAAATAACAAGTAGGGGAGAAGACCTGATGACATGACAGAGAGGTATATAAGTGGCTAGCTTATTGGAAAACTTGATTAAAGTGCTCGACAGCGAGACGACAGAGTATGAAAAACTCATAGGTCTTGCCGAGAGCAAAACTCCCGTCATTGTTTCGGGAGATGTAGAAAGCCTGGGAAAAATCACGGAAGAGGAACAGGCAATCGTAGGCTTAATCCAGGGAATGGAGAAGAAGAGAAATAAATTCCTGGCTGATATTGCCAACGTAGTTAACAGGGATGTTGAATCATTGAAACTAATAGACCTGATTCAGATGCTTGAAAATATGCCCGAACAGCAGGAAATGCTGAGGGATGTTCAGGAACGTTTGAAGAAAACCATAAATCAGCTCAAAGCAGTAAACGATAAAAACCAAATGCTGCTGGCGGATAAACTGGATATGGTTGAATTTAATCTGAACATGATTAGAGCTATGAAGTCTGCGCCGGAAACAGCCAATTATTCAAAGAATGCATATACAAACGGACAATCGCTTGGTATCTTTCATGGTGGTTTCGACGCGAAACAATAAACGACGAAACACGAGGTGAGATACCATGTCTTTATTTGGATCATTATATATTGGTGACAGCGGACTGCGCACATCGCAGCATGGGCTCAATACAGTAGCGCACAACCTGTCCAATCTGAACACACCGGGATATGTCCGCCAGCAGGTGGCAAATTCCGATACAACATATTCGAATACAGGCCGTTCCCTGGCGGGCTATAACCATCAGGTAGGTGACGGTGTCAAATATTCCGAGTGCAGGCATGTCAGGGATACGTTCCTTGACTTTGCTTATCGCATGGAGTCGGGAAGATTATCCTATTATGAAACTTCATATTCGGCAGTTCTTGAACTAGAGGACATCATGGGAGAATTTGATGGTGCAGCTTTCAGCAAGTCTGTATCAGGGTTGTGGGTGGCAATGCAGGAGCTTGCAAAAAGCCCAAATGATGTGACGAATATTTCAATGCTGGTTTCAAAAGCAGCAACATTCATTGAGAATGCCTCAGCGGTATATAAATCTTTTCAGGAGTATCAGAACAACCTGAACAGACAGGTAAAAGATTCCGTGAAGGATATCAATGCAATTGGAAAAAGAATTGACGAATTAAACAAACAAATTATGAAAATAGAAGTCGGAGGGCAAGAACATGCAAACGATCTCAGAGATGAGAGAGATGCGTTGATTGATACACTTTCTGGCTACGGAAATGTTACTTTCCGTGAGGAACCGAATAAAGCAGTTACCGTATATTTCAACGGTGTTGATTTTGTCAACGATGGTTCCTACAATGAGATGAAACTGCTCACGAACGAAGAAAACGGATATGTGACTCCATATTGGCCACATAATCTTTTGTATAAGGAAGATAAAAACGGAAACCGGGTTCCAGACTATGACTCAGCACTTGTATTTAATCTGACAGATGAAATATCAACAGCAAATAATACAGATGTAGGCTCGCTGAGAGCGCTGCTTTTGGCAAGAGGCGATCACGTAGCTGATTATACAGACCTTACAGTAGGGGCATGTACAGACAGAAAACTGGATACACTTGAGATTGGCGCAGAAAAGTACAATGATAAAGCTGGGCTTGAATACTATGACAAGTATATATCAAATTCCATTGTTATGAATGCCGAGGCAGAGTTTGATAACCTTGTACATTCTATTATAACCAAAGTAAATGAAGTTCTTGCAGAAAACTGTGATCCCAAGAGCGGATACCTGTGCAACGACGATGGCACGCCAATGCAGATGTTTGTCAAATCAGGTTCCCCGGCATATGAAAGAGTTGTACTGACCAAAAAAGAAGTACAGGAGCTGGAGGCTCAGGGAGCAAAGCTTCATCAGATTTATGACGAAAACGGAGAGGCGCTTCCAAATACATATTGGAAGTATGTGGAAGAGGACCCTAATAATAAAACCTCGCTTTATAACTGCCAAAATACAATCATTAACCAGAAACTTGTGCAAGTGCCAGCGCTTCTTGGATTTACGAAAGAAGAGCAGTCCGCAGATTTCAACCTTGGCAAAGCGTTTGTGGAAGCATTCCAGAAAGATGGAATTTACCTCAATCCAAAAGCCACAGAAAAGAGTACCTATGAAAACTGCTATATTGATTTGGTCAATCAGGTGGCAGCATCGGGCTATGTTTTCAAAGGACTGTATGAATATGAGCAGCTTGCAGTAGAGCAGACAGAAAATGAGAGACAGACCGTAATCGGCGTATCCTCAGATGAGGAGCTGGAGCATATGATCATGTACCAGAATGCATACAATGCAGCCAGCAGATATATCAATGTGATTAATTCAATGCTTGACACACTGTTAGGTATGGGTGCATAAAATAACAGATTCGGTTTACAAGGGGAGGAATATAATGCCATCAACATTTACAGGATTAAATATATCATATACAGGTCTGACAGCTTCCAATGCAGCGCTGAATACGACTGCGAATAATATTGCCAATATTGAGACAGATGGTTATTCAAGGCAGATTGTGAATCAATCGGCTGCGACAGCGATGCGCGCCTTTGCAAGTTATGGCTGTATTGGCGCCGGTGTCGATACCCTAGGCGCGGAGAGAGTCAGGGACATCTATTATGATGAAAAATATTGGAACAACAATTCAAAACTTGGTGAATATGACAAAAAACAGTATTACTGTCTTATTATAGACAATTATCTCAATGATCAGAGAGGAACAAACGAAGTAAAAGGTTTTACCACGATTTTCAGTGAATACCAGGCAGCGATGGAATCGCTGTCAACCCACACAGGTGAAACAAATTATGCGCTGGATTTCATTGGCAAGGCAGGAAATCTCTGTGAATATTTTAACATTTTATACAACAACTTTCAGAAGATGCAAAGCGATGTAAATGATGAAATCAGCATCAAGGTTGATGAGATAAACAATGTTGCAAAAGAGATTGCTTCTTTAAATAAACAAATTAATATGATAGAAGTAAACGGCACAACCGTTGCGAATGAGCTGCGTGACAAAAGAGATCTTTTGATGGATCAGCTCTCGGCAGTAGTGGATGTGCAGTTTGAAGAGAAGCCGATGCTGGACGATCATGGAAGAGAAACAAACATGAAAGAGTATACGGTGACAATTGCAGGCGGCAAGACGCTTGTGGACGGCTATGAATACAGACAGCTTGAATGTGTATCAAGAAAGCCATGGCAAAAGGTCAATCAGAATGAAGTGGACGGCCTGTATGATGTGGTGTGGAAAGACACAAGAGAAGACCTTGGGTTAACTGCCAAAAATATAAGAGGAGAGCTCAAAGGACTCTTTGAAATGAGGGACGGCAATAATAACGAAGCATTTCATGGAACCGTTTCGGATGTTGACAGACTGAATAATACCGTAAAAATAAAAGTGACAGACAGCTATCTGAAAGATATCTCAAAAAGCACGCTTCCTCTGACAGATGGATGTATTACGCTTGGCGGTGATAAATATTATTATGACAGCTTTGAATTTGAGATAGATGATCAGGGAGAAGCTTATTATACCTTTAAAATGTCGGATGACATTACCAGGAATCCTTCAAAAGTGCCTGCGGCAAAGACTGGAATGAGCGCCAAAGTTGGTGAGCAGGTGGACTATCAGGGTATTCCATATTATTTGGAGCAGATGAATGAGTGGGTAAGAGATTATTCCTACAACTTCAACAAGATCTATGGTGTGGAAAATGCTACCGATTATAATGGGGATACGCATGAAGGCGCGATTTTCTTTACAGGCGACAATGCTGTCAAAGGCGGGCAGTTCACGCTTGACGTGGATCTTCGCGCAAAAAAATACAGCAGCACAGACAATGGATATCATTTGCTGACAGCCGGAAACTTTAATGTGGAGAAATCCATTCAAAATGATGCGTCAACACTTGCCACGCATACCGGAGAGTCAGAGGGTCCTTCTAAATATGACATCATCAATAATCTCAAAGAGTTAGCCAAAAATAAAGATATGATGTCCTTCAGAGGATGCGATGCACAAAGCTTTTTGATATGTCTGATGGGTGATTCCGGTTTAAATGCACGGAGCGCCGGTGATTTTGTAGAAATCTATGAAAATATACAAGAATCTATCGAGGGTAACCGTATTTCTGTGAGCGGTGTTGATTCCGACGAAGAAGCAGCCAATATGGTAAAATTCCAGAATGCCTATAATCTAGCAAGTAAGATGATATCTGTGATGAATTCTTGTTACGACAGACTGATCAATGAAACTGGTGTTTAAGCGATAAAGGAGAATGAGATATGGCAATGAGAATTACAACTAAGATGATGCAGAATACATCGCTTAGAAATTTGAATATAAATAAATACCGACAGGAAAAGCTTACCAATCAGCTTGCCACAGGAAAAAAGATTTCAAGGCCGTCAGATGATCCGGTAATAGCAATCCGTGCATTGAAACTGAATGCGTCATTGGATAAGATTGACCAGTATTATGAAAAAAATGCTGCGGACGCAGAGAGCTGGCTCAAACTTACAGATTCTGCGATATCAACGGTAAATGAAATTTTGTCGACGGATGTCAGAAGCAATATTAACCAGGCGTGCAACAGCTATATGAATGCGGACGACAGAAAAAAGATTATAGAACATCTGACGAATGCTGTGGAGGAAATCTATTCCACGGGCAATGCCAGCAGCGCAGGCAGAAGCATCTTTACGGGATACCGGACAGATATGTCGCTGACAATGCGGACGGACAAAAAACAGTTAAATACGATTACAGAGCAGTTGACCAATGCCGCAATACAGAAAAAAATATTTGTGACAACAGGAGATCTCAAATCCATAAATGAGGGGAACTTTATGGATAAGGAGACTACAGAATATGATGTAAAAACATACGATATCTACAGAATCCGGTTAGCATATGGGGATGTTGACATCGAGGCAGTCAAGGATGCAAATGGCCAGCCTGTGCTGGATGCAGACGGGAAGCAGGTTTATAAGTCTAATATCGACCTTGGATTTATGACAAAGGCACAGGTTACGGATGACAACCGCGTTAAGCTTGAAACAGGCTCTGTAACTGCATATGTCAATATTGATACAACTAAGGTTCCGGTACAGGCGGTGTTTACTGATGCACTAGGAACGGTATTGCAGGATGGAGCAGGTAATGACCTGAAACTTGAACCTGGTGATACGATGACAGGTCCAAATGGAGAGACATATTCCTATGGCAAGGATGGCAAGATTACAATCCAAAATTCAAAAACAAAGCCCGAAGAAACTGTGACAATTGGCAGCAGCATTACTAAGGGAGAGGACGGCAAGAGCGTTGTCAAATTTGATGAGAAATACAAGACATCGCTTAAAGTAGATAACATTTATCCGACAGGTACGGATGATGATGCGTATTTGTCTGTAACAGGCGAAGACAATGCGGATAAAATCACCTATATCGCGGATACAGGCGAACTCCTTTTGGGGGAAAATGTACAGAAGCGTCTGGCTGGGCTTAGCTCCGACACAGAGCTGCGTGTGACCTATGACAAGACAAACTGGAAGGAAAATGACCTTGATCCCGTACACTACTTCTATACTGAGCGCACACAGAAGGACGCATCAGGAAAAGAAAAAGTAGTGAATTATAATGAGAAGTTTCTTGAGGACCCAACCGCAAGCGGCAAGCAGATTATAGAGTATGATATCGGAAACAATCAAAGTCTGCGCGTGAATACAACAGCCGACGAGGTATTTACCCATGATATGGGAAGAGATATGCTTGAAGTAGTCGAAATGCTCAATGAGTATGGCAGCCTGGAAGAGAGTCTCAATACAGTTGAGAAAATGATGAAATCCGAAAAGTATGATGAAGGGTCGGATGAATATAAACAGCTCGAGCTTCAGAAAAAAGCGCTTGGCGAGGCGATGACAAGAGTTGGCGACAAGATTAATAAGCGCTGCAAAGATTTGCTGGATGATTGCGACGGATATCTTGATAAAGCACAGCTTGCAGGTACAGACTGCGGTGCGAGAGGTTCTCGTCTCAAGTTGATTCAAAACCGCTTGAATGCACAGCAGACAGATTTCGGTGAGCTTGTCAGTACAAATGAGGACGCAGATTATACAGACCTTGTCATTCAGCTAAAGAGCGTGGAAATGACTTATAATGCAGCATTGTCTTCTATCAGCTATGTTATGCAGACCTCATTGCTTGACTTTATCAGATAAATACGGCTGACCTTGTTACAATTGGTTGTCGGTATTTATTGGAAACTGTAGAAAATAAAAAAATATAAAAAAAGAGTGGCGTGAATTGTATAAATATGTTATGCTTATTTATGCAATTCACGTTTATGGCTTGAAAAGAGACAGAATGGAGTGGATAATATGGTAGAGATTAATACAAAAGCATTTGGAAAAGTTGCCATAGAGGATGACAGGCTTATTCGTTTTGATCATGGTATATTGGGTTTTCCAGATCTTAAGGACTTTACTCTGATATATGATATTGACAAAGGAAACGAGTCCACAATCAAGTGGCTGCAGTCCATTCAGGAACCAAATTTTGCGATGCCTGTTATGAATCCTGATTTGGTTATTCCGGGATATACACCTGTGTTCAACAAAGAGCTTCTCACTCCTCTTGGCGGAAATCTTGACAGTGAGAATATTCTGATGTTTGTGACCGTTACTGTTCCAAAGGATATTACCAAAACGACGGTAAATCTCAAAGCTCCGATTATTATCAGTATTGATAACCGCAAGGCTGTGCAGCTTATATGTGACGACGAGTCCTACAGCATCAAACATGGAATATATGAGGACTTGATGGCGAAAAAGGCAGCAAACGCATAGACAAATGTAGAAAAGGCAGGTGAAGGACGTGCTGGCGCTATCCAGAAAAAAGGGCGAAGCCCTCATGATCAACAATGATATAGAGATAACAGTGCTTGATATTAAGGGAGAGCAGGTTAAGATAGGAATCGCTGCACCCAAAGAAGTTCCTGTATACCGCAAAGAGGTATATATACAGATACAGGAAGCAAACAAGGAAGCTTTTGCGCACCCAGCAGATGTAGAGCAGCTTGCAAGCTTGTTTGGCAAATAGTTTATGAAAATAAAAAAATATAAAAAATTTTAAAAATAGCTCTAAAGTATTTCAAACACATACCGATATATAATACAAAGCTAATAAAAATAGCTTAGACAACAAATCATAATTCTTTACGTGCGTTGTACATTTAGCAATGTTAATAACCGAGGGTGGTTACATTAGCAGGCGCGCCATCGTGACTGCTTTCGGATATTATATATGGTTACACTTTAATACATTGTATTAATTGTATTGTATTAATTGTAATAAAAAACTAAATAATTGAAATAGTGTCGAAATAAGAGGTAAAAGGATTTGCCCAGCGGCACTCCCTCAGATAAGGAAATCTGAAGGGTACAAACAAGGAGGTAAAATTATGGTAGTACAGCACAATCTTACAGCAATGAATTCTAACAGAATGTTAGGCATCACTCAGGGAACATTATCAAAATCAGCTGAGAAGCTGTCTTCTGGATACAAAGTAAACAGAGCAGCAGATGATGCGGCAGGTCTTTCAATTTCCGAAAAAATGAGAAAACAAATAAGAGGTCTTTCACAGGCATCTTTGAACGCAGAAGATGGTATCAGTTCAGTACAGACAGCAGAAGGTGCTTTGACAGAAGTACACGATATGCTGCAGCGTATGAACGAACTGGCAGTTAAGGCAGCAAACGGCACAATGTCTCTTTCTGACAGACAGACAGTTCAGGATGAGGTTGACCAGCTCCTTACAGAAATCGACCGTGTATCAGAGACAACAAAATTCAATGAGACATATTTGCTCAAAGGTGACAAGGACTATGTGACAAAGTATGCTTCTGCAAAGGACGCAGGTCTTGAAGGCCAGATGACAGAGGGCGCTACATCCGCTACTTTCGTAATGAACAAGTTAAAACTTGGCGATACCATTAAAATCGGCGGCACACAGTATACCATTGGTACAACAGAGGCAAGCGATGTTATTGGTTCTGTCAGTGTTGCACAGGCAGGCGAGCTGGTAACAGTAGATGGCATTCAGTATACTGTAGCAGCAGATGCAAGTGAAGTGAATGTAGATAAGAATGTTCTTCAGATTGCTTCAATTACAGCTAAGATTACACAGGGAAGCACTGCTATCTACAATGGCAAGACATACAGAGTTATGAAGGATAATGTTGATGCTACAAAGAAGAAAGGCACAGATCCTGATGGCGTTGACGATGTTGATGCTACAATTATCACAACAACAGCGGCTTACAAGAAGATTCAGCAGGCGTTGACAAGCGCAAACTCTATCGGAACTGATACCACAACAAGTTATCTTGATAAGCAGATGACAACTGTTGGGAACGTTGCAGGCGCAGACAATGCATCATTGTCAACAGTAAGCTTCTCAATCACAAAGGGAACCTATCAGCAGAAAGAAGCATTGAACTTCAGCCTCCATGTAGGTGCAGACGCTGATATGACCAACAAGATCTCTGTAAAGATTGATACAATGAGCACATCTGGACTTGGTATCAGAGGCTTGAATGTAAAGGATAATACAGGAGCATCTGCTACGTATGCAATTGATGCAATTGCAGAGGCAGTTTCTAAGGTATCCGCACAGCGTTCATTACTCGGTGCTGTTCAGAACAGATTAGAGCATACAATCAACAACTTGGATAACGTAGTAGAGAATACAACAGCAGCAGAGAGCCAGATTCGTGATACAGATATGGCAACTGAAATGGTTAAGTATTCTAACAACAATATCCTTTCTCAGGCAGGTCAGTCTATGCTTGCACAGGCTAATCAGTCTAACCAGGGTGTATTATCATTAATCGGCTAATTAACAGTTTAACATTTTAATACCATAAATTTTAAGTGCCACCGGAAACGGTGGCACTTCTTTGTGTGTGGTAGAAAAAATTTAATGAAATTGTTTTGATAAAAATCTGTTTTTTATTTGTCGGGAATTTGCCTTCCTTCGTGATCCATATGGTAATTATCTTTATAGATTAGTTCTGAGAGTGGTACGAAGCTGTATCCAGCATCTTTTAATGTTGTTATCATCGTATCTAAAGCTTCTGCAGTATATTTGGCACCATTATGACAAAGAATAATCGTACCGTTTCCTAAATGTTCGTGTTGTGTTACTGTTTTTATGATAGAATCTACACCGTAATCTTTCCAGTCTAAACTGTCTACATCCCACTGAATTGAGTAATAGCCGCATTTTCGCGCTACTTTGATAAGTTTTGAATCGTAATCCCCATATGGAGGGCGAAATAGAAACATATCATATCCTGTTAGTTCCTTTACTTTGTTATGTACTGTCATAAGCTCACTTTCTTTTTCCGCATCTGAAAGCTGACTCATGTTTTTATGATTTTGACTGTGATTGCCAAGATCATGCCCTTGTGAAAGAATCATTTTCACATCATCAGGGTAGGAGTCTACCCACCCCAATAGGCATATATGAATGCCCTGAAAAGCTAGAGATTATAAGGAAAAATCATGTTTTACAAAGGGTTCCTTTTTTGCTATAATCCCTATATATTTACTTGCGATGCATCAAATTGCCGTTTAAACTCATAGCTTTTCTTTGATTTTATATAGTTCCTGCCGTCATAGTCCCTTACAGTAACAATTCTGTTTTCATGTTCTGTCATGCTATCCCAATAAATAACCACGTTATCAATCTGAATAGTTGCATCATGTGTTTTACTGAAATATGCAAACACTTTTTTCAGATCTTCTTTTGTGTAGTTGTTTTTCTTATCTTCTGTATAAATTCTATTATTGAAAAAATCTTTACGTTCATATTTTAAAATTAACATATATGTATCCCTTCCCTTCCTACCATTCCCAATAGTAACCTGTTCCATCACTAAAATATAACATCAAACCATATTCAGTATCATTAAACCCGATAAGTGTATTCATATCTATGTAACTATCATCATACTGTACATATTTATTTGATATTGTATCAGTAGTAGCACATGATTCAGGTTCCCAATAGTATCCATTACCATCATTAAAATAAAACTGTAAGCTTTCACCATTTACAACAAAGTCTGATATCTGATTTGTGTCAATTACTGATTCCAAATTTGATTCTTGTGTAGGTTCCGCCGCTTGTGCCTGTATGCCGTTAAATAAGCATATGCACAACACTATAAATCCGATTGTTGCAATAGTTTTGATTGTTGTTTTCATTGTTCTTTTCATATTCATGTACATTCCTTTTCTAATTTAAACGACATCCTGTAGCATGTGCAAAGTCTATTAATGCCTGTTTTATGCTTTTATGTGCTGCCCTTAATTCTTCATTGTTCGGGTCATCATCTAATGTATAGAATAGTATATATTCGTTCTCTGATAACATTTCAAGTATTTGTTGATTCGTCATAATTGTTTCCATCCTTTCCTTATTATATAGGGTGTAACTGTTTCAATTGGTTACACCCATTTTAACGTTGTAACATATGGGCTGTCATGCTTCAAGTAACACCCTTGAATCTGTCTGTACCTTTGTACTGCCGTAATAGCTTCTGATATCGTCCATACTCAATGACTTGTGGCTTCTTTTGCGGTATGCATCAGTGTGAAAATACCACTGCTTTTTCTGTGAAGCCCATTTGAATCTTAGTTCTTTCAGCTCTTTCTTGTAGCTGTATGTATTGCCTGACAGCCATATCCACGCGCCGACAATTTCAATCTCTATTCCATCAAAGTTGATAATCTTCTGTAATATCTCACGCAATGATCTGTCATTTTCCCAGTCGTACATATTCTTACTGTACTCTGACTGCTTTGTATTTGTACTGTCTGCCGTGTTATCTGATTTGCGTTCATGCTTATCTTTTAATAGTTTAAATAATCTGTCATATTCAGCATTGATTTCTTGAGTCGCTTCTGTACTGCCGTTTGCATTGTCCGGGTGGTACTTCTTTAACAGCTCCTTGTATTGCTTTCTAAGCTCTTCTAATGTGTGTACATTTTTAAAATATTTCATGCCTCATAGCCTCCTTATATATTGTGATTGATTGTTTAATGGGCTTCTATTTTCCTATTACAATGGTTGCTGTAGTATCATCGGCATGTAAGATTCTTACATTCTTTCCAATAACTTTTAATATCTGATATTCGAAATAGGTTACTGTTTTGATCATTGTTGTTGTCCTCCTTGTTTTTGGTAAATTAAAAAGGTGCAAAGCCTTAACAAGTTAATAGACTTTACACCCTTATTGTGATATATGTTATTCAGTTAAACTAATGTACCATTTTCAAGCCACGCCCGATTTTCCGCGCTAGTACCCAATGCGTCAAGAGCTACATTGTAAGTATCAGATATTTTTCGATTGAGCATGTATATTTCTTCCTTAATTTCTAATTGCCCTAATGACAATTTATCAACTTTTTCCTTCATGCTTTGTATTTCAGATTTCATGCCTTGCATTTCGGCTAAAAGTAAGTCAAGTTTTTCACTGTCTGTCATTTTATACCACTCCTTTGTTGTGATTGTATTGTTACTATTTGTAAAGTGAGTATATCATAACTTAGATGTAAAGTCTATTAAATTGTCAAGGTGCTTTGTTGTTTGTTGATAAGACTATTACAACATCTTGTACAAGATGTTGTATCATAGTCTTACAAGGTCAAACAAAACACCACACAACCAACACAAAGCAAGACCTTTACACAAAGCACATTGACAATTTAATAAGGCTTTACACCTTTTACATAATCTGTTATAATTAGGATGTAACAATCAGTACAGATTATTAATTGAAAGTAGGTGATTGTATATGCCAAGTAATGCTGAAATTGCAAAAGATACTATTGAACAATTTAAAAAAATTCAAGATTATATGGTATTAGCAAAAGAAGAAGAAGCAACAAAAACATATGAAAAATTAAAAAAAGAGTATCTTTCTTTAAAAGCATTGTTAAATGTCATAGGAGTAAACTTAATAGATATTGACATAATAAAAGAATAAAAACTGAATAGCAACAGTAACTCACTAACAAAAAAGGTGTAAGGTCTTATTATTAAGGCTTTACACCTTTTTAATTTGCCCAAAATAGAAATAACAGGTCACACAAACCACCACACAAGGAGGACAAACAAAAATGGACAAAGAACTTATGCTATTAGATCAAATCGAAGAAATCAGACTGAAAGCAATAGAAGAACCACAGAATTATCCAATTGATAATACAATTCGTTTAATAACTGCAAAAGTAGCTGAATATTTGGGATTTGAAAACCGTAACGAATGGACAGGTAAACTAAAAAATCATACTGAAAGCAAATATGCAACAAGGTTATCTGAAAACAGATTTCATATATAAAGAAAGCGAGGTAAACAACCATGACAGTTAAATTATTGAAACCATACAAAGGATTTGAAATTGAAAAATCCTACGAAGAAAAAGCAGACGGCACAATTAAAAAAGGTACCATTGTTTATACAGCGTATGCAGATGATGAAGATAACGCTTTATTTGATGCAGCAACGACATTATCAGAGTTGAAAAAGAAAATAGATGTTTATTTAAAATAAATCCCCTGAAGAGTACCGGAGAGAGCTGACGAAACTACCCAAACAAAGGGTAGTCGGGATAAATCAATTTACTTTAAAAGAAAGAAAAGAGGTAATCACAATGAAGCAGATTACAAAAGTTAGGAAAGCTGTATGTGTTATGGCAAATGAACTAAAAAAGGTGGGTTATTCCTTATCACAGGCCTTTAAGAAAGCCTGGGCACAGGTAAAGAATACAATAAAGGTTCGCGTAGCTGGTACTACTTTTGAAAATAGACAGGAACGCTTGCAGCTTTTAAAGCAGTTTCATCAAAATGATTTAACTGTAACATTGGAAAGAGAACCAGACAACGAATTTAACAATAATGCTATTCAGATTATTGTACATATCAAACCTATTTCGCGTCGGACAGTTATTGGATATCTTCCTAAAGAATTGGCAAGAGAGCTTTCTAAAGT
>CAJUKA010000091.1 GCA_910586585.1 uncultured Lachnospiraceae bacterium
GGAAAAAACGGGAAAGAGGAAAAAAGGTAAGGATAACGGCCCTTATCGAAAGTAGTAAAAAAGAGGGTTTAGTGTAGATAAATTAGGCAATCTACAAAGAAAATATAAAGAAAAAGATTTAAAAAGACTATGATTTCCTATATAATTATGAACTATATATCTCCTGGAGGTTTTTCTTATGTTCATTCTTGGTCTAACCAAAACTACACTACTGGATTATCCAGGCAGAGTAGCTGCTTCGGTATTTACTGGAGGGTGCAATTTCCGCTGCCCATACTGTCACAACAAAGATATCGTATTAAACAGCAGAAATCTCACTCCTATTTGTGATGAACTGTTTTCGTTTCTTAATAAGCGGCGCAATGTACTTACTGGCGTTTGTATCACAGGCGGAGAACCGACACTGCATGACGATCTGCCCCATTTTATAGAACGCATCCGCTCACTTGGCTATCAAATAAAGTTAGACACCAACGGCACTAATCCGCATATGCTTGAAACATTGATTGCGGATAGACTGATTGACTATTGTGCAATGGATATCAAAAATTCACCCCCAAAATATGCGCCTACCGTTGGTCTTGATAAATCTTCTGTATCCCTGTCTGATTTATATGAATCTGTTGATATTCTTTTATCCCAGTCCACGATACACTATGAGTTTCGAACAACAATTGTAAAGGAATTTCATGAAGAAGCAGACATGCTTGCTATTGCTAAATGGCTCCGTGGTGCCGAATCATATTTTTTACAGTCCTATGTTGACAGTGATGGTGTTTTATGCAGGAAATTACATGCACATTCTAAGGAAACCCTAGAATCATTTTTGAATATTTGCAGACCATATATCCCAAATACTACCCTCCGTGGATAGGACGCCATGCCCAAACTGTTTTTAAATTTCAACATGCTTCATATAATATCCGAAACATCCATTATATGTTTTTCGATCGGCATCTTTTTGCATACGTGCTTCTCCATTCTCAAAGCCTTCAAATCCAAAAAGCTGCGCAATACGACGCTCTCTTTCATAGTACACGCCCGGCACACCCAAATAGTATTGAACCGGGCTTTGCATATACCGAAACAGAAGCAGCTGCCTATAATTATAATATGCATGTAATACAAAGGAATTTGTTGCCAGCTCATGATAAGAACGTGTTAAGATAACAACATCTTTCGGCCGTATCAGAATGCTTTGTGCATCTGAGCAGATATGTACCTGTGGATACAGTTTTAGGAGCTGTTTCCATTTATCTTCCTCAATCTCTTCATAAATATCATTATGGTTTTCAGGTTCCATAACAACACTGCTCTTTGCATGGTTTCGTGTGTGCACTGCTGATACTTGCGTGCGGGAGCTTCCTTCGATTTGAATCTGTTTCTCGTTTTCTTGATACACCTTGGTATTTTGACATTTCGAAACACAGTCAGAGCCGTCCCGAAGCACACACACACCTTTTCTTGTACCATACAGCGGTATTTCTATGCGCACACACTGCTCAAAGCCCACTTTGTGATGCCATTTTAGCTTCTTCATACCATATCCCGAATTGATTGGAATTTCTCCCATTTGTACCTTTTCATCCTGCATATTGACAGCATATACGATACAACGCTCTCCGCACTGTGCAGGCACTCCCCTGAGCCCAATGCTGGCCCCGTCACGCTCTATCTTCAGAAAACCAATATTACGCTCCTTTCTTCCATTGTTCATATAATCTATATAAAAAAACTGCATACTTTGAGCCCCCTATCCTGTCCTGATATTTCAATGTATGTCCACATTCTCAAATATATGCAAAAAGGTAACAGTTCACATGCATTCCCATCAAACACAAAAAGCGCTCCAACTACGAGCGCTTTCAAAGTTCCTATCCCTCTAAGGAATCAATATATTTCATATAATTGACTACCATCAGAGCAATTTTAAACGTCAAGGCATCATCAAATTTTCTGATATCAAGCCCTGTCGATTGATGAAGTTTCTCAATTCTGTATACAAGCGTATTTCTGTGCACATAGAGCTGTCTTGAAGTTTCAGATACATTCAAATCATTGTCAAAAAACTTATTGACTGTTGTGAGCACCTCGTCGTCTAAATCGTCAGGAATATTTTCTCCAAATATTTCTTTCATAAAAATGCGGCACAAATTAATTGGCAGCTGATAAATCAATCGTCCAATTCCCAATGTATTATAGGCATTGATTGCTTTTTCCATATAAAAAATCTTGCCCACATCAAGCGCCATTTTTGCCTCTTTATAAGACTTCGACACTTCCTTTAGCTCACCTACTATCGTTCCATACGAAACCTTTGCAGCCAGCATCGCTTCTGTATTCAGCATGTCCACAATCACTTGCCCTGTCTGTTCCACTTCTTCATAAGCATCCAGAGAAGAAACATCTTTTATCAAAATAATATTTTTTTGTTCTACAGCAGTTATATAATATCCTACCTGATCCATAAAAATATTCTTAAGCATTTCCATAGAAATGTTATCCCTGTCATTTTGTGCCTCTACCAAATACACGACCCTTGGAATTTCCGTCTCAATTCTAAGTTTTTTTGCCCGATTATAGATATCAACAAGCAGTAGATTATCAAGCAGCAGATTTTGAAAAAAATTGTTTTTATCAAAATGCTCCTTATAAGCAATCACCAAGTTTTGTATCTGAGACACTGCCACTTTTCCAATCATATATGCATCCGCATTTTGCCCTTTTGATATCAGCACGAAGAGCACATCCCCATCTTCAAGGATTTTCAGCATATGATATCCGCCGACAATCTGGCTGTCTGCCGGAGAATGAACAAAATTTTGCACAAGCTCCTGAGATACGCCACTGCTGTCAAATGTTGATGCTACTGTCGTTCCTTCCATATCTATGACACACAGATCTACCTTTGTAATTGTCTTTAACTCATCAATACTTGTCTGAATTACCTGATTTGAAATCATTGTTTTCCTCCTGCTCACTATTATATACGCTCAAAATTTCTATTGCTGCTAATGCTCTGCCACACATACACAAATTCAATCAAGAGACATTCCACAAAACAGCATATTTGACAAAAAAATCTTCTCACAATATTCGCCACAAAGAGACTTAGCGCATATATTATTTTATAGGCCAAAAAACCCCGGCAAGTTTATTGCCGGGGTAATATGCTTTAATTAGTTTGTGATAACCTTCTCTGTTTCCTTATCAAATACATGAATCTTCTCAATATCAATAGCAAATTTAACCTTATCGCCAGGTCTTGCTGTTGTTCTGGGATCAACTCTTGCTGTGATAGGGAACTCAGCTAAATCAGCATATAAGAATACTTCTGCACCAAGCAACTCGTATACACGGATTGTTGTCTCAAATGTGCTCTCAGACTTAGCTTCGATCATCATCTGTGAGTCATAAATATCTTCAGGTCTGATACCAAATGTTACAGTCTTTCCATTGTAGCCGCCATCAATGAGCTTCTTAGATTTTGCAGGAGGAAGAGGAATTGAAAGTCCAGCTACCTTCAAAGATGCTTCATTTCCCTTAACCTCTACTGTAGCATCGATAAAGTTCATCTGTGGTGATCCCATGAAACCTGCAACGAACAAGTTCTGTGGTTTCTCATACAGATTCTGTGGTGTATCTACCTGCTGAACAACACCGTCCTTCATAACTACGATACGTGTACCAAGTGTCATAGCCTCTGTCTGGTCATGTGTAACGTAGATAATGGTTGTTCCAAGTCTCTGATGAAGCTTTGCAATCTCAATACGCATCTGTACACGCAGTTTTGCATCCAAGTTTGAGAGAGGCTCATCCATAAGGAATACCTTTGGATTACGAACAATGGCACGGCCCATAGCAACACGTTGTCTCTGACCGCCTGACAAAGCCTTTGGCTTTCTGTCAAGAAGTTTTGTCAAGTCAAGAATCTTGGCAGCTTCTTTAACCATCTTGTCAATTTCGTTCTTTGGAACTTTTCTTAATTTAAGACCAAACGCCATATTGTCATAAACTGACATATGAGGATACAAAGCGTAGTTCTGGAATACCATCGCGATATCTCTATCTTTTGGTTCAACATCATTTACTACTCTGTCACCAATCTTTAATTCACCTGAAGAGATATCCTCAAGACCTGCGATCATACGAAGTGTAGTAGATTTACCACATCCAGAAGGTCCTACGAAGATAATAAACTCTTTGTCTGCAATTTCGAGGTTAAAATTCTTAACAGCTTCAAATCCGTTAGAATATACTTTACATACGTTCTTTAATGATAAACTTGCCATTTTTAATGCCTCCCAAAAATCGTTATTTTTTAGTTATTAGGTTATGTACTGCTTTCAACAACTGCATTTAACATATACTTAGTATAGAATAAAATCCGCCAAAATGCTATGCCATAAATCCACAAATATTTTTATAACCTTCTGTAACAATTGCTCACCAAATATATTTAACTCTAAAATTTACCATATCAGCTAGGCAAAGTGCCCAACTTGTCTGTTCTATATTGTGCATATTACATAAGAGTTTTTATCTATTTTTATGTTATTGGTGAATATTGCTGCTATTTTCTGAAACCTCTACAAATTTTCCGTCACGATACACCTTCTCTGGAATTGCCGCTTTGTCAACTGTGACACTTTCCTGGCTCTCTATCAGCTCACTTTCGGCAAATATGCCACCATCTGGATCACTGCCTTCGTCCGGCTCCTGCTTCGCCACCAATGCCTCCTCATACCGCTTAAATACCCGCAAAAGCAAAAAAGACTTAAAATAAATCACGATTCCAAATGCCAGCAAAAAAAGCGCCGGTAAAATCTGAGGAATAAAAAGATATATCACTGCCGGAAGCGCATACACAATGATCAGCGCAAAGGAGGTCGGCAAATGAGAAAGCGCCATCAAAAAAGCATTTTTTATCGTGCTTTTCACAGGATTAAAAAAACGTGCCTGAAGCGGAAACAAATAAGATGCCCCCATAAGCATAATCACTGTCACACTGACGATTCCAATCTTCATCCAATCCGCAAATTCAACACCGGAATAATGCATAATCTGATAATCTGCAAATAAAATTCCGCCGATGACAAGCACTGCAAGCCATATGATTGTCGCCTGCTTAAAATTCTCACGGAAAGCTTTCCAAAAGCCTCTGATAATATAGCTCTCTTCATTTTTTACCATTTTGAAACAAATATAATATGCCGCCGTATAAGAAGCCCCTATTGTAATGACAGGAATGCTGAAAAAGATAAATAAAATATTAAGTATCATAATATCGGCTACCTTGTTGAGAAAGTTCATCAGCGGGCTGTCAAGTTTAAACATCGCATTCATCTCCCGTTAAATAATTCACAATCGTTATACCAAGCTTCTATAAACTTGATTGTAGTTTCGCATAAGCTTCTGGTGCGTCACAAGCGCCGCCGCCGCTCTCGCCGCTGCTTTGTCCATTATTTCATCGTAATTGCGCACAAAAGTATCTGCTACAATACCATCATATTTGCCCGCAATAATTCCATTGTTGAGATCATCAAGTATTTCCTGTCTCGTATGCGCGTCTCTATATGGCTTGGGCTCCATTGCATTAACTACCTGTTCTGATATCTGCAGAATTGCTTCTTTGGTTCCCATTGCGCTGCCTTTGAGCCCGCGTGGATATCCACTTGCGTCAAACCGCTCATGATGCGAAGCCGCTACCTTTATAATTTCCTTTGAGAGCCTGTTTTCCAGCGTCTTTTCCATGATATCAACATGCGTTTTGATAAGATTTTTTTCTTCATTATTCAGATTTCTTGGTGCCCCCAAAAGTTCTTTTGGAATTGCCAGCATTCCGATATCATGCAATAATGCCGCATAGTACACCTCATTTTTATCCATTTCACTCAATTTGAGCTTTCTGGCAAGTTCCCGGCACACATACATCGTTGCAACCGTTTCAGAAACCATCTGTTCTTCTTTCAAGCCTGTACAGTACATCAGCATTTTGAGATATTTGTCTTTCTCATCGTCTGACAGAAGAACATATTCCAGACTATTGCTGAAATCCTGCTTGTATGTGCGTTCCGTAAGTTTGGTAAATATATCAAATTTATCTACCGTTTCAAAAAGCAGATCGCATACTTTCGGATCAAATTTACTTCCTGAATACCGGTTAATAATTTTATAATCAAACTGATCTCCAAGCGACCGATGCCAAACATCCATGATTTCTGCGGCTTTTAAGACTTCTGTTTCAAAGCTGTATTTATAATCAAGCTCCTTTGTCTTGCTATAATCCATGTGATGGTAGAGAATCATTTTTGACTGTTCATCAAGCGGCGACAGATATTTGACAAAAAGATATCCGTATACAGAATGTGGTAGCGGTGTCTTTGCATCAAACGTAAGCTGCTTGCGTACATCGTCCGTCTTGTAGGCGCCTACATCATGAAGCATTGCCAGCACCATAAAATCCGCAATTTCATATTTTTCATAGCCGCCTTTTGTCTCCAACATTTTTGACATAATGAAGCTTACCCGCATACAATGATGCGCCAGCGGCTTATTCATAAGCCGCAATGTCTCATATATCAAATCTACCATATTCCTGCTTGTAATATATTCTACCGCCATAATAACACTCCTTTTCTATGTATTGCATCTGCATTTTTGAACAGATACTGTTTTTTCTGAAACTGACTTAATTTATTTTCTCAATTTTCCGCTTCATAGGCGTAAACCGAATCCCATCATTTATCTGTTCTTTGTCCGTGTCCACAAAGCCCACACAATGATAAAATCCCGTAGCCCCCGATGCCGCATTCACAGTAACATGATGGTGTCCTTCCTCTGTCAGCACATAGTTGCTCACATAGTCAATCAGCCGCCTTCCGATTCCCATACGGTGGTACCTCTCGTCAACAAAAAGCAGCGATATATGCGTCTCTCCCCTAAGACTGATCATCCCTACCATTTTTCCATTATCATAGGCACAAAAAAGCTGATAGGCTCCCATCACAAACATTCTGTGAAGCACTTCATCGGTTATAAATTCCAAAAAACTTTCTATTCCGCGAGGCGTGCAGTCCTTTGCCTCAAACTGCATAAAGGTGCGCCATGCAAGCACCATGGCATCATCCCATTCTTCACGATATGCCGGTCTAATCATAATTCTTATGGGCTTGAGAACGCTTCCCTCAAACCTCCGTCCGAATTCCAATTTCAACCTTCCCTTCTGTATCAAATCTGTCCGCATTTCTACTCTTAAATTATAGTATAGCACATCTTTTTTAAATTGTATATTCTAATCGGACAGGGAATTCCATTTTCCATCGTTCAGCACAATTTTAATAAGATATTCCCCGCGCAGAACCAATGCTTTAGACACAACGAAATCGGGCAGGACACGCCCACCCGATTGTTATCATTTTCCACTATTCACATATAAAAAATCGCTCAAGCGCCTCAATTGCATCATCTTCATCTTTTCCATTTGCAGATATGATAACACTCATTCCCTCCGAGGGATTGAATGCGATAATTCCCATAATGCTTTTTGCATTGATTTTGTATTTATCGTACTCTAAAAGAATTTCACTCTTAAATTGGCTTGCGATCTGAACAATCTCTGCAAGAGGATGATTATACTTAGTCTCAATATTCTTTACCATAACTTCTCTTTTTAACACACCAAAACCCCCCAAAACAAAATATTTCCATATTTACATTTATTCTGTTTCCAATAAAACCTTGCATTATTGTCCGTCTTTTTTGCAAAAAAGTCAATGGTTTTTCCCCAAAAACAGCTTTTTAACCAAAAAACTGCTTATTTCAAATATTTCATTAGTATTTTTTGCAAGACATCTGCATCAATTGGCTTCGACATATAATCATCAAACCCTTTGTTGATATATTCTTCCCGCGCACCTGCCACAGCATTCGCCGTAAGTACTACAATTGGCGTCTTATTACTTGCACTCTCCACATTCTTATGCAGATACTGCATCATCTCCGTCCCGTTCATATGAGGCATCATATCATCTGTGAGTATCAGGTCATAAACTTCCTTGTCAAGACGTTCAATAGCAGCCTGTCCGGAATCCGCACGCTCCACATGCACCTCAAACATCTCTAAAATAGAAGAAATTACTTCAAGGTTTAACTCATTATCATCTACCACAAATACCGTCTTTCCAGGAAATGTTAATATTTCTGGTGTCTCCTGACAATCTGCATTGCTCAAAACTTCAAAGCGCTTTTTGTAATCTCCAATTGGCGCTTCCGAAATAACGGTCTGTGGTATCTGTACGATAAATGTTGAGCCTCTGCCATATTGGCTTTCTACATTAATGCTGCCCTTCATCAAACTTACCAGATGTGATGTGATACTAAGCCCAAGCCCTGAGCCTTCTATTCCTTTGTTTTTTTGTCTGTCCAGCCGTTCAAATTCTGTGAACAGCTCATGCATCTCCTCCTCTTTGATTCCCATACCGCTGTCGGATACTTTGATATCCAGCATAACCATATTGTCATCCAAATAGCGGGAAACACGCTGCTGCCCTACTGTTAGCTGCAGCCATCCTTCCTTTGTGTATTTCACAGCATTGCTCATCAGATTCGTGAGAATCTGTTTGATACGTATCTCGTCGCCGCGAAGCAAATCTGGAAGCGTCGCATCAATATCAAGCCGAAGTTCCAGTCCTTTATCTGACGCTTTGCCTTGAATCATCAGTACCACGTCATTCAGCAATGATGACAATGAGTAATGTGATTCTATAATGTCCATTTTGCCGGTTTCTATTTTGGAATAATCCAGTACATCATTCAAGAGCGCCAGCAGGGTCATCCCAGCACTTTGAATCGCCGCGGAATATCTTTTGATATCATTGTTATCTGTATCATGCATTATCAATTCATTCATGCCAAGGATTGCATTTAGCGGCGTGCGTATTTCATGCGACATATGTGACAAAAAACGGCTTTTGTGTTCGCTTGCCTCCTGTGCCGCCTTTGTTTCCCGCTGCATAAAAACGTGATCCACCTCTTCCCGCATACTGTCTAATTCATGGCGGCTGCGCACAATCCAAAACAACATGCAGGCCGCAAAAATCAGCAGCCCATATCCAAACAATATGGAGCAAGGATACACAATATCCTCCCAATAAGATGCTATACTTGCCAAGACAGTAATAATCAAGGTCCCAAACCCTATCAAAACTTCCATCGGAGGCCCCATTTTCTCTTGGAAAAAGCTAATAATACACACCAGAATATCAATCCCGATCATGATATGTACCAACAAGTAAAAATCAGAAATACTTATCGCACAAAATACATAGGCCCCTATACTGATTGTATTAAGCAGCAAATGGGCAAGGGCCAATACCTCATATCGGATATGCCCTGGAAAGAATGTATTCTTTATAAACAGCATTAATGGTATTGGCAGCAAAATCATTGAAAGATTATTATACCAGCTCAGTATCGACATCCGCTCTGTAAAAATCTCCATATATCCACTGTCCGTACTGATATAAACCATTGCCAACACCAAAAAGCATATCAGCAGAAGCAGTGATTTTTTGTTCTGTGCTTTATCCGCCATGAGCGTAGAACGAATTGTCAGAACATTGAGCAGAATCAAAAACGAAATCCCAAAACAGATTGCAATACTGTTCTGTGATTTTTCTAATATGTATTTTGTCAGTGCATATCTGTCGCCAAGCGACGGATATTGAATGGTATCATATTCCTCGCCAGACGCTGTTTCAAGTTCTATCGTTATCTGATCCCCTTCCTGCATTCCATAAGCTGGGGCTTGATGCAGCATATACATTCTTCTTCCATGTTGACGATATTCTTCAGGAAATTCATTTTTGTACCATATGTTTCCATTCACATACACACGAACTGTTAGTGCCCTTGCCCGAAAACACAAGTATTCTTCCTGCGACGGCTTAAAATCCAATGTCTTTGTGATGGAGATCCGCCCATTATTGGCAAAAACTTTCAGATAATGCTGTGATTTTGCAGTCACAAACGAACCAGCCGCCGCATGTTCTCCGTCCTCCGTATAATACCATTTATCCCCAAACCACACATCATTTTTTCTCAGATTATTGAAGTGGCGCTGTACGGGAGAGTTCAAGCAAATCATCAGCGTCAGTATCAATACAATCACCGCAAATATGACATAGATGGCTCTTTTTAAAAATTCCAAGTCAATACGTTTATATCGTTTTCTTATCCAGTCCGTCATCTAAATCCCCCACTCCCAGGCACAAATGCCCGTTCCTATTCTTCCCTTTTTTCCACAGAAATCCATATGTATCCTATGGCATAAATTGTTTTGATATAGTCCTTGGCATCAAGTTTCTGTTTCAGTGTCTGTATGGATTCATGTAATATTCTCCCATCTATATATATTTTACTTTCAGACTTAAGTTTTGCAATCAAAGCCTTTTTCTTCAATACAATTCCCTTGTTTTCAATCAATGTCCGCAGCAGACACTGCTCGATACGATTTAGCCGCACCTGCCTTTCTGCCACGTAATACTCCTTTTCATCAAAATCAAACACATACGCGTCAATACATACTTTATGTTCACCGCTAATACTAATAACGGAACCGGAACCAATCGCCTCAAACCGTTCGCTTGCATTCAGGGTATAATCTTTGCTGCCTCTCATGATTTGCGTATAAACCTTTGCTTTCAGTACTGCCATATTAAACGGCTTCGTGATGTGGTCCGCAATCCCCTGACCGTTTAGATTCGACAGCTCCGAGGTCTTGCTGCCTGGCATGATAAGTATCACCGGCGGCCTGGGGGTATTGCGCTGTCCAAGCCCCAGTTCATACACAATATCATGACCATTTTTATCAGGAAGATCTGTATCTACAATAATCAATTGATACGCTTCTGCTTCTATCAGAGCGGCGGCTGCCTCAAGCGTAGCACAGCTTTGTGCCAGCATCCATGTATCCGAAAATAATCTGCACAAACGTTCTGCCAGTCTGAAATTTTCCTCAACAATTAATATTTTGTTCACTTCAACCCCTACCTCTTCTATTATTATCCTTCATAAAACAGGGCTGTGTACAATATATACGGAAACGAATTATGGACACACAAACAGCCTCCGGATTTTCTGCGCATCAGGAGACTGTCTATATATGGCTATAAAAAATCAAATGTTCTGGATCACTGCCTGCCAGTAAGCTTATCAAAAACACGATTTTATGACGTACACATATATCTTTTTCGATTCATATCCTTCCCCCGATGTGTCTTAAAATTAAGAAAAAACATCAATTCACAGTCTTATTTCGTATTATATAAAATTATAGTACTATTTCCTCAATTAATCAATTATTTTCTACAATTTTTTGTCTTCTGTTATCCCGCCATCATCGCTGCAATCACAAGGCTTGCAATCAAACCAGAAGCAGTTGACAGCAACGCACCGGCAAGCGTCCATCTAGTTTTTGTTATTCTGGCCGCCATAAAATACACTGACATGGTATAAAAAACGGTCTCAGTACTTGCAAGCGCGAGAGAAGTTGCAAGCCCTGCAAAAGAATCGGTTCCATATTCCTTAAAGATATCCAATGCAAGACCTGTGGCTGCAGAAGCAGAAAAAAGTTTTACCACAAAAAGTGAAATCAGCTCGTTGGGAAAATTCGGCGCAGCCCCGACAATCATACGTCCAATCACCGTTCCTGCAAAATCTAAAAATCCAGACGCTCTGAGTACTCCAACAGATATCATCAATCCAATCAGCGTTGGCACGATTCCTGCGACAGTTTTCATTCCTTCCTTTGCTCCCTTCGTAAAAGAAGCATAAATATCCTTTTTCTGTGAAAGCCCCATTGCAATAATATAAAATATTAATGCAGGAATCAGCATGTTGGATAAATACGTCATAACCCTTGCTCCTGAACAATCGCCTTATATATCATATATATTCCAAAGACCGCAAATTATGTTTTTGGTACTATTTTCCTATATGTTTTCATAAGTTTTCAGTTTATAGTGTTAGCAGTCCCAAAAACGACATATTTTTCGGAGGTAATATTATGATTAATTTAGCTTTTTGTTATGAGCTCAACGATGAACTGCGTTTTATGAAGCAGGAGGTTATAAATTGTTTTCAGCAAAAAGGAATCGCAGCAACTGTGAAATGCTATCACAATGCATATGAACTGCTGCGCTGCATAAACTGCAACTGCCCTGATATTCTTTTTTATGATATCGAAGGCGATAATGGGTTGATTCGTGAGGCGGCTGTCGCTGCCAAAAAGGAAAACAAAAAATTGGTATCTATTGTCACCCAACGTCGTGATTATGTTCCCAATATCAAGGACACGCTGTTAGAACCTATCTTTGTCCTGCCCGAAAAAAGCCGGCGCCATCTATGGTCTTATGCTTCTCTTGCCTATGAAACAGTCCTAGATGATGAGGATTCTTTTTCGTATTATGTCAGACCCGATTATGTGCATGTCTTTGTCGAGGATATCAAATATTTCGCATCAGAAGGAAGACGAACACATATTGTTACGTCTGATTGCCACGATACATTTTATCAAAAATTAGATGTTGTGGAACGACTTATTCGCCCAAAAAATGGTCATTTTCTTCGCATACACAAGTCTTATCTTGTAAATGCCCGTTATATTTCCAGCTACAGCCGCGATTTCGTGACGCTTACCACCGGAGAAAAACTGCGTATCAGCCGATATGAATATTACAAAGCGCTCAATAACCGATTCCGAAATTCGGGAATACGGCGTTGTCCGCGGTATACGGAATAGTGTTGTTCATCTCAACTAAGGTGTTTCCAAAACTGTCCGCATTCAAAACTGCATTGTTAAGTCCGCACCAGCCACTCCCCGGCTGATTGCCTGCATTATAAACTGCAATGACCTGATGCTTTGCTGTATTAAATTTGGGTAAGCTAAATAAAGGCGCGCTTGTTTTTGTATCTGTTTCAGAATCCTGCGGTATTTTTCCTATATAAGAAATCCCCTCCGGAAGCTTTATTGCCATTACTTTTGCAGCATCCCCCGCATCTAGTGCCTCCTCAAGCGCTTTCATATAATCATTTGCTTCTTTGGGAGACATTTCATGTACAAGTGCCGTGGCTGAGGTATTTAAACCATTTACATATAGGGTTCCTGCCTGCTCCAGTTCTAATAATGTTTCTACCTCGAAGGACGTATTTACATTATCGGAAATATATCCATCGCTCTCTGCATACGCCACTGCACTGACGCGCACATTCTGAAAGGTCAGATCGATACTGTTATATGCTGGAAACAGCGATTGAAATGTCATCACATAGGGACAGAGATAGCTTGTCATGGAACTGTTTTTCATCACAAGCGCCGCTGCTCCGCTTACTTCTATAGATGTGGGATCATGCATAAATACGCAGCTTCCTCCTCCCATCGATATCAGCTCACAGTTTTCAAAGCTTATCTTGGATTTGCCCCTGGTTCCAATCCCTACACAATGATTGTTTTCAGATATAATCCGGCAGTTTTCAAAGATCATATTTTTGCCATACAGACAATTTTGATCAATATGGACAGCATAACCAGAATAATTTTTCTGTCTTTCCCAGCTGTCTCCGACCAGTTCTGCATTCATGCGGTCAATTTCTTCCTGTGTTGGTCCAATCTGCTGCACTTTGCTGTCCATTCCATGTATCGTCAGATTGGATACCTTGCCAGATGCAATTGTAAGGGGTATCTTTCTGTAAAATGCCGTATCATATTGAAGAATACACAAATCTTTGCTGACACCGACAATCTGAATATCCTTATTCATTACCTGCACAGCTTCTATGTACGTCCCTGGATAAATAAGGAGTGTATCTCCGTCTGAAGCATTATCTACCCCCTCTTGAATCGAAACAAAATCTCCCATGCCGTTTTTATCCACAATATAAATCTGTGGTTGTTTTTTCGTATTTATCTTCGTACTATCCTGCACAGTATTCTCTGCGGCATAAACCATAGCAGGACGTATTCCTATTATAATAGCCGCCATTTGCAGAATCATAGCAGCGACCAATAAAAGCCGGCTGCTAGACAACTGTTTTCTTCGTGCGTTGTTTCTTTCTGTGTACATAGACTCTCCTTTTTTTGTATGCATCGCTTCAACGCGCTTTTTCTCTTCTATTTTTAATCATGTATTTATTATAGATAGAACGCATTTTGCTCCTGTCACTTCATTTTATTCATGACAATCCTACCATCTTTTATCTGGAAAATCAATATAGTACCATAAAGCTCCTGCTTTCATAATCCATTATGTTACAATTCACACTTACGCCAGATTTCTCATATACTTACAACGATTTCGGTGTGAATTGCAACAATTGATGCACACAAAATGCTAAAAAGCACGCATTTTGGCGCTTGCTCCGACGCCATGCAGCAAGTGCATGGCGCGGGTGTGAAAAGTAACTCCATTATACCTTGTCCATCAAATCCCCATCATTCATATCATCTGGAAAATTGCATTGGCATCCATTAAATGTTTCCAATACCTTTCTTACATCCCACTCAAATTTCATGTCTATTGTTCCTCTTAAGCTATTTTATATGGATAGTATTACATCAGTGAACAAGTTCATCAATCGCACTTTCTTTCCATGACTTTACAATCTAAAAAACGTCGCCACTATCGCGGGTGCGATATATTCCTTGTTCCCCCTCTCCCGCTCCAACTGCTCCAAATCGGAAATCGCCCTCAATTTCCCCTGAGTCAAGATAGTGACATGTACTTTTTGAAATATTATGAAATAGGGCATTTTTTATTGTTCTTGTTTGATAATAAAATTAGGTGTTGGTCAACACCTAACTTTATTATCTCATTATTTCTTCTATACAAAGATCAGGATACTTTACCCTTAAAATATCCTTCTTTTATGAATCCCTTTATTTCATATGCACATTAACGCACCTACGCCTTTTTCTTACGATTTCTCTGTACCACAGCACTCTTAAACGCCCTCATCATAGCTGGTGAAAGTTCTTCGCAATCCTCGTCAAATACAATAGGATTGTTTTTTGCGTCCTCTATTTCTTTCAACTGTTCATCTGTAGGCTTTTGTCCATTCTCAATAATGAATGTCTTGGTCATAATAAAGGCTCCTTTCCGCATTTGATGCAAGTCTGGCTGAAATCAATCGAATTGTATCTTTTTTCTGTAAATACTACAAGTAATACATCGCCAACCTTGCCTATTGCAATATACCGAACTTCATCAACACTATGTTCAAAATCAAACATTTCAATATAATATGGATCATCAAAAACATATGCTGCTGTTTCAAAGGAAATCTTATGTTTTTCCTTGTTTATGGTAATTTTATCTTCATCCCATTCAAATTTCATGTCTGTTGTTTCTCTTATCTATTTATATGGATAGTATAACATCAATTCACAGATGCATCAATCGCAATTTCTCCCCATGACTTTACAATAAACCACCGCCACTACCGTACTGAAAAACGTCGCTACTATCGCGGGTGCGATGACTGCTGCCGGATTGGCACTGCCATATTGGCTGCGATATGCGATAATATTCACTGGTATCAACTGCAGCGACGAAATATTCATCACAAGAAATGTGCACATCTCATTGCTGGCAGTTCTTGACCTAAAATTTTGCACACCACCTAGAGAACCCATTGTTTCCACAAATTCGCTGTTCCCGCGCTCCCGTTCCAGCTCCTCCAAGTCGCTCATCGCCCGCAGCCCCCCTTGAGTCAAGGTAGTGACACGTACTTTTTGAAAAAAATAATGAAATA
>CAJUKA010000092.1 GCA_910586585.1 uncultured Lachnospiraceae bacterium
CTGGCTAAAGTATAGCAGGCTTTTGGGGTTATTCCCAAAAGCCTAATTAAAGTTTCGAAAATTCAAAAAGTCTTTTGGACACAGCAGTTAGAATCTGATATACTATTTGTGATTTTTTATACATATGAGGGGGAACTGAATTATGATTCAACTTTGTAGAAAAGATAAAGAAAAGGTATATCAGGCGATTCGATCTGGAAATATTGACGCCGCTGATATGGCTCTCCCAAACCTTATAGATGACATCATTCTTTCTATGAAAAAGCATGGGCTGCTCGAGATGTTGCCTTGTGCCCTTCCTGATAAGCGCAGTCATAACCATCATATTCCTTTTGAGATCCTGCTGTGTCTGGCTGTTACTGCAAAGCTTAAAATTAAAACCAGCCTCACTGATGTCCCTTTTGCTGTAAATGATGCTCAACTGCTGGCTGAACTTGGATGGAACATATGGGACAACGAGCGTTGCCTTAATGAAGGGCTTTTTTCTGAAAGTGTCATGCGTAAACTGCTTTCAAAATATTCCAGTGAAGAATGGATTTGTTTCTATAACAGCTATGTTCAGAAACACTTGATGCCCAAACTGGATATCAAACCGAATATTCATATTCTCGATTGTACAAAAATTCCTGTAAACCTTCAAAATGAAAACTATGAAAATTCTTCCGTAGTAAAGATAGACGGAGAAACTTTCCGAGGGTATAAGCTTGGTGTTTTAAGAGGGATTATGGATGATTCAGGGATTGCAGAAGAAATCGTGTTTGGCACACTAAAAACACATGACCTTGAACTTGTAAAAGACATGCTTAAAACAACACCGTGTCTTAAAGCGTATGACATTCTAATCAATAACAGGGGATTTCTGTCACGTGAGATACTTAATTATTTAAAAACTGAACGTAAGGTAGATACCTACATCCCCGCAAGAGAAAACATGATCATTTTTGAGGATGCGGTAAATCTGGCAAAAAAAGCCGGGAAATGGCAGAAGCACCCAAACCGCAAAAGGAAGGAACAGGAGATCCAGCTGGTGACAGACCTGGGGCCATTATGGGAAAGCGACGAGCCAGAAAAAGATGTCCCCATTAATGCCTGTGTAGTCCATGATAAAAAGACAGAGGAATATTTTGTGTTTATGACAACTGACACAGAGCGGACAGCCCGTCAGATCATAAGCACGTATGAACTGCGCCCGGAAATCGAGGAAGACTTCCGCCAGATGAAGGATTTCTGGAAAATAACGGATTTTAAAAGCACCCAGTATAATTATATTACCTATCATATAGTAATGACGCTGATAGGGTATCTATATTTCCAGGTCTACAAAAATATGGAGGAAGGAAAATCATATATAGGAAAATCACTGCCAGTAGTGATGAAAAACTACAAAGAGAGCAGACCAAAATCAGTGGTCATATATTCAGGGCAGTATTTTGGAATATTTCCCTTCTTGGAATTTCTACAGCTCTATGCAGAATGCACGCTAGAAGCAAGACAGCTTCTTGATCCGATCTTGGCTAAAGTATAGCAGGCTTTTGGTAAAATCACCAAAAGCCTAATTGAAGGCCATCAATTATTTCGTTGACTTTGAAATTATCTTATGATAGAATACAATTGCTTGTCAGAGGACTTGCAATCAAATAAGATTGTTGAAGTGGGATAAGACCATTCAGGGCTTTATCCCGCTTTTCTTTTATACGGCGGGGTAAAGCTGAAAATGCTTTATCCCGCTTCCTTTATGGAGGTAACGTTATGAACGCAAAAACAAAATCTTTGTTTGGTTACATTTTCCCAGCATTGGGCGGACTGTTTGTAACCTATCTTTACAATGTTATTGACGGTATTTTTGTTGGGCAGGGCATCGGTTCTGCTGCTCTGGGTGCTGTCAATATCGGCGTGCCATTTATTACATTTGTTGTTGCCATTGCCGCCATGTTTCCTATGGGCGGCGCAACTGTTGTTGCTATCCGAATGGGGCGGGAAGATAATGAGGGGGCAAATCACGCTTTTATGACAGCCTTTTCATTGACCATACTGCTTTCTGTTTTGCTGACAGCTGTGGGGATGGTATTTTCCCTGCAGATTGTCAACTTAAGCGGTGCAAGAGGGTTGAGTGCGGAAATGCGTGAAATGTCAGCACAGTATTTGTTCTATTATTCTGCTTTTTCCATTCCTATGCTCATGAGTAACTGTCTTTCCGTATTTGTCAGAAATGACGGCTCTCCAACAATTTCCTTCATTGGTATGTGTACAGGGGCAATAGCAAATATTTTTTTAGACTGGCTGTTTATCTTTCCCTTTGGTATGGGCGTTACCGGAGCGGCGGTTGCGTCCGGTTTAGGGCAGGTGCTTTCCGTTTTTGTTTTGCTTTCCCATTTTGTACTGAAAAAGGGAGGGCTTAGGATTAAGCCATTCAAAATGGATTTAGGACTGATGAAAAAAATCTGCAAGCGCGGTATGCCGGAGGCAGTCACACAACTTACAACCCCTGTTACGGCACTTTGCTATAACCTTATGCTGGCAAGACTGGTTGGGGATATCGGCGTATCAACCTTTAGCGTTTTGAGCTTTATCTATTCCCTTGCAAATGCAATCTTGTCCGGCGTGGCGCAAGGCATACAGCCCCTCTGGGGACATTGTTACGGCAAACAGGATACAGATGAAATGAACTGGTATTTCCGCTGTGGAATTATCATTAACTGCATTTTGGCGGTTTTGATTTATGGAGTGCTGTTTTTCTTTGATAAACCCATCTTCAATCGGGACGCAGACCTTGTTCAGACAGCATCGGCAGCCTTGCCGCTTTTCAGTCTGTCCTTTATACCTATGGCCCTGAACCTGATTTATACAGCATTTTTTTTCTCTACCAAAAGAACAGGGGCAGCAAATGCCATTGCAGTCAGCAGAGGGATCATCGTGAAAGCGCTTGCTATTTTTTGTATTCCTTTGCTTTTTGGAAGCGATTCAATTTGGGTTGCGCCTTTTGTTGCAGAGATTGTATCACTTGTGTTTGCTGTTGGATTGAGTAAAGCAAGTAAATTAGTTTACCAATAAATTTTCATTTACAATAATGCCCATAACGCTATGCGAAAAGACTGTTGAAAATTTATGCTTTCTGTCTTTTATCAGATGGTGTTTCCGGGACTTTTTTAGAGCGTAAAGTGCTTTATAAAAATAATGTTTGGATTTTGATAAAATTATCAGGAAAATGACGTGTTGGTTTTAAGGCATCAGATATACTTTAAATAATATTAGCACTTCAAATGTTAATAGTTTCCCGGAATGCAGATTAATAAGCCAGGCTGTTCTGTGTGGAGAATGCTCTGCTCTATCTCTGGAAAAAAGTAACCTGATAGGAAGTATACTTGTCGAAATTATAAGTAGATATTTAAGATTCATTCAATCAAAAATATACTTTTTATTCAAGGTACAGAACTTCAAATTTTTGAGGATTTTTTAAATGTTGTTGAATAGAAAGTGGGTGATTTAGAAAATGCAAAGTTTGAAAGCCTTATGAAATAGCGGTTGAGGATTTAGAAAATATAAAATAGGAGGAATATTTATGGAGCATTGTTTTGCATATGCCCTGGATACGGCGATTGCAGAGACAAAATCTGGAAAAGTCAGAGGGTATGAGTACGATGGTATTACTATTTTTAAAGGTATTCCTTATGCGAAGGCAAGACGTTTTCATGCACCGGAACCAGTGGAGCGGTGGGACGGGATATTTGAGGCGACCAGTTATGGATATGTATGCCCGCTCTTAGAACTTCCGAAACCTTATGGCGAATTAAATATACCGCATCGATATTGGATCATGAACGAGGAATGCCAGAACGGGGGATCCAAATCATGAGGGCATACCTTATTGGCCGGCAAGTACACCGGAGGAAGAACAGACTATGGTATTTGGTAAAAATACACAGCTTCGATGCAACCATGACACAGAACTGATTCCTTTGCTTGCAAAATATATGGGGCCGGTATTTGAAAGGATAATGTATGAGAATACAGAAAAAATACAGCACTGATTTTGCAGTTTTACAAAAGTAAAGGAAATCATTCTTTTAGAAACAACAATATGATTGGGAGAAAAAATATGCAGATATTAAAACATGAATCAAGTTATTATCACACAACAAGTTTCAAATGGAGGCAGCGTATTGGGTGTGGTATTAGTGATTACGCCTGCAATCTGGCTTATCTGCTGGCAAATACATACCTATTATTTTATTATACTAATTGTGTGGGACTATCTGCGGGAGCAGCAGGTTTTATGTTCGTAGTGACAAAATTTATTGATGCAGGGACAGATTACATTGTAGGCGCTATGCTGGATCATACCAATACAAAAATGGGACGGTACCGTCCGTGAATGCTCTTTGGCGCCCCGGTGCTTGCCGTAGGCATGATTCTTCTGTTTTCCGTACCGACAAGCTGGTCGGCAGGAGCAAAGCTGGCATGGGCATATATTACATATATATTTTTTTCATTTGGGTATACACTAGTCAATATTCCCCTCACGCCAATTGTTACGGCTTTATCGCCTGAACCGTCAGAACGTACCAAAATTTCAACAACACGTCAGGTGTTTGCAACTCTGGGTTCACTGACATCTTCACTTTTTGTGATCCCTATGGTTTACTATTTTGCAGGATCGCCTGACGCAACAGGTGCTGCATTGGCAGCAGGATACAGAAATACAAATATTATTCTGGGAATCATGGTAATCGTCATTATGTGCATATGCGTATTCAGTATTGTGGAAATCAATCCGCCTACTCAGACAGTGAAGAAATCCACGTTTCTGCAAGACCTGGGAGATGTATTCAGAAATAAATATTATATCATGCTGCTGGTTTTGATTTTTGTAATGTTTGCAGGCTATCTGGGAATGTATGGGGCAATGCAGTATTATTACAGTTATGTTGTAGGGGATGTGACCGCAATGCCGATGGCGCTGTCGCTTTTGACAATTCTTGCGATTCCGACCATGCTGGTTGCTGCCTTTTTGAATGGAAAAGGAATCCATAAAGCAAAGATTACACAATTTGGAGCCGTAGTAGATTTGATTGGTTATTTGATTCTGTTCTTTACATCCAACAGTACGGTTGCAACAGCATCCCTGGGACTGATAGGGCTGGGATTCGGTTTCCGGTCAGGTATGTTTTTTGCAATGATGCCGGATGTTTTTGATTATACTGAGTGGAAATGTGGAAGGTGCCTTGCCGGAACACAGTCGGCTGTTTCAGCCTGCCTTGCCTGGGGAGGATATAACGCTGCGAAACTTGACAATGCAGTAGCTGCAGGCCAGAAGATAGCAGAGGTATATCCAAAGACCCATATGGCAATTAATTTTGCATTCAGCGGGATATCTATTATTGCCGGAATCATTGCGATTGTTGTAATGCTTCCGTATGACCTGGACAAAAAATATCCGGAAATCCGCGCAGAACTGGATAGCCGCAAAATCGTGAAGGCAGAATCGTAATGCAAAGATTGTCAGAGAAATGATTTTTTTAGTTCGAGAGGCCAAAGATGACAGGGAGGAGAATGCATGCAGGAATTGATGAAGAAAATGGAGCTGCTTTTGGAACTTCCGATTTTTTACACGGAAGATAAGGAAATAATTCCAAAGAGTTTTGGTACGTTCCCGGAGGAAAGTCCGTTTATACATGCGCCGTTTCTGACAAAGTTGCTGATAGAAAGGGCAGCGTGGCAGATACGCCCTGTTATTTACAAGGATGAAAATGAACTGTTTTTTATTTGTGTAAAAGGAAAGAAAGGATTTTATCTGACAGGGCCGATATGCACAAACAAAATGGATTTTGTGAGGCTTCATTCTTTTTATAAATGCTATGGGATTACACGAAAGGAAGAAAAGTATCCTTTAAGGACAACGCTTTTCAGGATTGCCGCTTTTGCTGCTGTAATCTATGAGATTGAAAATGGAATAGCGGGAGATATCAACGATATCCTGAAGGAAAATAATCTTGCCAAGGAGAATATCACCCCAAAGGAAATTAACAGGGCGGCTTTGGAAATGCAGGGCGCTTATGAAGAAATATGCCACCATACTTATCTTGATGAGTGCTATATTATGGAATGCATCAGGGAGGGCAGGCCGGAGGACGTGAGGGAGCGGATAAACGCTCCGGTGGGAAATACCGGAACCCTTTCCCTTAAGGAGAAGAACCACTATAAAAATCTTGCGATTGCGGCAGTAGCCCTTTCGACCAGAGAAGCTATCAAAGGCGGGGTATCTCCGGCAAGCGCTTATCAATTAAGCGATGTTTATATCAACAGGATTGACCAGTGCACAGACATAGATGAACTGGAAGGGTACAGCGGAAAAATAGTCTGTGAATTTGCGAAGCTGGTAGCGGAAACAAAGAAAGAAAAGGGGATGTCTGTCTATACGGAACAGTGCAGAGATTATATTGAAAAACATTTTCATAATAAAATATATCTTGAAGATATTGCAGATGCGATTGGAATCAGCCAGGGGCATCTCTCCAGAATATTTCGTAAAGATATGGGTATAAGCGTCCAGGATTACATCCAGAAATTCAGGATAGAGCGTGCGGCCAATCTTTTGAAGTATTCGGAGGCCGGACTGGCAGAAATCAGCGACTACCTGTGTTTCCATTCCCAGAGCCACTTTGGCTGTGTATTCAAGCAGTATATGAATATGACGCCCAGGCAGTACCGGGATATGTATAAGCAAAAAGAATTCCGGTCAGGATAGAAGGCCTGCCGGCTGTATATTGTCAGATAATAACTATATGATACAAGGAGCGTATATTTATGGAACGTAATTTAAAAGAACTGATATCTGAAATGACATTGGAAGAAAAAGCCGGTATGTGTTCCGGTTTTGATTTCTGGTACTTGAAAAGTGTTGACCGACTGGGGATTCCTAAAGTTATGGTCAGCGACGGCCCTCATGGACTGCGTAAACAGGATGAAAAAGGAGATCATTTGGGGTTAAATGGAAGCATCCAGGCTGTATGCTTTCCGCCGGCATGCCTGTCCGCATGCTCATTTGACAGGGAACTGATGACAGAGTTTGGCGAGGTCATCGGAAAGGAGGCGCAGGCCAACGATGTATCTGTCATTCTTGGCCCCGCAGTGAATATCAAGCGTTCTCCTCTGTGCGGGCGGAATTTCGAGTATTATTCGGAAGACCCTTACCTTGCAGGGGAAACTGCGGCAGCTTTTATCAATGGAGTGCAGTCGCAGCATGTAGGCACGTCAATCAAACATTTTGCCGCAAATAATCAGGAATTCAACCGTATGAGCAATTCCTCAGAAGTTGACGAAAGAACATTGCGGGAGATTTATTTTCCGGCATTCGAGACTGCCGTAAAGAAATCCCAGCCTTATACGGTGATGTGCTCTTACAACCGAATCAACGGCACCTATGCTTCGGAAGACCCATGGCTGCTCACGGAGGTGCTTCGCAATGAATGGGGATTTGAAGGATATGTGGTGTCCGACTGGGGAGCAGTCAATGACAGGGTCCTGGCGCTGAAGGCCGGCCTTGAACTGGAAATGCCTTCCTCTGGAGGCGTTACGGACCGTGAGATTATTCAGGCTGTGCAGGACGGCAGCCTGGAGGAATCCGTATTGGATCGTGCTGTGGAGCGGATTTTGCGCATTTCGTTTCTTTATCTGGACAACAGGAAGGGACAGCCTTTTACGTTGGAGGCGGATCATGATTTTGCCCGCCGCCTTGCAGAGCAGTCCATGGTGCTTTTGAAAAATGAAGAAGTGCTCCCGCTGGAGGAAGAAGAGAAGGTAGCGTTTATTGGCGGTTTTGCCAAAACACCGCGCTTCCAGGGCGGCGGAAGTTCCCATATCAACAGCTTTCGTGTCAGCAGTGCATTAGAGGTGGTTTCCCACATGGCGAAGGCTTCGGAAAACGTAACCTATGCAGAAGGGTTTTCCGTTGAGCAGGACGTTTATGACGAAGCGCTTGCCGCAGAAGCAATCGAAGCAGCGCGCCGGGCGGATAAGGCGGTAGTCTTTGCAGAACTGCCAGAGAGCTTTGAGTCCGAGAGTTATGACCGGTCGCATATGCGGCTTCCGGACTGCCAGAACCGCCTGATTGCGGAAATCATCAAGGTACAGCCGAATACGGTAGTCGTCCTGCATAATGGCTCTCCGGTAGAAATGCCTTGTCTGTCAGATGTAAAGGGGCTTATGGAGGCGTACTTAGGCGGACAGGCCGTGGGCGAGGCAGAAGTCAATCTCTTGTACGGCAAGGTCAATCCTTCCGGAAAGCTGGCGGAAACGATTCCCTGCAGGCTGGCAGATAACCCTTCCTATTTAACTTTTGGAGACAGTGAGAAAACGGTTTACAGTGAAGGCGTATTTGTCGGCTACCGTTATTATGACACCAGGGAAATGCAGGTGGCGTTCCCATTTGGCTATGGGCTGTCCTATACTACATTTGCATACAGCAATCTGAGGCTGGACAGACAGGAAATAACAGATCAGGAGACTCTGACAGTCAGCGTTGATATCACCAATACCGGGAATGTGGCGGGCAAAGAGATTGTACAGTTATATATTCGTGACAACACCCGTGCCTGCAGACGTCCGGACAAAGAGCTGAAAGGTTATGAAAAGGTTGCGTTGGAGCCAGGAGAGACGAAAACGGTTACCATGACGCTGGATTACAGAAGCTTTGCCTGGTATAACACAGACCTGAAGGACTGGTATGCGGCCAGTGGGAAGTACGATGTTATGGTCGGGACATCATCACGGCAGATTTGTCTGTCCGCATCCGTACAGATAAATTCCAGTATCAGGCTTCCGTTAAAACTGGATCTGAATACCACACTGGCTGAACTGTCTGCCGATGACAGGACGGTAAAATACGGCGAATATCTGAAAAACAAGTCATATGCTTTCTTCGACCAATATGAAGGAGATGAAACCTTATCCGGGGATGCAAAATACGCTTTGGTAGATTCCATGCCAATGCGTACGCTGGTTTCGTTTGGAATCTGTACAAAAGAAGAAGTGCTGGATGTATTGAAAAAACTAATGGAATTGTAGAAGAGAATTAATAAGGATAAGAGGAGGAAGCGGTATGTTTGATAAATTATTCAGCCCGTTCACGGTAAAAGATATGGAACTGAAAAACCGGGTGGTCCTGCCTGCTATGGGGACAAAGTTTTCCGGGAAGACAAGGGATGTAACGCCAACTTTGATTGATTATCATGTGGCGCGTGTGAGAGGCGGCAGCGGCTTAAATATTGTAGAAGTCTGCAGCGTACATACGCCAAGTGCACCGAAAGGTTATCTTTCTATCAGTGAAGACATGTATATTCCCGGGCTGCAAAGACTTACGGAAGCCATTCATAAAGCGGGTGGAAAGGCGGGGCTGCAGTTGTGGCAGGGAAGTCTGGCGGTGGGTATGGATCCGGATGCACAGATTTTATTGGCAAGTGATATGGAGATGTCACCAGGAGTTACACTGCCGGGAATCAGCGGAGAAATGATTGAAGAAATTATTGCCAGTTACGGGAAAGCGGCCGGCCGTGCTGTTAAGGCGGGATTTGACTGTGTAGAGTTTCACTGTGCACATAATTATCTGCCCCATTCCTTCCTGTCCGGGGGAATCAATCACCGCACGGACGAATATGGCGGCAGCTTTGAGAACCGTGCGAAATTCCCGTTGGCATGTATCCGGGCTATCCGTGCGAATATTCCGGAAGGAATGCCGCTCTTTATGCGGATTGATGCACATGACGATTATTTGGAGAACGGCCTTACTATTGAGGATGTGATTACGTTCTGTAAACTGGCAAAAGAAGCAGGGGTGGATGTACTGGATATTTCCCGTGGAAATATTCTGACTGCCGGTTTAAAATATGAGGTTCCCCCGGTGGATATTCCTCATGGGTTTAATATTGCGAACGCCGCCAGAATCCGCAGGGAGACCGGGATGACGACAATTGGCGTAGGCCGGATCAATACGCCGGAACTGGCAGAGAAGATTCTGGAAGAGGATCAGGTCGATTTGGTTGTGATAGGGCGCGCGCAACTGGCAGACCCGGAATTCTGCAACAAGGCAAAAGCCGGAAAGACTGAGGAAATAGATTATTGTGTAGGATGTAACCAGGGGTGTTATGACGGCTTTGAGAACAAAGAGTCTTTGCATATCACATGTCTTAGAAATCCGGCTGTCGGGAGGGAAGCCGAATGTAAAATCGTTCCGACAAAGAAACCGGAAAAAGTCTTGATTGCAGGGGGAGGTATTGCCGAGCTTGAAGCAGCGATTATTTTGAAACAGCGCGGACATTCTCCGATTTTATGTGAAGCGTCTGACAGACTCGGCGGACAGTTTTTGACGGCAGGAGAAGCGCCCAGAAAGGAAGAGATGAAAAAAGCCGTCATTTCCATGGGAAAAAAAGCAGAACGTATTGGTGTTGATATCCGCATAAATACAAAGGTAACGGAAGAAATGATTCAGGAGATGAAACCACATACGGTGATCAATGCGATTGGAGCACAGCCTGTAATTCTCCCGATTCCGGGCGTGGAGCAGGATTTTGTCATAGATTCTCATGCAGTGCTTAACGGAAAATCCACAGGGACCGGAAACATAGTAAGTCATTGGCGGCGGTATGGTTGGCATGGAAGTGGCGGAATATCTGGCAGAAAAGGGCGCAAAAGTAACTGTGTTGGAGATGATGAAGGAATTTTGCGCGGATATGGGAAGTACCAGGAAAATTTGTGTAACGGAAAATATTCGTGCTGCCGGAATCACCCCGGTAACGGAAGTGAAGGTAACGGAGATAAAGAAAGGCGTTGTAATAGGAGAGAAGCATGGGGATACAGTGGAATTTCCATGTGATGCTGCTGTGATTGCAGTCGGAGCAAGAAAGCGCGATGGAAGTGAATTGAAAGAGGCCTGCGACAGGATTGGCTGTGGTTACTTTGAAGTCGGAGATGCAGTGAAGGCAAGAAGAGCGATTAATGCAACCAGAGAAGCATTTGACATTGCGATGTTGCTTGATTAAGAAGATGGATTTAGGCGGACAGGGTGTCTGTCGAGGAAGCCTGTGGCCGTCTGCTCTATGGGGAGATAAATCCAAGCGGGCGGCTTGCAGAGACATTTCTATACTGTGTACGGGATAGGAAGATTGCAGATGGCGTGGAACTATAAATATGTTGTACCAGAAAATAAGAAAGTGCGTGTGATTGTACATACGGATTGTAAAAACGAAGCAGATGACCAGTTTGCTCTGGCGCATCACCTGATGACTCCTAAATTTGATGTAAAAGGGATTGTTGCAGGACATTTCTGGAAGAATCCTCAGACATATGGAATGGAAGGAACTGCGAAAGCCAGTTACGATGAAATTATCAAAGTGTTGAATTTAATGGGACTGGAAGGAAAATATCCGGTACTCATGGGGGCGGCCACTGGCATGAAGGATGAAGAAACACCTGTTGATTCTGAAGGGGCAAGATTTATCATTGAGGAGGCTATGAGGGATGATGAACGCCCACTATATATCGCCTGTCAGGGGGCGGTGACTGATGTAGCATCTGCACTTTTGATTCAGCCTGAGATTGCGGACCGGATGACGGTTATCTGGATTGGTGGCGGCGATTACCCAAAGGGAGGATTTGAGTTTAATTTGGTAATGGATATTCATGCGGCAAATGTAATTTTTTCTTCCCAGGTTCCGCTCTGGCAGATACCGATCAGCCTGTATAAGGTAATGGCAGTGTCGTTGGCTGAGTTACAGTTGAAAGTTTTCCCATGTGGAAAAATTGGTGAATACCTTTTCAGGCAGATGGTAGATTTCAATCAGGCTGCTGCAAAATATGAGGCAGCATGGCCCCATGGAGAAATCTGGGGTTTGGGAGATCAAGGGACGATTGCAGTACTGATGGAAGAACAGGAGAAAGTGAGTTATGATCTTATACCTGCTCCGAGAGTTGCGGAAGATATGACATATATCCATGGGCAGGAATATCGGGAGATCAGGGTATATCAATATCTAGACGCCAGGCTGACGCTGGAAGATTTCTTTGCAAAGCTTGCAATTAACTTTTCATGATTTGTTCATAAAATGCATGTTTGTATGGGAATGTATTATCTTCCCTGTGTATTTTGCCGTTGGGAAGCTGATGAATTCAGCTATATGTCGTTGCATTCTTGGATAGGCATATGTTTATTTCATAACATAGTTTTGTTTTTCCTTTTTTGGCGGAGGTTATTTTGTGGGGAACCAGGGAGCAGAGAGAAAACCAATAATGCACAAATGATAAAAGGGAACCGACAGGGTCAGGCAGGTTCCCTTGTACCATTGTTAGGGCATGGCCCTGTTCTCCATTGAGGAGTTTTTCGCTGATCCGAAAAACGGAACTTTGGAGAACAAATAAACCACCTGCTCTGCGGGTGGTTAGAATAGCTTTAGCGTTGTGAAAAAAACCTCCCTTGATATAATAAAAACAGGTTCGCCAACCGTTTTATCAAACAAAGGAGGAAGTCCAAATGGACAATAATAGTTTATCACACACAACGTGGAATTGTAAGTACCATATCGTTTTTGCACCGAAATATAGAAGAAAAATAATATATGGAGAACTAAAACAGGACATAGCAAATATTTTAAGCATGTTATGCAAGCGCAAAGAAGTGCATATAGTTGAGGCAGAAATCTGTCCAGATCACGTCCATATGTTGGTAGAAATACCGCCGAAGATGAGTGTATCAGATTTTGTGGGGTACTTAAAGGGAAAAGTACCCTGATGATATTTGAGAGACATGCGAACCTCAAATATAAGTATGGCAATAGACACTTTTGGTGCAGAGGATACTACGTGGATACGATAGGAAAAAATGCAAAAAAGATAGAAGAGTATATTCGGAATCAACTTAAGGAAGATTTGGAAAATGACCAGATGTCATTGAAAGAGTATATCGACCCGTTTACGGGTGAGCCGATAAACAAAAGCAAGAAAAAATAAGCCCAAGGGGCTAAGCAGGTAACTGATGTTGCGGCTGGCGAACTTTTCGGCGAGTCTTTAGACTCCAGCGCCGGAAACGAGCCCTTATAGGGCGAAAAACAAACCACCAGCTTAGCCGGTGGTAATGATTATAATGATTTTATTTCACAAACAAAGTATAAATTTGATAGAAATAATAATGTGAGAATTTGGAGTGATGATGAAAAGAATATAAAGTTTATAGTGATTACGGAATGGATTGAATGATTGGGATGTAATATGGTTTTGTCTGCAAGGATTTTTTTTGTTTTTTATAACAAGGCAGGAAGGAATGTCTATGCACATGCTACAAGAGAGGCTAAGCGGGATTCCGCAAAGCTCTTGGATAAGGTTGTGGGAATAAGTTAAGCAATGAAAACTGAACAACAAAAACTTTCCCTTGTAACTTGCTGATAAGGGCAAAAACAAGGGAAAAGGATACATATTTTGAGGCCGGACATACCGAAAGCCTTGAAAATAAAGAAAAGTTAAGGCAGCTTAGTAGACAAATTGGAAATTAGCTCTCTTTGTCCTAGCGTATCCTTTGTTTCCTATATTCAGAGGGAGAAACACCTTTTTGCTTTCGAAATATTCGGCTGAAATAAAGGGGATTATCATATCCAACAATGTTTCCAATTTCTGTAATAGAGTAACTGGTCGTTTCAAGAAGCATTTGTGCATTGGCAATCCGCAAAGATACAATATACTGCATTGGTGTAGTTTTGGTATATTGTTTAAAATTACGTATAAACCAGCTAATACTCATTCCTCTGGAACTAGCATATTCTTCAATATTAAGTTCTGTATGATAGTTATCATTAAAATATTGAATTGCTGTTTCCATTTCTGCATCTAAATACTCATTTTTGAGCTTATGTTCCTTGGTAAGCTGGCGATGAATCGAGATAAGAACTTGCTGGAATAACAAAGTTAGCAATTCTTTATAATCTGTTTGGCACCTTTGCAACTCCTGAATCATTTGTTTGAAAATACGAGCATATTCTGGAGAAGTTCCAGTATTGATAATACGCATATCATCTGGAATGCCATAACTTCGCAGCATATTTTTAACATTATTTCCTGTAAAATGAACCCAATAAACTTCTGTTTGTTCTGTTCCATAGTATACATATTTTTGTGGTTCTTTGGGGCGGTAGAGAACCATATGTCCAGCAGACACAATTGTATCTATATCGCTGTTATCAAAGTAAAAATGCGCTTTGCCTGATGCAATATATAATAATTGATAATCCAGACGGCCTCGCGGACGGTGTGTAGGCAGTTTGGGGCGCGTATATAAATGGTATGTGCCGCAGCTTCCAATAATCAGCGGTTTGCTTTTATCCTTAAAATCAATTAAAGAATTGTTTAAATAAGCAGAATTAATATACATAAAATTTCTATGCCCCCCTTCTTTTTTAATAAAATATATCATTTTTTGTATTATCCTGCATTTTAAAATTAGGAGATGAATTTAATAAAATTTTTAACACTTATGATGCAAAAATGATGCAAAGATGTTTTATAATACTATTATTTTATTGTAAAGTCTTTTATTATGCAAACAAAGAATGCATATTTTGATACAGATTTTTAAATCCTCCATGTCAGAGTAGTTAGATTGAAAAATGAGTGCATCAGCATGATTTTTCAGTCCATAAACATAGAAGGATGTTCTCTTGTACGATTATAAAGAGCGCTTATTAAAATAGAACAGAGGTGTATATGAAGCGAAAGTTTAGAATATTGATTTTGGTAGTTATTATTTTCTTATTTGTAACTACAGGAGTTCTTATATTAAATAAAAAAATTAAAATTAACCCGATTCTTGCTGCACTTTATGAAATCCGTGGTGTGGATGTGTCTCACTATCAGGGGGTAATTGACTGGGAAGTGTTAGCGCAGCAGAATTTGGATTTTGCAATGATAAAAGCAACAGAAGGAAGCGCTCACCAGGATGAGTGTTTTTCTGAAAACTGGCAGGCAGCAGAGAAAACCAATTTGTATCTGGGTGCCTATCATTTTTTCAGTTTTGACAGTGAAGGAGATAAACAGGCCGCTTTTTACATTAATACAGTAGGAAATTTGGAGGGAAAATTAGCTCCTGTAATAGATGTGGAATATTATGGAGATAAAAGAAGCAACCCACCAGAAAAAACAGATGTAGTAGAAAATCTTAGGGCAATGCTTGATACATTGGAGCAGCATTATCAGGTAAAACCGATTATTTATACTACATATACAGTGTATAATGATTATATTCAAGGAGAATTTGAAGGATATCCGCTGTGGGTAAGAAGCATTTACTGTCCGCCAACTTTTTTATTTGGAAGTAAGTGGAGTTTTTGGCAATATATGGATACCGCAGTTTTGGAAGGATATCAGGGCGACGAAAAGTTTATTGATGTAAATGTATTTCGAGGAACAAAACAGGAATTAGAACAACATATTGTTATGAAACAGGAATAGAACTATAATTGAGCAAATTTGAAATTTTACCAAAATTACTTAAAATGATTTAAAA
>CAJUKA010000093.1 GCA_910586585.1 uncultured Lachnospiraceae bacterium
TATGACCGCATCATGGAGAGGTGTGTTCCTGTTGCTTTTTCAGGGAAAAATTACCAGACAGACAAAGGCAGGAAGAATATGGAGAATGCTTCGGGCATATTGAGGGATGAACCAGCGTGAAATGCTGTTGAATTTGAGATAAAAAAATGATATGATAAAGGCACAAAAAGGAAGGAATTAAGATATGGCAAATATATATGACGGGGCATTCCGGACAATCCTGAATGACTGCCGGAAGCTGATAATCCCCGTAATCAATGAAATTTTTGGCGAAACATATACAGGGGACGAAGAAATCCGTTTTTTCCCAAATGAACATTTTTTAGACCAGCAGGATGAAGCGGATAAGGAACGGATTACAGATACGAATTTTACGGTTTTCGGGAAGATACCAAAGAAGTACCATGTTGAGTGCGAAAGTAGCCTGCCGGACGGAAGAATCACCATAAGGCTTTTTGAGTATGATGCACAGATAGCTCTTGACGAGGGCGAAGTTACAGAGGAAACTCTGACAGTGACATTCCCCAATACGGCGGTTCTGTATCTTCGGACATACAAAAAGACACCGGACAAAATGAAATATGTTATCATTACGCCGGGTGGGACGGTGCAGTATGACATACCGATTATGAAAGTACAGAAATATTCACTTGACGATATTTTTGAAAAACGTCTGCTGATGCTGATTCCGTTTTACATTTTTTCACATGAGAACAGCTTTCCGGAGTATAATAGTAACGAGCAGAAATTGGAAAAACTGAAAGCGGAGTATCAGGTTATCTTGGAAAGGCTTGATGGACTGGAACAGCAGGGAGTGATCGGGGCGTTTGACAAACGCACAATCATAGAGCTTTCCGGTGATGTGATTAAGGAAATCGCACAGAAATATGAGAATGTGCAGAAAGGCGTAGGTGATATAATGGGCGGAGCATTGATTGAAACAGAAGCACGAAGAATTTTAAACAAAGGCATAAGTGAAACTAAAAAGGAAACTGCACTTAGGATGTTACAAGATGGGGAACTATCAATTGATAAGATTGCAAAATATTCTGGTCTTAGAGTTGAAGATGTGGAGCAGCTTGCGGGACTTCAGACAGTGTGAAATAGAATAATATTTTATGTAGTAGATAATTGTAGGGAAATAAATGGAATGAAGATAAGAGATATAGAACTTAGTATAATTGTAACGGAGTTTATGTGAGTAATACAGATATATTCATTTTGCAAACACAAGTATAAATCATATATGGGAGTGTAAAATAAAGTGTGTAGTTACTTTTCACAGGGTGGGGAAATATAATTGAATATATATGCACTGTGGCTTTGATAATAGATCGGGTCACAGTGCTTTTTGTTGTAAAGTAGTGGCTTTTTGAAAATTGTACCACTATTCTATTGGTGCTGTAATAGTGGCGTATTATAACTTTCTTACCACTATTAGGTACAAAAATGGCATCTATCATTAAAAAACTCAACAAACAGACAGGAATCACCTATGTTTATGAATCAGAATCTTACTGGGACAAGGATAAGAAACAGCCGCGCTCAAAGAGAAAGCTGATCGGTAAGATCGATGAGGAAACAGGTGAGATCGTCCCCACAGGCACAAGAGGAAAACCTGGGAAAAGAGAGACCTTATGTACCCCGGAAAATATCCCTGATGCCAGGGAACTGGAAGCTCTCTGCATGAAACAGGCTGGGCAGATCCAGCAGGATGGAGCCGAGCTCTCTACATTAAAAAAGCAGGTCATGGAGCTTGCCTTATCTGTTAACGAATACAAAAGACGTCTCTCAAAGATAGAAGAACTCTTCCGTCTCTGATAAGGGCAGAGTAACAGCGCACCGGAAGGAGGAAAAGGCAGTGAACGGCCAGCAGTATTTTCTGTCAACTTCATTATCGTACCGGCTCAGGGCAGCACAACAGGAACTGGCCTGTTTCCGGTCCGGTGATGCCTGTGTGAAGCTGCGTACAGATTATGAGGGCATCATCCGCGGATTGAACCTTACGATAAAAAAGCTGCGGCAGGAACGGGACGATATCTCCTTTTCCCGTAAAGAGATCACAAGGCAGTGGTTGGAGGTGCTGGAGGACCTGCAGAAGGAACATGAAAAAGAAATAAGGAAACTGAAAAAGGTCATTGCCGAGCTTTTAGATATCACCGCAGGCCTGAAACGGCAGAATGCTGAACTGGATGAAAAAAGGAAAGCAGCACTGAAGGATTATTATGAAGCAGCCACAGAGCTTGAAGATGCAGAGGGACTTATCGTGAAGCTCACGGCACAGGTGAACCATGACTATGAGAACTCTTCCCTGCCCTCCTCTAAATGCATCAACCGCAAAAAGATCACAAACAACAGGGAAAAGTCTGGAAAGAAACCAGGCGCCCAGGCAGGGCATCCTCATCATCCCCGTAAAGCCATGAAGCCGGATAAAGTGGTGGAGATACAGACAGAAGAAAGATTTAAAAAAGATCCAAGATATGTCCCTACAGGAAATACCGTCTCCAGACAGGTGATCGGCATCTGTGCCGTTCCAGTGGTGACCGAATACCGCACTGAGGAGTTTTACGATAAGAAGAAAGGACGGAATGTCCATTCTGCATTCCCTGACCAGGTGGCAGACGACGTGAATTACGAAAGCATTCCTTTTTCTCTTGAACAGCAGGTGCAGTGTATCTCTGGAGAAAACGGCCCGGTTCGTCTCAGATATCACAGATGGGGTACTCCCGCCATGAGCAGGGATGATAAACGCCTGTGTCGGGAATTCTCATCAAAGAGCAGGATGACCTGTTCAAGGCACTTCTTGACGCACCCGTGATGCATGTGGACGGCACTGCGGCAAGGGTAAACGGCAGCAATAACAATGTCGTTGTTGGGAGAACTGCAAGCCTATTGTGACATAGAGGCGGGTATGGTTAAAGGGATGTTTGGCACGATTGTTCTAGGTTATTTGAAACAGGGATATGATAAAGCTATGGTAGAGGCGTTAGCGAGGGAATTTTTTAGATATGAAAGTTGAGGGGAGAATGACAGATATAGAGAAAAAAGTCGTGGTGCGCCTCAGCGTATATTTATTTTAATTCTCTGACATTCTCGGCTATTCCTTTGAAATCAGTGGAATAGTGTATGCAGATGTGTTAAAATTAAAAAGGTTGAAAAGGCGTAAGAACTTTTAGGGAGCAATTATAAAAATTTTATAGCAGTCATGTATCATTATGAAATGAGGTAAAAGTATTGGCAGAGATAAAATTATTCTCTTTGAATGAAGGAGTAAAGGAATGTACATCATCTGAGGTGGTTTTAGAAAAAGAACTTCAGACATTGATAGAGCAGAATATGGAAATATTTTTTGGGGTGCGGTTTTTAAAAAGTGAGTATGCGGTTACAAATGGGCGTATGGACAGTATTGGAATTGATGAAAATAACAGTCCTGTTATATTTGAATATAAGCGCAGCCAGAATGAGAACGTAATTAATCAAGGATTGTTTTATCTTGATTGGCTGCTAGACCATAAAGCAGATTTTAAGTTACTGGTTATTGATAAATTGGGAATGGAAGCGGCTGACAACATAGACTGGTCTGTTCCATGTGTTATTTGTGTTGCGCATGATTTTACAAAATATGATATGCATGCAGTCAATCAAATGCAGAGGAATATTAAATTGGTAAGTTATCGCAGGTATGATAATGGTATGCTCCTTCTTGAACATTTAAATACCCCGATTGTAAAGCCGATTATGGAAAATATGGGGGATGAAAATGGTACAAAAAATAGCACACAGAAAACCCACTTGGAAAAATTAGCGGCAACTTCTGAAAATATGAAAAATCTTTACCATTCCATATGTGATTTTATTGAATCTTTAGGGGATGACATTGTATCAAATCAACTGAAATTATATTTGGCATATAAGAAGGTTCAAAACATGGTGTGCATCGAAATATACAACAAACAGATTATACTGTTTTTGAAGCTTAATCCAGATACTGTCAAATTGGAAAATGGATTTACAAGAGATATGCGTAGCATTGGACATTATGGCACAGGTGACTTGCAGATAACGATTAAAAATGCAGCGGATTTTGAAAGGGCAAAGCCTCTCTTGGAGAGAGCATATAATGAGATATAAAAAACGGATGTAGTGGAATATTTATAAGCAGGAATAAGGTGTTTGATAAAGAAGATGTCTTGCAGGAAACAATTATAATAAAAGTAAAAAAGACAAATCAAACACCAGAAAAGGTTACAATTACTTCTTCGCGGTCAAATAATGATTTTGATAATCTGACTTCGCTGACAGTTCCGTATAGCCTTGTGGTTTCGGGAGATGATTATTATGTTCATCTAGTAACAGATGAAAAAGAAGTTTCTGTGTTGGAACGATTACATAGATTTGATAAAACATTGCCGGATATTGGGCTAAAAATGAAAACGGGGTTGACAGTTGATTTTCGTAATCGTGAGATACTTCGTGATGATGCAGAGGAAGGCGCGATTCCGCTTTTTTACTCACAACATATCAAACAGGGAGAAGTGCAGTTTCCTATCCAGAAAGAACATGAGTATGTTGTGACTGACCAAAAAGGATTAATGCAGGATAATCGGAATTATTTATTTGTCAAGCGTTTTACTGCAAAAGAAGAAAGGCGCAGACTGCAGTGTGGGGTATATTTATCAAAGAAATATCCTCAGTATAAGAAAATCAGCACACAGAATAAGATAAATTTTGTAGATGGATTGATAACGGAAATGTCAGAATGTCTTGTGTATGGATTATATGTAATTTTTAATTCTACACTTTACGATGAATATTATAGGATTCTAAATGGTTCAACGCAGGTAAATTCAACAGAAATAAACGCAATGCCTGTGCCTGATTTAGAAAGCATACAGGAAATGGGCAGGACACTAATGAAAAGCAAGGATATGTCAGAAAGTAATTGTAATATGATATTGGAGGGATACTGTGGATAAAATTGATGAGGCAAGAGAACTTCTGAAAATGCTAGGAATGCCTAAAGCGCAGCAGGCAGATATTTGCTGTTATGTGCTGTTGGCAATGGCAGGGATAAAGCCGGATACATTATGGAAAGATGCTGGAAATGAGTGGATTCGTATCCATGATATTATCCAATTTGCGAATACATATTATGGATCAACTTATGCGGAAAACAGCAGGGAAACTTTTCGTAAACAGGCATTACATCATTTTCGCAATGCCGCACTTGTAGAGGATAATGGAAAAGCCACAAACAGTCCTAATTACAGGTACAGGCTTACAGAAGAAACATTGCAGATGGTAAGGACATTTCAAACATCAGAATGGCAAAAGTCTGTAAGTCGATTTTTGGAATATCATGAAAAACTGGTAGACATGTATGCTTCAAAAAAGAAAATGACAATGATGCCGGTGCGTATCAATGGAGCTGATTTTCAATTTTCTATAGGCAAACATAATGAATTTGCAGAAAGCTATTATTGAAGAATTTGTGCCACATTCAGAATGTTTGTATGTTGGAGATACCATAGAAAAAGATTTGGTAAAAAAATGTATATAAGTTGGAGAAATTAGGATTTGAAATAACTTTACACGACAAGATGCCAGATGTGGTTTTATACAGAAAGGATAAGAATTGGATTTACTTTGTTGAATCGGTAACTTCCGTTGGACCGATGGATTCTAAAAGAATATTGGAAATAGCTGAAATGACAAAGAATGTAACAGCAGGGAAAATCTTTGTGACAGCATTTCTTGATTTTAAGACTTATAAGAGATTTTCAGGAACATTGGCATGGGAAACGGAAGTCTGGATAGCGGAGATGCCGGAGCATATGATACATTTGAATGGGGATAAGTTTTTGGGACCGAGGTAGGAGGATATATTATGCAGAATGTAGTTTTAGACGCTTTAATTCCACGAGAAGATTTTGAGATAGCTTCTGATATTGGAAATAGAGGAAATACCACAAGTGTTACAAAAAAGCTTGCCCACTACAAGAGGACTCATGGATGTTTCAGGGATTGCATAGGAAATCGTATTTGGTACACTCAAGCCGCATGACCTTGAGTTTGTAAGCGATATGCTTAAAAGAACACCATGTCTTAAAGAACACAACATTCTAATCAATGGCAGCTATTTGCATTTCCAAGTAAAAAAACAGCGTTCCTGTTTTCCTTGTCATGGAATAGGGAAACGCTGTGTCTGCGTTGTTTCAGTTTTCATTTCTTTTTTTTCTGCTGCGTTCGGGCTGGCAGCGCTTCGCACAGCATATCAAGATTCTTTTGAGAGAATCCATCTTTTTCCTGAATAAGAATTTAATCATTTAAAAGTGAAAGAGCAAGTTTTCTTTTGTGGCTGCGGCACATGCTTGCAAAGCGGTTGTAAAACCAAAAACCCTCTACAAGAACATGGTTAAGGATGCCAAGCTTGCCTTTTACGGTGCCCTGATAATATTCACCGCCATAATTTGTTGTTCGTTTTTCCTTGATGTAGCGAATGAGTTCGGACTCGCTTGATATCGTTGACTGCAATTCTGTATATGCAGTTCCAACGCAGTCTGGATGATGCGAGTCACTGCCGCCAAACATTGGCAGGTGATATTTGTATGCAAGCCGGCGCGCTTCCATATTTGATTGCTGCGACTCGCATGAGTTAAAACCTTCTAAAAAATCAAAGTGTTTCATAATATCAGGATTTTTTTTGAAGGCGCGTGTGCGTGTAATGCTAAGATGACGTTCGCCACAGGGATGAGCAGGACCAAGAATTCCCCCATTTTTGTGCACCACATCTTGAAGAAGCCGTACAGGAAGTCCGCGGCACTCCATGAGCAGAAGCCTGACATTTTCAGGGAGAATGACAAGAATATGACCAGCATCTATGGTATCATATTCGATTCCTTTCAATACAACGAAGTCATTTATTTTATTCTTTAAATTGTCACGGTAATTGCGAAAACCATTATAAGAATCATGATCTGTCACAAGCATTCCGTGGAATCCTTTGGATTTCAGTATTTCAATATATTCAAAAATAGGAATTTTTCCATCGAGTGATCCTTCTTTTGTGTGACAGTGCATATCTAATTTCATACTGAGTAACCCCTCCTCAATTATAAAGTGAGATAGCAGCGAATGATTAAATATATGTAGAACTGCTAGACACTGTAAAACTCAACAACTTTAGTGTACTTTATATAGAGGAAATAATCAAATATCATTTTATGGAAAGTCAATAAAATATTTCACGAAAATAATTGATAAATATTGTATAATTAGTCTTATTTTATGCACAGAGCAAAATTTTATATATAATTTTACATAGAATTATTCGTTTTTTCTGCTATAATGTTTCAATTGTAACAAATACAGTGTTAACTTTGGACATTTAGCAATCACTTTTGATTCAATTTTTTGCCAGAGGAATTCGTAAAATGGACGTTGACATTATAGGATGTATATTCTATAATAATGAATTTAATAGAAGGTTATAGGAAAATGTATCAGTCCAAATGATAAGGCTGATACGCGGTTTTATTTGTGGAGGAAAATTGTGAAAAAGAAATTGAGTGGCAGTTACAAATGGGCAGCAGAGCTCATTGTGCAGTACAAGTCATTGGTTATCATGGCAGTATATGCAATATTTTATTTAATAGCATTCTTTTATCTGGAAAGACGAGCTATCGCAGTGCATGAAATTAACTTTGGGTTAGATGAGTATATACCATTTTGTGAGGTGTTTATTGTTCCATATCTGCTATGGTTTGGTTATGTGGCGCTTACGGTGGTTCTTTTGTGTATCAAGGACAAAGAAGAGAGTGAAAAACTTGTAGCATTTTTGATGGCTGGTATGACAATCTTTATTGTGATATCCGCAGTATTTCCTAATGGACATAATTTACGTCCAACCGTATTTCCAAGGGATAACATTTTTATTGACCTTATCAAAAACTTGTATATGGCGGATACACCAACAAACATTTTGCCAAGCATTCATGTATACAATTCCATTGCAATCATGATTGCTGTATGGAGAAGCAAATGTTTTGCCAGTCACAAAATGATTAAGGCGGCGATGCTTTTGCTGGGTGCAAGCATTATATGTTCAACGGTTTTAATAAAGCAGCATTCTATGCTGGATGTTTTGTTGGCATTTTTGCTTTCTGCAGTGATGTATTCAATTTGTTATAAGAGAACACCTGTTAGGGAAAAGAGGACAGCATTCCAGAAATCGGAATAAAATAAATATAGGTTCACATCAGACAATCGTTCTTTTACTTCATAGCAAATTGCGAATACAGACCCCCGATTGAGCGATTGTCTGATTCTAAAACATGCTTGAAATAAAGAAGCTGTTGCATTAACGAATGAAATTTCGTGAAGCAGCAGCTCTTTTTGTCTACAATCTGAACAAGCGTGATTACACTTGTTATTTTATTTTCAGCGTCTGTGTATTGGTGATGATGAAGCGGGAGATGTTGTCATAATTCTTTTCAGACATAATGAAAACCTTGCGGCCGTTTCCTAAAGTCAGTGTTAAATTTTCGTTGTTGTTCACATCATCACATATTTTGTCAAAGTTATTTTTCAGATCTGCAAAATCAATTTCCTTTGTTAAGCTTTTCATATGAGAACCCTCCTTGGTTTTGTTTGCATAAATGTTCCAATAAAATGAAAAATTCTTTATTGGTAATTTTGAAATCATATACATCAGTTTAACCATTTTTTTGAAGTATAAGCAGGCAAGTAAAATTTTTTACTGTCTGGCGGGAATAAAACCTTCAAAAATAAATAAGTCAAAACTTCTGGATACTTTTTCAAGTTCCTCCTGAGAACGTACCGTCCATGCTACGCTCAGGCTCTTGTACAATTTGCGGCAAATATTTCTTGAAAGCTCGTTTTTATGTTTGCAGTTATAAGCGATGAAGTCAGGTGATGCATAGCAGTTCCCAATAAGATGGGACAGCAAAAAGTATGGAATATTGAATTTTTGTTTTGTAAAATCTTCAGAAAGTTGTCCTCTGACAATATTTGGTCTGTGTGTTTTGTACCAGCGCACAGCCAATGGATGAAAGGACTCAATACAATACAGTCCTTTATAACCAGCAAGAATACTGTCGCAGATGCTGCAAAGTTTTTCGGCGTTTTTCTCCACTTTATATTCAATAATAAGTGGTACCCTTCCATCAACCATTTTGAGGATATCAGCAAAAGCAGGAATACGCTCATCTGTGCCAAGCAGACGAAATTGTTGGAGCTCTTCAAAGGTATAATCCTTAAGATTTCCTTTTATTCCGCAGATACGATTTAAGGTATCATCGTGAAATACAACAGGAATATTATCTTTGGTAAGATGGACATCAAACTCAATGCCATAGCCTAAATCAGCAGCACGTTTTATAGCTGCATACGAATTTTCTGGGAAATTTTCTGTAGAATTTTGTTTTCGTTCTAAATTCTGTCCTAGATTTTGACTGATATTTTTTAATTTGTGCAGGGTTGCATTCATATTGTGGAGACCACGGTGAGCATACATATGTCCCAAAAAGGGCTTGTAGTCGGGTCTGCCGTATAAACGAGGTTTAATAGAAATCAGATACAATCCTGTCAGGATAATAAATGCTAAAAAAACAGTTAAAACAAAAAACAACACTCTCATAACAAAATAAATAACTCCTTTTTAAAAGCATTAAACTGCTTCCTATTATAATAGTACTCGCTTTCTAAACATTTGTAAACACATGAAATGGCAACAGTTTCATTTTAAAGAAATAATTGTGCAATTTGTATGTTGAAAAGCATTGTTTATTGGCATATTGTATAGTCAATTTTGGCTGCTTTATGATTGAAATACAATAAAAATTCAATTTTGTCAGATAATCTTATATCAATGGGCTATTTAGAGAGAATTCTGTCGCAGCATTCTATATAAGTTTTGAGAGAATTATTGTGTTTTGTCCGTTTTTGGTATAAGATAAAACTAGCTGCTGCCAGTATGTGCAATCAGACTTTAACAGATTGTTTCTGCATGGTAGAATTGCAAGGTACATATAATAACGATAAAGACAGCAGGCAGGTATTGTTGAAATCAATATATTGATGGGATTCAATAAAGAGAGGTTATAGGCATGAAAAAGAGAATAGCAGCATTGTTCATGGCAGTAGTTTTGGCTCTTCAGATTGTGGGATGCGGTGCAAAAAATGACCAGAATACGGATACTCAGACACAAAGCACACAGAGCAGCATCAAGGATAATTTTCACAGTGTGAAACCGGATAAAGACAATGATGAGGCACAGGAGAAACCAAATACGGATGAAACAGACGAGGTAGATGAAGAAAATACAGAAGTTCGGTATCAGGACGATTATTATGAGTTTGTCAATCAAAATCTTTTATCAAAAATAGAACTAGCAGCGACAGATGCCCATTGGGATTGGTTCGGGGAATTGAATGCAGTCGTAAGTAGTGAAATGGAAGATATAATTGACGAGCTTGCTAATGATGGTAAACAGTATGAAAAGGGAAGTTCTGAGCAAAAAATAAAAGATATGTACGAGTGCGTCACAAATATGGAAAATCGAAGCCAAACAGGTCTTGGGCCGCTCAAACCACATATGGACAGCATTCGAAACGCTTCAAGTATTGAAGAATATGTAGATGCATTGGCACATTTAAGTGGTGAGTTTGGGTTTAGCAGTATTGTTGGCGGCTACAGTATTATGCAGGACAAGGCAGATTCGAGTGAATATGCGGTCTATATGATGTATGCAGATACACTGATTGGCAAGGAATATATTGAAGGTGAAAATACACAGGAATATGTGGATTTATATTTGGACTATATCAATGACATGCTGATGGAATTTGGTATGACTGCCAGTGAGGCCGCTGCCAGCACAGATTCAATCGAAAAGCTTTTGCGGGATATTTGCGCGTCCACATTGACGACAGAGCAGAAGTATGATCCGTCTATTACTTATAATGTATATACAGTGCAGGATTTGCAGGGGCTTTATACCAATGTCGATGTTCCCAAGATGCTCAAAACACTTCGGGTTGATGGGCAGGATAAGTATATTGTCATGGATGTGGAACAGGCAAAAAAGATCAATTCTCTTTTGGTTGAGGAAAATCTACAGGCGCTCAAAGATTATTCAACATTTGTCATGCTCAATGATACAGCAGAATATGCAAATGCCAACTATGCAAAACTAAGCGATGATATGCAAAATGCTTTGTATGGGATCACTGAGAGCTGGGGAGATGAAAAAACTTGGAAAAAATTGACACAGGATATGCTTCCATGGGATTTTGGTATGATTTATGTAAAGGAGCATTTTTCAGCCAAGGATAAAGAAGCTGTGGAGGAGATGATAGAACAGATTCTCGAAGAATATGAAGAAATTATAAATCGTCAGGAGTGGATGAGTGAGGCCACCAGAAAAAAGGCAATTCGCAAATTAGAGACAATGCAGGTTAAAATAGGCTATCCGGATAAATGGCCGGCTGCCCGTGACATGATGCAGGTAACACCAATATCAGAAGGCGGCAGTCTTTTGTCAAATCTGCTGGTAAGTATGCAGGTATCAATTGAGGACAGCCTGAATAAGTTGGGAACAAAGGTTGACCGGTCAGAGTGGGATGTGACGCCGCAGACGATTAATGCGATGTATGATCCTTTAAATAATGAAATAATTTTTCCGGCAGCCATTTTACAGGCGCCGTTTTATGACAGCGACAACACCTATGGGGCCAATTTGGGGGGAATTGGTTTTGTCATTGCGCATGAGGTCAGCCATGCGTTTGACTCAAACGGAGCGTTGTATGATGAATACGGCAATTATAACGTATGGTGGACTGACGAAGAACTTACAGAGTACAATAAGATGTCGCAGTCAATTGTAGATTATTACAACAATTATGAAATGATGGGTGTAAAAGTCAATGGAGATCTGACGCTTATGGAAAATATTGCGGATTTAGGCGCCATAACATGTATTACTTCAATTATAGGTGATGATGCCAAGGCGCTTGACGAGGCGTTTGGACAAATGACTTACAACTGGGCAAGTGAAGATACCACTAGTTATATGATGTATCTGTTAAATACAGATACGCATTCACCCAATAAGGTAAGAGTAAATGCAGTATTGAGTTCCTGTGATGCTTTTTACAAAATATATGATATTCAGGAAACAGATGGTATGTATGTAGCACCAGAGGACAGAGTAGGCATTTGGAAATAAAAATACTTCATTTTTATCCAGAAATTGGGGTAAAATGTGCTTCATGCCTTCAATTTCTGGACAGATGAAATATTAAGAAAATGCTTTAAATTGCTGTTTTACAGATTTAGGAAGGAGTATTTATATTGATATGAAGAGAACGAAAGAATTTGGAGTAAAAATAACAGGGGTACTGATGGCTGGAGTGATTGCCGCATCGTTTATTCCATCAGTAGATAGAAACCAGGATGTTTCGAAGGTATATGCGGTAGAGTTTACGGTCACAGAGAGCAAAGCAGTACTCTACAGTAATGATAAAACAAAAGTGTATAAACAGCCAGACATTAGTTCCGGCGTTGTCACAACAATTGCAAAGGATATCCCGGTCAATGTGACAGGAATTACCTCCAACGGGTGGTTTCGTGTATCGCTCAATGGCACATACTATGTGCCGGGTGATGGGCTTGTATCCAAAAATGTAGGAAATTCTAATGGTGTGGTATCCGGAACAGATATCACGTCGCTGACAAAGGGTACTTTTTCCTTTTATAAGAATTCTGATTTGAGTGATTTTGATAAAAGTGATATCGAAGATATGGATGAAAATACATATATAAAATATCTGGATTCTTTTCTGATGGGGTATGCGATGCTTGACTATTGTATTTTGCAGGACAGTGGTAAGCTTCTAAAGGAGGTATATGAAAGCGAGGCAAAAGTAGATCAGAAGGTAGCGGCCATCACCATGCAGGCATATCTGATTAATTATAGAAACAATTATCTAAGTGACAGTTTGACAGGGCCATTTAGAAATGAAAGAGATTTAAAGCTGGCTCTGAATCGGGCAATACGTTATGATATCAAGAAATTTGGCGCGGTATACAGAAACTCAAGCATAGGTAGTGATGAGAAAAAAATTAAGAAGCTGATGGAAACTGTTGTAAATGAGATAAAAGCGGAACAGGGAGTTTCATTTACATGCCGCATGGAGTATGGTGACTATAAAACAAGTGACGGCAGCGAGGGTAAAGGCTGGATAATTGAATTTACAAAAAAGGATTAAAGAATGAACAGAAATAAACACATTGTAATTGCAGATGAAAATGGTGATTTTTATTGCAGAGTCGTGAATGACGTATTAAATATAAAAAAAGAAGAACAGGTTTGCGGCTGTGGCTGTCCCTGCTTCGTATCGGATATAGAAACGGTTCAGGGGCATTTTGTGTGTTGTTATGAAGAGGAAGGGATGGGAGCAGACTCAGCCCTTTTTCCATTTGTTCAGGGACTGGATGAAAGGCTGTACAAGGCATATGATTATTCAGCAAAAGCACATGCAGGCCAGCACAGGAAAGGAACACCGATTCCCTATTTTACACATATTATTATGACGATGAACTATTTAATGCAGTTGACGCAGGATATAGAAGTGCTTCAGGCGGCAATACTCCACGATACAGTTGAGGATACTTCTGTAACTTTTGAAGATATAGATCGCACGTTTGGCGCCAGAGTTGCTGCGCTTGTAGAAGCGGAAACAGAAAACAAACGTCATGGAGTTCCCGCTTCACAAACGTGGGATATTCGCAAAAAAGAAACCATCGAACATTTGAAAAACCGCCCTTTAGACGTAAAAGCAATTGTTTTGGCGGACAAGACTGCGAATTTAGAATCTATCACAAGAGAGTGGCGCCGCCGGGGAGATAGAGTTTGGGAAAAGTTTAATCAGAAGGATAAGCGCAAACAGGAATGGTATTTTAAGTCTATCAGGGAAAATCTGACAGAATTTAATGGTACAGATGTTATGAAGGTATTTGACGAATACATAGAGACACTATTTTAAATCGTAGTTACACCAGTTGCAATGTTTTATTAATGCAGTTAAAAGAATATAAAATAGGAAATGTTCCATGGAAAAACATAAAAAGACCATAAAATGTCTTTTTTGGATTTTTCATATGGAACATTTTCGCTGTGCATGGTAGAATATAATATCAAAAGTGAAACCAAACAATACAATTGGCAAATGAAAATAGAAACGTATATTAGGAGAAAAGGCGATGGCAAAAACACCAATTAAGAATCAATGCCCCTATGTAAAAGAATGTGGGGCTTGTCATATAGGTCAGAAAAGTTATGAAGACGAATTGATTGAGAAGAAGAAATGGGTTGAAGAAAATATCGGAGCATACTGCAATAAGGTTCATGATATAATAGGAATGTATTATCCATATCATTATAGAAATAAGGTACACGCTGTTTTTGGAAGAATCAACGATGAAGTTGTCGCTGGAACCTATGCAAAGGGAACACACAATATCATTCCCATAAGTGCATGTATGATAGAGGATGTGCAGGCTTCAGCGATTATTAAAACTGTGACGGAACTGATAAAATCATTCAAATTGTGGGTGTATAATGAAGACACACAAAGAGGATTGATGCGACATATTCTTATTAGAAAAGGGATGTCAACAAAACAGATTATGGTGGTACTTGTGACCGCTTCACCGGAATTTCCACACAAAAATAATTTTGTAGAAAAATTACTGGAAATTCATCCGGAAATCACAACAATTGTCCAGAATGTGAATATGAAACAGACAACAATGGTGTTAGGAGAGAGGAACCGCCCTCTGTATGGGCCGGGGTATATAGAGGATGTACTCTGTGGGCTGCGATTTCGAATCTCACCAGGCTCTTTCTATCAGGTAAATTCTGAGCAGACACAGGTGCTATACAAAAAAGTGATAGAGGCAGCAGGTCTTACGGGCAAAGAAACCATCATTGATGCCTACTGTGGGATTGGCACAATTGGTATGTGTATGTCGCAAAAATCCGGACGCGTGATAGGGATTGAATTAAATCCAAAGGCAGTCAAAGACGCGAAGGCGAATGCCAGAAGAAATGGTATTTGTGATATTCATTTCATTGCGGCAGATGCCGCCGCTTATATGAGTCTGATGGCTGAAAGTGGACAAAAAGTGGATATTATTGTCCTAGATCCCCCAAGAAGCGGCTGCACAAAGGAATTTATGGAAGCAGCAGTTGCAATGGCGCCTAAGAAAATCATATATGTTTCTTGCAATCCTGAAACACTTGGCAGAGATTTGGCCTGGTTTTCAAAAGCAGGTTACATTGCACAGGAGGCGTGGCCGATCGATATGTTTAGTTTTACGGAGCATGTGGAGACTGTGGTGTTGATACAAAGGAAAGATACCTAGAAATCCTTGAAT
>CAJUKA010000094.1 GCA_910586585.1 uncultured Lachnospiraceae bacterium
CCATAAATCCATATGGAAGAGTTATTTTTTTGATAGAACTTTTTACTCTCAAGATGAATATAAGTCGATGTCAGGGACCCAAAACTTTTTGAATGCATATCAGAATTATTGGTTGTTGAAAGGACAACAGACGAATTTGTATAAGTGCTTTATACCTAATTCTTGGATGTATGGAAACACAACAGGTGTAAGTGCTTTTATCCATCCAGATGGTGTTTTTGATGATCCAAATGGAGAAACTTTGAGGAAAAAATTGTACCCTCGTTTACGTAAACATTTTCAATTTACAAATGAAATGAGGCTATTTGCAGAAGTACACCATTGTACAGTGTATAGTTTGAATATTTATTCAAATAAAAAGACAGATTGTTTCGATATAATATCAAATCTTTTTATTGCATCAACAATAGATGAATGCTACGAAAATGATGGTACAGGTATAGTACCTGGAATAAAGAATGACGAGGGGAATTGGGAAACTAAAGGACATGCTAGAAGAATTATTCATGTTGGAAAAGAAGAATTGCTCATATTTTCAATATTGTTTGATGGCAATACAAAATGGGAGCAGGCTAGACTTCCTGTAATACATGCGAAGGATTATTTGGATGTATTAAAGTGTTTTGTTGCGCAAAAGGTTAATATTGGAAAATTAGGCAATAAAGTTGATAGCTCGGAAATGTGGCATGAGGCTAATGATCAAAAAGCTGGGATTATCGTTAGAGAGGTTCATTTTCCAAAAGAAAAATGTGATGCAATTTTTTCTGGCCCTCATATAAGCGTAGCCAACCCGCTTTTTAAATCGTCAAGACGAGAATGCGTTTTAAATAGTGATTTTGACAATATTTATCTTGATACTATACCAGAAGCATACATTCAGAGAATTAATTATTCAATAGGTGATGTTGATGAATATAATAAGCGCATTACAAAATCTCCATGGGGAATAAAATTTAATGAGCAATATATGGTTTGTTCAAGAAAAATGCTAAATTTAACAGGTGAAAGAACATTAGTAACAGCAATTATTCCGCCGAAAACAGCATTTATTAATGGTTTGTTTGGGATGACGTTTTCTCAGGATACTGCTGTCATAGCAGGTTCAATGGCATCAATACCATATGATTTTTATTTACGAGTAACTGGAAAATCTAATGGACGTTATGATACTTTTGCGTCATTTCCTGTTTTGAGCAATAGTAAGTATAGCAAGATGATTGCTAAAAGAGCACTTATGTTGAACTGTCTTACTTCTAATTACATAGAATTATGGGAAAAAGAATATGACGAGTCGTTTGTAACAGACGATTGGGCAAAGAAGGATATAAGACTTGATAGTAATAGATTTTTGAATGTTTCTTCAAAATGGAGCTATGAGTTACCATTGCGAACAGATTATGAAAGAAGAGAAGCACTTGTTGAACTTGATGTTTTGGTCGCACTTGAACTTGGTATGACATTGGAGCAACTAAAGACAATATATCGAATTCAATTTCCTGTACTACAAGGATATGAAGCAGATACATGGTATGATGTAAATGGAAAAATTGTATTTACGAACAACAGGAGTATGAATAATATTGGTTTTTCAAGAAAAGAATGGGAGAACGATATTATAGGGGCACAAGATGGAACTGTTTTTGAGAGACCTGTCGTTGATGACAATTTCCCTGGTGGAACGATTGAACGTACAATTAAATATACAGCTCCGTTTATTAAATGCAATCGTGAAAACGACTATCAAGAAATATGGGATGCATTTGAAAAAAGAATTGGTAAGCACAATTAAGACAAGAGGATATGTTACCATTTATACTTGTAGGATAATATCAGGAAGGCTTGATTATATTAATACTTTATTTCCTTTAACGATTTCAGTCTTTAAGGATTTGTTATAGGAGATGTTTCGTACAAAAAGTGCTGCATCTCACGAGCATTATGAAGCAATGAGTCTTTCTTTTCACGTATAGGAAGGTGGGGCAAACTGCTTCATGCAATTCATTCGGATTATAGGGTTTTGTTTTTCAAATATGGAGTAAAATAATAAAGAAATAATAGATGGAAGGTGATGAAATGAAGATAAACAGACTTGAACTTGAAAATTTCAGATCATTTGACAGAGCAGAATTACAATTAGATGGTAAAAGTACAGTGATTTTCGGCGTGAATGGAACTGGAAAAACATCTGTGCTAACCAGTATCAATCTTCTATATGCCAATATCGTTAACCAGATTGTGAACAGAAAAGAATTGAAGCAGAATTTCAATTTGGAATTAGATGATATTCAGTACGGTAAAAAGCAGACGAAGATAAAAGCAGATTTCGATTTGAAAGAGCAACGAATTATCTATCATAGATCTATGGTCAGAAAAACAGGAAAAAGGGCACATGATTTAAATGCCCTAAAAAATATAGTATCTCTTTTCCATGAAAAGTATATAGATGATGAGAAACAAGAGAATATCCCAATATTCGTTAATTATGGAACAAATCGCCTGGTCCTGGACATTCCAATGAGAATAAGGAACAAGCACACATTCGATATTTATTCTGCATTTGATAAAGCGATAGAAAATAGGATAGATTTTAGAACATTTTTTGAGTGGTTCAGAGGTCAGGAAGATTATGAAAATGAATGTAAAGTACAGAAAGCAGACCTCGAATATAAAGATAAAGCCTTAGAGACTGTAAGAAAAGCGATGCTTGTTATGATGGATGGATGTACTGATCTCAGAGTTGCGAGAAAACCTAAGTTGGAGATGAAAGTTGAAAAAAACGGAATCAGTCTCAATGTATCTCAGTTGTCTGATGGCGAAAAATGTACTATGGCAATGTTTGGAGATCTTGCTAGAAGACTTAGTATCGCAAACCCGCTTTTAGATAATCCGCTTTTAGGTGAAGGAGTAGTACTAATTGATGAAATAGAGCTTCATATGCATCCTTCGTGGCAAAGAAATGTGTTAAAGCAGTTAAGAGAGACTTTCCCTAATATTCAATTTATCATTACAACACATTCGCCCATTGTGCTTAGTGAAGTAAATGATGATTATCATGTTTTCTTTATGAGAAATTCAGGTATATCAGGAGAAATCGTGGAGTTCAGAAGACTTGATGGTTTTGATGCAAATTATATTCTTGAAGAATTTATGGGAACAAAGTCGATAAATACGAAAACAGAGAATCTGATCAATGATATATATAGGCTCATTAATCGTAAGTCTTTTGATGAAGCAGAAAGGAAAGTGAAAGAATTAGAGAAAATAACAGATTCAGTCAATAAAGATGTATTGAGGGCTAATATACTGATTAAGAAAGGTCGTTTATCATGATTTATATAGACAAACATCAAGAGCCTGAATGGTTCGTTGAATTTAAGAAAAAGTATCCAAAAGCTACGTATGATTCGAAAGAATTCAAACCTTATATTCCAAGGCTCAATGAGGAATTGATTAAAGAACAAAAATATATTTGTGCATACTGTTGCTGTGAAATTAATACGAAAAAATCGCATAATGAGCATATTGAACCCAGACATTCAGGCACATATGTAAGTAAGAGAAGCTTGGATTATTCGAATTTAGTAGCGTCTTGTTACGGATTTCAGGGAGAAATGACTTGCGGTCCGAAAAAAGATAATAATTATGATGAGAAGAAATTCGTTTCCCCTTTGAATCCGGCATGTGAAGATATATTTAGCTATTTTCCTAATGGTGTGCTCGATGGAGATGTTTATACGACAGAGCTTCTGAATCTGAATTCGCATAGATTAAAGCAGGCTCGTGAGGCAATTTACAGGACAATACAAGAGCTTGATGAAGAGTTAATTCGTTGCATTTATCCGGATGATGTAGAAAAATTGTCACCGTTTATAAATGTCGTCAAATGGTACATAAAACAAAATTTTGAGAATTAGAGGAGATGGAAAACATGTTACCATCCATACTTGCAAGACAATATCAGGAAGGTCTGATCGATTATATAGAGACGTCATTTCCTATAACGAATTCGGTCTTTAAGGATTCGTTAAAAAATATGCTACATACAAAAGATGCTGTATTTCATGAACCTTATATTGCAGTGCGTCTTCTTTTCAGAGTATATGAAGGCGAGAATAATCTGTTTCAAGCGATTCATCAGCAGTACAGTCCATATGTGCATCAGCAGAAAGCATTCGAACGACTTACAGGTGAAGATGGCAGATCAACCTTGGTTGCTACCGGAACTGGATCGGGTAAGACGGAGTGCTTCCTGTACCCTGTTTTAGAATATTGTTACCGACATAGAGGCGAAACAGGAATCAAGGCATTGATTATTTATCCAATGAATGCTTTGGCATCTGATCAGGCAAAGCGTATTGCGGAATTGATCGATGGCAGTCCTGAACTTAAGTCTGCAGGCATTCGCGTGGGAATGTATGTAGGTGGACAGGAGAAGTCTGCTGCTAAGATAATGCTTCCGGATAGAGTCATAACAGATCATGAGACTCTTCTTGCAGCACCACCGGATATTCTTATGACGAATTACAAAATGCTGGATTATTTGTTAGTTCGTCCAAAAGATGCTGAACTTTGGAAACATAATAATCCCGAGACACTGAAATATATAGCCGTAGATGAGTTACATACATTTGACGGTGCACAGGGTACAGACTTGGCGTGTCTTCTTAGGAGATTGAAGGCGCGTCTTAATATTCTACCGGGACAGATTTGTTGTATAGGTACTTCTGCAACTATGGGAGCGAGAGATAGTGCGAAGAACATTTTAGAATATGCATCAGATGTATTTGGAGAAATGTTCGAAGAGGATTCTGTTGTAACTGAAGACAGAGTATCGGCACGGGAATTTTTTGATGGTTGTGATGTAACAGATTACAAAGTGCCTGACATGAAAGAGGCACTTGAGCTAAAAGGACTTTCATCAGGTGAAGATGAAGTTGCGTATTTGAGGGCAGCTGTCAAAGCCTGGTTTGATGAGAACTTCGCAGTTTCAGATATTATGAGCAATGAGGCTAAGATTGAGATCGGTAAGCATCTTATGCATCATAATTTTGCTCAAAGTATTATCTCAGAAGCAAATGGATCTTACATGCAGGATTCATTTGCTTTTGAGAATCTTGTAAAAAGATTTCCTGGGCTTGGAGAACTTGGAGAAGACCTCGCGTGCATAGTAATTGATGCTTTATATGCACTTATTTCTCATGCGCGTACAATGACTGCATCGGGAAAAGTGCGCCCATTTTTAAATGTTCAAGTTCAAATCTGGATGAGAGAACTTAGACGATTGGTGGGAGAAGTAACAGATAAGGACATTCAGTACGCTCTTTCAACGGATTTGAATGAGCAGCAGGCTAAGCATTATCTGCCAGTAATAAATTGCCGTGAATGTGGTCAGACAGGATGGGTTTCAATAGAGGATAATGGAAGCGTTGAGATGCGGGATATAGGAATATTTTATAATGCTTTCTTTAGTGGTGATTCAAAGGTTCGAATGATGTTCCCTCATAAGGAAGGAGATACCGCATTTGATTTGCCTAATAGACAACGCTTGTGTCCGCAGTGCATGGAGATGATGTTTGATGAAGGTAGAGAATTATGTTCAAACGGACATAAGACAATTCCTGTCTGGATTCCGGAGTTGAAACCGGAAGGAAAAAATAATTCCAAGGTATACTCATGTCCATTTTGTAAAAGCAAGGGCAAGCTGTCATTGATTGGGTTAAGAAGCGCCACAGCAATAAGCGCCGGAATCTCTGAATTATATGCCTCTAAATTTAATGATGACAAGAAGCTGCTTGCATTTACGGATAATGTTCAGGATGCTGCTCACCATGCAGGTTTCTACAATTCCAGAACATGGAAGTTCGGCTTGAGAACAGCAATTTCGCAGTTTGTTAATTTAGATCAGGAAGAGTATTCATTTGATGAATTTATTCAGAGAGCAGCAGCTTATTGGAGAAATTATTTGGGAGAGGAGCATTTTGTAGCGAATTTTATTCCAGCGAATCTCACTTGGATGAGGGCTTACGAAAGAATGTGCAAGGAAGGCACATTAAGAAAAGACGATGATGCAGCCAACTTGGTAAGTTTCGTAGATCAGAGATTTCGGTATGAGACTTTGATGGAATATGGAATCTTGTCAAGAATAGGTCGTACTCTGGATAAGGCTGGATGTTCCATTCTTTCATTTGATTTTGGCGAGGCAATTCCGGCAATATCAGAGCGAGTGGCAAATGAAGTTGGTCGTTTGCAGAGTGCAGACGCCGCCACATTTAATAAAATGGTAATGGGTGTCCTCTATCAGATGAAAGTAAATGGAGCTTTTACATACTATGTATATGAACAGTTTATTCAAAGCGGAGCAAATTATTATTTTCTCAGTAATGATAGAAAGAAGTGGATGCCTGGAGTAAACCGTGGTCTTAATGTTCCAAAATTTGTTGCTGTAAACAGAGGGACCAAGAAGATGAAAGGCTTTGATCAACCAGACAGTCGTTCTTGGTATGGAAGATGGATAAACAAGTATTTACCGGAGTTTTCTTTGGAATCAGATTCTTTTGATATTATGAAAATAATATTAGAAGAATTGACAAAAGTAAGTGTATTAGACAAAACTGAAACATCGGATAATGTAGATGTCTGGTCGATTAATCCACAAAAATGTAAGATTGTGCGAAATGTTAAACAGATGGTTTGCGATGTCTGTGGCGGTCAAATATCTATATCTGAAGATAATGCGCAGATATTTGAAGGGGCATGTTGTACAAGACATGATTGCAATGGACACATGCATGTGATTGAAAAATCTGATTTAGATTTCTACGGAAAGCTTTACAGTCAAGGAGAGTTCGTTCGAATTGTTGCAAAAGAGCATACAGGCTTGCTGGAGCGTGATGATCGAGAAGAATTAGAAAGAACATTTAAAAAGCCGAAAGAAGATAAGCACCCATGGGATGTGAACTTATTATCTTGTACCCCTACATTGGAGATGGGTATTGATATTGGTGATTTATCAACAGTCATTTTAAGTTCGATTCCGCCTGCACAGGCAAATTATGCTCAAAGAGCAGGGCGCGGAGGACGTAAAGACGGAAATGCTCTTACAGTTGCAATCGCAAATGCAAGACCTCATGATCTGTATTTTTATCAGGCTCCAATGGAAATGATTGCAGGAGCTATAGAACCGCCAAAAGTATTTTTACAGGCTTCTGCTGTGTTGGCTCGTCAGTTTACGGCTTATTGCATGGACTGTTGGGTAAAGAGTGGAAACGCATTCATTCCAAAAAATGTGGGGGCATGTCTTGCAAAATTAAATGAGACCACAAAGGATAGATTTCCAAATAATTTTCTTTACTATGTTCAGACAAATATGGCAAAACTGGTAAGAATGTTCATTCAGACATTTTCTGTTAATAATGGTGGATTGGATGAGAATTCTATTAATGATATCAAGGCATTTGCCATGGGCGAAGGAACAACAAAGAGCCCCATGCATATCAGAATATATAATGAATTTCTTGACCTGAAGAAACAGCGTAACGGTATTCAGGAGAGCATAAAAAATCTCAGTAAAATGATAAAAGAATTTGAGGCGAAACCTCAGGATTCATCATATGATGAGCAAATAAAAGAGCTTAAAGCTGAGCGCGGAGCCTGGTCTAAAATAGTAAAAAATATAAACGAGAAGGACGTATTCAATTTTCTGTCCGATTCAGGTTTGTTACCAAACTATGCATTCCCTGAGGCTGGAATTGTACTAAAAGCTATTGTAACCAGAATTGATAAAGATGAAGAAAACGAAGGTAAAAAGAAATACACTCCGATTTCTTATGAATTCAGCAGAGCTGCATCATCAGCTATTAGTGAGTTTGCGCCATTAAATACATTTTATGCAGGTGGGCACAAGCTGACGATTGATCAGGTGGACATTAATACTGCAAAGGCGGAGCCATGGAGACTATGTCCCAATTGTTCGCATGCTGCAATTGAAAATTCTAGTGCTCCGGCAGGAACATGTCCTAAGTGTGGCAATTCTGGATGGGCTGATGCTGGTCAGGTGAGATCCATGTTCAAAGTCCAGATGGTTTATTCAAACATGAAGGAGGAAGAGAGTCAAATTGGAGACGAAAGTGATGACAGAGCAACTATTTTCTATGACAAGGAATTGCTTGTTGAGGTTGATGATGATAAAGATGTGATCCATGCATACCAGATGGATAATGATGAGTTTTCATTTGGCTATGAGTTTCTTCAAAAGGCAAATATGCGAGAGATTAATTTTGGGGAACAGTCTATCACAGGTGATAAGCTCTTTGTTGCCGGTCGTGAGGGAGTTAGAAAAGGGTTTACTATTTGCAAATATTGTGGAAAGATTCAAGTACAAGGAGAACAACCAAAACATTCCAGATTTTGTAAGATGGTAAAGGATAATACAATTATTTCAGATCCTTACGAAGAGTGTCTGTTCTTATATAGAGAATTTGAGACAGAGGCATTGCGTCTTTTGATACCAGCCACAACTATGGACGCATCAAATGTTAGAGTTGAGTCGTTTGTAGCGGCATTTATGTTGGGTATGAAGAAGAAATTTGGTAACGTAGATCACCTAAGAGCAACAGTTAGTGAGGTTCCTGTACCAGACGCAGATTATAGAAAACAGTATTTGGTAATTTATGATTCTGTCCCAGGTGGAACTGGATACTTAAAGCAGCTTATGAATGATCAGAATGGAATCTTTGATGTATTTACACTTGCTTTAGAGACAATGGAACACTGTAGCTGTAATGATGATCCGCAAAAAGATGGTTGTTATAGGTGTTTATATGCATATAGACAAAGCCAGCACATAGGAGAAATTTCAAGAAATACAGCTATCAGCTTATTGAAACAAATTTTAAGTGGCAAAGATAATCGAGTTGAGATCAAGAAGCTGGCTCAGGTTGATACAAATCATTTATTTGATAGTGAGCTAGAGAGAAGGTTTGTTGGTGCATTTGAAAAACTAAGCACTTCGGAAAGGCCTGTTAGGATTCATAAGATTTTGGTAAATGAAAAAGAAGGATATTCTTTGCAGGTTGGTGATGCACTTTGGACAATAGAACCACAGGTGGATTTTGATGTATCTATGGGAGTCGAAGTGCAATCCAGACCTGATTTTGTACTTAGACCTAAGAGAACAACTGGGGATCAGAAACCGATTGCCATTTTTACAGATGGATTTTACTACCACAAGGATATTGCTGAAGAAGATACCCTTAAGCGAATGGCTATTATGCTTTCGGGAAAATATAGAGTATGGTCACTTACATATAAAGACGTTCAAACGATTTATCAGGATCAGGGAGATTATAGAACGGATACATTGATCTCTGCGAAAATGCCTTCAGGAAAACTTTATATGTCAGCTGTAAAAAGTGCTAATGCTGAATGTATCAGACCCGAAAAGGAAAATGCATTTGAATTGTTAGTAGATTATTTAGCAACACCAACTGCTGAGGAGTTATTCACTGTACATGCAAAGGCGTTTGCAATGTCTATTATGGACGCTTCTTTGATGAGAAATCAGGTCGTTTATGGAGAGTGGAAGAGCAAATGTCAGGCAGTCCTCAATGCGCTGAATTCAATCGAAGAAGTAAATGATTTTGGACAGGCTATGTTTGGTGTATGGAAACCAAGACAGGATATGGGAAATCTTGAAATGCTTGCAGAGGTGTCTCTTGCGGATATGTCCGTATTAAAAATGGGAGCACCAGCAAAGATTATAGCTATACTTGATGATGATCCAGCTACCAGAACAGATAAGTATGAGGCAGACTGGAATGGTTTTTGGCATTTTGTAAATGTAATGCAGTTTAATAGTTCCGTGACTTTCTTGACAAAACTTGGTATGAGTAAAGCGATATACACAGTGTTAGGCAGCATTATTTCCGAGGAAAATCAACTGGTAGTTGAAGACATATCAGAGATTGTAATTGATGAATCATGGAATGATATTATGGAGGACTTCATTGACGATATTGCTGTAACATGTGCAACAGAAATGAAGAAGAATGGGATTCCGGCACCAGATACAATAGGATTTGAACTTGCAGATGATAACACAGGAGCAACAATAGCAGAATCTGAAATGGCTTGGACGGATAAAAAGGTTGCATGGCTTCTTCCAGAGCAAGAAGAATGTGCAAATACATTTAAAACAAAGGGATGGACTGTACTATACAGCAGTGAAAAGGTTGATATTAACGTTTTTGGAGGTAGAGTAAATGAATCATAGACCTACAGTAGCAATATCTGCAGATTTTCTAACTTCTTATGCAGCATTACCTTGCCAGAAGCAAGGGAAGGTAACAGCGTTTTTCAATAAATTTAGAAATAATCCAATGCATCCAGGAATTCATTTTGAGAAGATTGAGGCTGGAATAGATAAGAATATCTGCTCAGTAAAAATTGATGATACTTATAGAGCAATAGTGGCACGCCAACCTGAAAGTGGAGTATTTATCTTACTTTGGGTTGATCATCACGACGAAGCTTATGATTGGGCAAAGAGGAAAAAGTGCTCAGTAAATAAAATGACAGGTAGTGTACAGATTTTTGATGTACAAGAAGTAGTCGTTGAAAAAGAAGCTGCAGAAGAACCAGGTCTTTTTGATGCAGTATCAGAGGAGGTATATGCAAGAATCGGATTACCGGAAGAACAGATTCCGATGATAAAATGTATCAAAACATTGGAAGACCTTTATGCTAAAAAACCTTTTATACCGGAAGAAGCCTATGAAGGATTGGAATGGATTGGTAATGGATTTGCAATTGATGAAATATTGTCAGAGTTATATCCAGAACAGGAGACTGTAGATATCAATGCAGGTGATTTTTCCGCGGCATTACAGACTGATGCAAGTAAGAAGAGCTTTGTCATTGTAGAAGGAGAAGAGGAACTTGAAGCTATTATGCAAGAACCTCTTGAAAAGTGGAGAATATTTCTTCACCCAACACAAAGAAGAGTTGTGAATAAAAAGTTTAATGGTCCAGCCAGGGTTTTAGGTGGAGCAGGAACAGGTAAGACTGTTGTAGCTATGCACAGAGCCAAGAAACTTGTAGCGGACCTTAAGAATGGGGAAAAAATTCTCTTTACAACATATACAAAAAACTTGGCAGAAGATATAAAGGATAATCTTAGAAAGATTTGTACTGCAGAGGAAATGAGAAAAATTGAGGTTATCAATCTTGATGCCTGGGTTTCAAATTTCCTTAGACAGCAGGGATATGAATATCAGGTTGTATATGATGACGAGTCGGATAAGGCATGGGAAGAAGCTCTATCTCTTGTTGGGGGAAATTTAACATTCATAAAGAATTTCTATAAGGATGAGTGGGTAAAAATCGTTCAGGCTCAGGAAGTGTATGATAAGGCTGCCTATTGCAAAGCATCAAGAATTGGACGAGGAGTGCGTCTTGACAGGAAGGTACGTTTTCAAATATGGGAAGTATTTGAGGAATATCAGAATATCATGAATGAAAAGCAATATCGAGATGTTGAAACTGCTATGTATGAGTGTAGAAAGATCATTGAAAAGAAGAACCTTGCAGGCCAATATGTTTCTGTGATTGTTGATGAAGGACAGGATCTCAGTCCAAGTGCCTTCAGGTTGCTAAGAACTCTTGCTGGTGATGAGCATGAGAATGATATCTTTATCGTAGGAGATTCACATCAGCGTATTTATAAAAATAAAGCTGTTTTATCAAAATGTGGAATCAATGTACGAGGACGAAGCAGTTATCTTAGAATTAACTATAGAACAACTGAGGAAATACGTAAATTTGCTTTTGGCCTGCTTAACGGCGTATCATTTGATGATTTGGATGAAAATTATGATAACGGAAAAGGCTGCCAATCACTTACTCATGGCGAGAGACCAGAAATAAAAGAGTTTTCTACCCCTGAGCTGGAGATGGGATATATCATTCGTAAAATAAGAGAATTAGAGGCCGCAGGAGCTGAGCAGAAAAATATTTGCATAGTGGCAAGAACGCATAGATTACTTGACAATTATGTTTCAGGTCTTCAGAACGCTGGAATTAAGTCATATGAGATAAAGGCAAATAAGACAGACGATAGAACCTTTGATGGTGTTCGTATTGCAACAATGCATCGTGTAAAAGGTTTGGAATTTGATCATGTATTTGCAGCAGCTGTAAATAAAAAAGTACTCCCTTTTGGAACAAAGGATGATTTCGAAGATGATATTTCTTTGGAAGAGTTTAGAACAGGAGAGAAATGTCTGATTTATGTCGCTCTTACTAGAGCAAGAAAAAGTGCATATGTAAGTTGCTATGGAGGATTAAGCGAATTGATCAAGTAATAGTAAGGAAAGTCATGAAAACAGTGCCAAGAGATAAGAGAAAGACGAGTAGTTCGTCTACGTGATTTTGAGGATATTGATGATGAAGCTGTAGCAGATGTTGATACAGAAGTGGTTCTTGAGGAGCTTTTCACACCAGAAGAGATTAGGAGAAGAGTATGAATCACCCTTGCCTCAGTGGATGACCAGGAGGGTCTCAGGGCTCTTGCACAAAACCATCTTGGTCTGGCAGTTTGGGTTATATAAGTAGCACAATAGGTTAAAATTAGATAAAAGTCAATGCGAAAAACAGTACAGACAAAGATATAGATGGAGGAATAATTTATGGGATATGTTTTAGTGGATGAAAAAGAAATTATTGTTGATATATTTGCACACGAAAAAGTATGGTGGAATAATAGTGAAAAGAAATGATTTAAAATATTACGATTGTTGTACTGTAATTGAAGGTGAAAGAGCAGAAGATTACAGGATTCAGAAAAAATATAATCACGGAGGACTCAATGATACTTATTACTGGTGCAAATGGATTTGTTGGCCATAAAATAATGGAAATGTGTGAGGATACAGTTGCTGCTCCATCACTTCGCAATATAACGCAAGAAGGGATAAATCGCATAATTGGAGAAAGCGATGCAGATGTTATTATTCATACTGCTGCTATTTCTGATATAGGAGCGTGTCAGGCCGATCCAGATGCTTCCTATTATGCAAATGTACACATTCCAGTTTGTATTGCAAAAGCAGCAAAGAATAAAAAATTAATTTGCTTTAGTTCCGATCAGGTTTATAGCGGATGTAACGATGAAGGCCCATATTTAGAAGATATGGTAAAACCGGGAAATATATATGCAGAACATAAGCTAGAAATGGAACAGCGGGTATTAGAAATCAATCCAAATGCAGTTATGCTGCGTGCTGAATGGATGTATGATTACAATTTAAAAAAATCAAATTACTTCATGAACCTTGTTAATGCCAAAGAAATGGTCTCATTTAGTTCCAGACAGTTCAGGGGGATTACGTATTTGAAAGAAGTAGTGGAAAACATGGAGAAAGTCATTTCTTTACCAGGCAATGTATATAATTTTGGAAGTGAAACAACGAAATCAATGTATGATATTACGCAACAATTAATTGATTTATTGGGTAAAAAAGTGAAGTTAGAGGATATTCCCGCAAGGCATAACTTATGGATGAACTGTGATAAAGCTAAAAAACACGATATAAAGTTTAGTTCTGCTATAGATGGATTAATAAAATGTGCTGCAGATTATGGTTTGATTCAAAAATAGCATATAAAAATCGGCTTATCCGGCATTGGCAAAAGGTATGGTTATCAGAATGTGCAGGAGTTTTACCGTACTTACCACAAATCCCATAGTGCTTATGCAGATTATCAGGAGAAAACATCCAAGTGGGAAGAAAACTATGGAAACAAATCGACAAACGACAGTGTGCATAAGAGAATACAGAATTATCAAAAAGCGGTTTCAGAAAACAGTCGGAAAATATTACAAAGAAAAAAGACAGAGGGGCGAGATAATCGCCCCTAATTTACACCAATGTTATAAATTTGCGTTTTTTAACCAAAAAACTAAATAATCATTACTAATGTAACGGCATAACTAGTGGTAGGAATTATAGTTTATAAATCGCCTTTTGCCAACAAATTGTCTTTACCCATACCACAGACATATTGATTTGAATCATATTTATAGCAAACATCTAAAAAATCTGATCGTTGTTTTGAATCATTCATTATTTTTACAAGTAATTCATGCGGAACTGTTCTTGCATATGCTCCAGGACCTGCCAGCTCTATATTTTTCACTCCAAAGCGGCGGAGTAAACTTTCTAATTCATTTGGCATAAAAGTATATGTTATACACCACGGATTGCCTCCTTTTTCATATTCGGCTATTTCGTTTTCTCCTCCCATAAGTCCGTCTGTCATCAGTTTTTCTATATTGCTTTTTTGAAAATTAAAAGTATCTATTGCATTTTGTCTGTTTGATATACACCATTGTACAAAAGGGTCGTCAGAATGTTCATTCAGTATAAATTGATTTTTCTGAATCGGATTAGCAAGATACGGCAAACTGCCCAAACGGCTTGTTACACTTATTATAATACGTTTTTTTGCAATGCGCACAAGCTCACTGATAACGTGTTCCTGATTCGGATAGGTATATGAAATTGGTGCATCAAAAGAAACAACCATATCATAGGATTTATTTGTATAATCACTTAAATCTTCCAGTGCGCCTTTTACAAAAGTTATTCTGTCAATGACACCCGCTTGCTCTGCCAGTTCCTTTGCTTTGTCTATCATAGGCTGAGAAATATCAAAATGTGTAACTCGGCGACCATGTTTTGCAAGAAGAATGGAAAATCGTCCACAACCTGCACCAGCGTCAAAAACAGTATCTATACCTTCTAAATTATCAAGAAGTTTTCTCTCTATATGACTTTTCTGAATAATATCATCAATATAAGTTTCTTCACGATGACTCTCAAGTTCACCCTTATCAGGCAGATTCCACATACGTTCAGATATTTTTCTGCTATAATCCTTAATATTATTTTTATTCACTTAAAATTCCTCCGTTAAATTTAGAATCGTGTTTCTTCACAAGTAAAGCGGTTTTGAAATCTAGTTAAACTTTAATTCATCAAAAATAGTGATAAGCCATTGGGTCATGCGCTTA
>CAJUKA010000095.1 GCA_910586585.1 uncultured Lachnospiraceae bacterium
GTGTACTAATTAATCAATGATGTGGTTGGAATTAGCTTACGGGAATTACGGTTTATTGATACGCTTTATAAAGATATTTTGAGTGGAAAATACTCCAAGACCAGCAGCCACTATGAAATACCATTAACCAAAGTACAGAAATATAAATTTAGAAAAAAATCTGTACCAGAGATTTTTCTAAATTTATAAGACATACAGAATTGAATAAAATTTACAAGAAATGTGAGGCGTTATATGGGACATTGTATTCAGATTTTTATAGGTGAAATAAATATCCTTGAAAACATCGCATCAAACTGGGACGCGGCAAATATGATTCCTCTCAAACAACAATTTGCAATGATTTTTTTAACAAATCAATTCTTTGATGATATTGAAGAAATGGCAAATACAAAGGACACATTAAACGATTACAGGTTTCTGCTTTTAACCTCTGCGATTTGGGAACAAATCTTACAGCCTTACTCAAAGAATGGAATGTTGGCATATCTGGAAACAGATTATTTTGGCGGTGTTGGCACACAGGCAGGCGTACTGTTTGAAAATGGAGAGAGAATAGAAGGTCCATCTGACAAAGAAGGGATAATCAACCAGATATTGCGAAAAATGGGTGTATGCATAGAACCAGGAAAAGATGAATTTGACAGCGTAGGATTGGGGAATTACAGACATATGCCATTAGAGTAGATTAAAAAGGGGGTTGAATTGTATATAAAGGTCTAAGGAGGAACATTTGAAAACGATTCAGAAATTTATAAGAAATGAAATCGAAGGCTGGAAAAAATGGGAGCTCTTTTGGTTAATACTTGCATGTGCGGTAATTATGGGATTGAGCATTTATTGGGGAGATTCCATAATGGGTATCGTTTCCGCGGTAACGGGTGTTGCATGTGTGGTATGTACTGGAAAGGGAAAATTATCTGCTTATATTTTTGGTCTTATCAATACAGTATTATATGCAATTATTTCATATCAGGCTGCTTTGTATGGAGAAACAATGCTGAATGCATTGTATTATGTGCCGATGCAGTTTGTTGGTTTTTATGTATGGAAGAAACATATGAATCAAGAGACACAAGAAGTTGAAAAAAGGCACATGAATTGGATGAGTAAGCTTATTTTGGTGTTGTCTATTCTTGTTTGTACATATTTGTATGGATTAATTTTGGTGCGTTTAGGAGACGCAATGCCATTTGTAGATGCATTTACAACGGTATCCTCTGTGATTGCAATGATTGTCAGTATTCGTATGTTTGCAGAACAATGGTGGATTTGGGTAGCAGTAGATATCTTTAGTGTCTATATGTGGTGGTGTAATTTTGCATCAGGAAGTGATAATATTGCGACGCTTTTGATGTGGGTCATTTATCTGGGAAATGCTGTTATTATGCTTGTGAAATGGGAAAAAGAAGCAGCAAAAAGCACCGATACGAACAGAAAAGGAGTTTGATATGAAATACAACATCGGAATGTATGGCGGGTCATTTGACCCACTTCATATTGGGCATATTCATGATATTATCAAGGCATCTGCAATGTGCGAGGAATTATATGTAGTGATTAGCTGGTGTGAAGGAAGGGAAAGCACAAGCAAGGAACTGCGCTACCGCTGGATTTTGAACAGCACAAAGCACTTGCCCAATATAAAGCTTCTTCTCATAGAAGATACAGCGGTTAGCAAGGAAGCGTACAATACAGATTACTTTTGGGAAAAGGGCGCCAATGATATAAAAAATGCAATCGGCAAACCGATAGATGCTGTTTTCTGCGGTGATGATTACCTAGGAACAAATCGATTTGAAAGTCTATATTGTCCTGAATCAGAGGTCATTTACTTCAAACGGCAAGAAGTACCGATTAGTTCTACACAGATAAGGGAATGGGCAAGCAGCAATTGGGATTATGTGCCCAATGTCTGCAAAGCTTATTACACACGGAAAGTTTTGGTAGTTGGTGGTGAAAGTACTGGTAAATCAACATTGGTTCAAAATCTGGCTTCTGCATACAATACCAATTTTGTTGCAGAGGTGGGCAGAGATACTTGTGAATATGCAGGCGGCGAAGATTTGATGATTGTAGAAGATCTGTATGAAAATCTAATTCGGCAGAAAATTCATATTATGGATGCGGCAAACTACAGTAACCGGATTTTATTTGTGGATACAGATGCACTGACCACCTTATTTTATTCGAATTTTTTGTTAACGAATAAAGAAGAAATAAGCGCTTGTACGAAGCTGGCTGAAGCAATTCACGCAATCACAATATGGGATTTGATTTTGTTTTTGGAACCAACAATTACATTTGTACAGGACGGAACCAGAAATGAAAAGATTGCAAATGACAGGGAGAAATACAGCAGACAGATTAAGGATTTATTTGATAAATATCAGACCCCTTATCATTGTATTGATGGAGATTATCTTGATAGGTTTGTTCAGGCAAAGGAATTGATTCATAAATATTTAAACATTGATACGAAATGGTGATGTTTTATAAAAGGAAGAGGAGAAAGCTATGAATAATGTTGTCAAAAATTTAGCACTTATAGTTAGTATTGTATTTACGATTTTAACATTCATTGGCGCTGGTTATGTGCTTTTTCATGGCGGAAGAGTAAATGCGGGCTATGCGGTTGTACCATTTGGTTTTGCACTTGCAAGCCTTTCTTTTTATAGGAATAAAAGCAATAAATAACAGGGAGAATGAACCTTGTCAATACTTGTAATTTGCCCATTTCCTATGTATAATATTTTTATATAATATGAAATTGCGATTACAGCACTCATTGATACAAAAAAACGAAATTTTTTACAGATTGAGCAGGCTAAATGGTTGTTGATTTTCATATTTCAACAGCAAAATGAAGAAAACAGGGAGGTACTTATGCGATGAGAATGTACGATCTGATTATGAAAAAACGAAATGGGGGTACCTTGCGTGATGAAGAAATTAACTTCATGATAAAAGGCTATACAGAAGGTGAGATTCCTGATTATCAAATATCAGCTATGATGATGGCAATTTATTTTCAGGGAATGAACCAGGCAGAGACACTTGCGCTCACTATGGCAATGGCAAAGAGCGGAGATATGTTGGATTTAAGTGGAATTCATGGCATCAAAGTCGATAAACATTCAACAGGAGGAGTAGGAGACAAAACATCTCTTGCACTGACTCCTATGGTAGCAGCCGCGGGTGTAACAGTGGCAAAAATGAGTGGACGCGGCTTAGGACATACAGGCGGAACGATTGACAAGTTAGAAAGTTTTACAGGATTTTCAACAGCTATTTCAGAACAGCAGTTTAAGGATAATGTAAATCGAATCGGCATCTCCATCATGGGGCAGACTGCTGATTTGGCGCCGGCAGACAAAAAACTTTATGCACTTCGGGATGTCACAGCTACTGTCGATAATATGTCTCTGATTGCTTCTTCCATCATGAGCAAAAAGCTTGCCGCAGGCGCTGATGCAATTGTGTTGGATGTAAAAACGGGAAGCGGTGCATTTATGAAACAGGAAGCAGATTCTTTCGCGCTGGCGCAAGAGATGGTTCGGATTGGAAACGGCGCCGGCAGAAAAACAATTGCGGTTATTTCTGATATGGATCAGCCGCTTGGATATGCTGTTGGAAACGCACTTGAGGTAAAAGAAGCAATTGATACGCTTAAGGGCAATGGTCCTAAAGATTTTGTTGAACTTTGTATGACGCTTGGTTCCTATATGCTTGTAGCAGGAGGAATCGCCCCAAATAGAGAAGATGCAGAAAAATTGCTTGCAGATGTCATTGAAAATGGAAGCGCACTTGAGAAGCTTGCTGCGTTTGTTTCTGCACAAGGCGGTGACAAAGAATTGGTTTATCATCCTGAAAAGCTTCCACAAGCTTCTTTGATTCAAGAGATTGCTTCACCCACAGATGGGTTTGTGCAAAAAATTATCTGCGATGAAATTGGAATTTGTTCATTGATATTGGGCGGCGGCCGCGAGACAAAGGAGAGTGAAATCGATCTGTCTGTTGGTCTGGTGCTTCACAAAAAAGTGGGAGATGCAGTCAAGAAGGGCGATTCTCTTGCAACGATATATGCAAATGACGCAGAAAAGCTAGAAATAGCAAAAGAACGTTTTCTAAATGCCTATACCATTGATCAAAATCCGGTGGAAAAAAAGCCTTTAATCAAGGGAATAGTAATTGAATAAAAGACATAGAATGAAGTATAGAAAACCTATACTTCATTTTTTTGGTGCTGATATGAGTAAACGTGATATATTCCGGCAGGATATGATAAGTGCAGGAGAACGCTTTGCAGATGCGTTTTCGCTGCCAAAGGATATGGTAGTAAATGCTACGCTGTTTCACATGATTGGAGATTCCGAACTGTTTGTTGAGAATTTTAAGGGAATTGTATCCTACACCTGCCAAAATATTCTCATAAAAGGGAATCATGTCAAATATTGTGTCAGCGGAGAATGCCTGATGATAGAGCATTTCTCCAATGAGGATATGAAAATATCAGGACATATCAAGGAGATAAAGGTGATAAGGGAAATCTGAGGTGAAAATCTTGCAGAATCAATGGATACGTCTAGTCAGAGGCTGCCTGGTGATCAGGCTTGGCGGAGATTATATTGAACGCTTTTTGAATATGTGCAGGATGCATGATATTAATTTATGGGGTATCAAAAGAGAGAACAATATCTGTATGTGTGAGGCGTATGCCTCTGATTTTCTGAAAATGCCCCCTTTACTCAAAAAAACAAGTACCAAAGCACATGTCCTAAAAAAGAAAGGACTACCCTTTTATTTTCCTTTTATCAAGAAAAGGATTATTTTTTTTGCAGGAGTTATTATCTGTTTGGGGATGCTTCACCATGTCACAAATTATGTCTGGGCAATTGAATATGTAGGAAATCTTCAGGTCAGCGACGATGAACTATCGGATTTTTTGGAGCGGGAAGATATTCATTACGGTATGAGGAAAAGCAGTCTAAATTGTGAAGAGAAAGAAAAAAAACTTCGTGAATCATTTCAAAATGTAACATGGACTTCGATTTATTTTGAGGGCACCAAGCTTTATATTGAAGTAAAAGAAAATGAAAAAACAGAACCTGTGCCAATCGTTACCAAAGGGACAAATATTGTGGCAGATGAAGCGGGAACCATCACATCAATTATTACTAGAAATGGAGTTCCAAAAGTGAAAGCAGGTGATTCCGTTGAAAAAGGACAGATTCTTGTGGAAGGAAGCGTTCCAGTCTATGATGAAAGCCTTAGTGTTATTGATTATCAGATTTATGATGCGGATGCTGATATTTGTATCAGAACACCGATCGAATACCGTTTTCTTCTCAAGGACAGCTATCCCGTGATAACGTATACAGGAAACAATGCCAAGGTAGGATTTGCGGAGGTATTTGGTTATCACATTGATGCGCTGCCTGTGATTGATTTTTTGAAAGGTGAAAAAAACACGTTGTACGAAACAGTCACAGACAAACATCAGGTTGTATTGCTTGACAATATCTATCTTCCCGCATATTACGGGAAAATTGACAGAAAAGAATACTACATTAAGTATCTTACATACTCAAAAGACGAGATGAAAAACTTGTTAACAGAAAATTTTCAAAAATTTATTTCAGGTTTAGAGGAAAAAGGGGTACAAATTGTTGAAAAAAATGTTAAAATAGTACAAAATAGTAATAGTATGGAATTGATAGGTGATTTATTGGTGATAAAGTCTACAGGACATTCTTCACCAATTGGAAGTGCAGAGGTAAAGGAGTAACAGACATTGACAGATTTTCAAATTAGAATGCAGATTGATGCAGATGATATGCAGAATATCTTTGGGGAAAATGATGCATATATCAGAAAAATAGAAGATGATTTGAAGGTGGTGATTACAGACCGAAATGGTGCGGTCACAATCAGCGGGGGACAGTCTGCGGTTCAAAAGGCAGCAAGGTTAGTAGATGAGCTGGTGGAGTTTTCCAAAAGAGGAAACACCATACAGGAACAAAATGTGACCTATGCATTGGAGCTCTCAAAAGAAGGGGAAGATGAGGCCCTTCTGGAAATTGATTCAGAATGCATTTGCCACACAATAGCTGGGAAACCAATCAAACCCAAAACACTTGGACAAAAGAAATATATCGAGGCAATCAAAGACAAAATGATTGTATTTGGGCTAGGACCAGCAGGAACAGGAAAAACGTACCTGGCTATGGCTATGGCAATCACGGCTTTCAAAAACCATGAGGTTGAACGCATTATTTTGACGCGTCCCGCTATAGAGGCGGGAGAAAAGCTTGGATTTTTGCCTGGTGATTTGCAAAGTAAGGTAGATCCTTATTTAAGACCTTTGTATGATGCATTGTATCAGATTATGGGAGCTGAAAATTTCCAAAAAAACATGGAAAAGGGCCTGATTGAAGTGGCGCCGCTTGCCTATATGCGCGGGCGTACTCTTGACAATGCATATATTATTCTGGACGAGGCTCAAAACACGACCCCAGCGCAAATGAAAATGTTTTTGACACGAATAGGATTTGGTTCAAAGGTCATTGTCACAGGAGATGCCTCCCAAAAAGATCTGGCTGTTGGAACACAGTCGGGACTCGATGTAGCCGAAAGGGTGCTTGGAAGGATAAATGATATCGCATTTATTCGAATGACAAGCAGGGACGTTGTAAGGCATCCTCTTGTTCAGAAGATCGTCAAAGCTTATGAGGATTATGAAAGCAGACTAAATGAAAGCTCTGAAAAGAAAATCCCTCATAAAAATAGAACATATTCAAGAAAGACAAGCATGCCATTTCGCAAATAATAAGATTGTGAATCAAAAGAAAGGGAAAACAAAGATAGAAGCAGTATTTTTAGATAAATAGAATTTAGAATATAAATACAGGAGAGAAAATGATACTATGACTTTTTGCGTAGAGAATGAGACGGAGAAGGAGCTTCCATTTGATGTGGAAGAGATTGCAGAAGATGTAATCAAAGAGACATTGGAATATGAAAAATGTCCGTATGAAGCGACTGTCGATGTGATTTTGACAGACAATGATGGAATTCATGCGATGAATCATGAATTTCGGGGAATAGACAACCCTACAGATGTGCTGTCATTTCCAAATGTAGACTATGCAGCACCCGCTGATTTCTCAGAGATTGAACACAGAGCCGAAGATTATTTTGACCCTGAAAGCGGAGAATTATGTCTTGGAGATATTGTGATATCGATTGACAAAGTATATGAACAGGCAGAAGAATATGGACATTCTCCCAAACGGGAGTACGCTTTTCTGATAACACATAGTATGCTTCATCTTTTGGGTTATGACCATATGACACCAGAGGAGGCAGCAGTGATGGAATACAGACAGGAGGAAATCCTGAGCAGGCTTGGAATAACAAGAGAATCATGAACAAATGGGTAGATTTGGCGTGACAGTTTAGGCTGAGGAGAGCAGTTCAATGAAGAAAAAGTCTAATTTTATTATTCAGGGAAGTATTCTTGCTATGGCAGGAATACTTTCGAGAATTATAGGTATAGCAAGGCGCTTCCCTATGGAACACATCATAGGGGATAAGGGCAATGGATTTTATTCCGCGGCATATGAGGTATATGCCATGATGCTTATTATTTCTTGTTACAGCCTGCCGCTTGCGGTATCAAAGGTTGTATCATCCAAAATAAATAAAAAGCAGTATAAAAGTGCAGAAAGAGCGTTTCAATGCGCTATGATTTTTGCAGTAGCAGCAGGTGGAGCAACATTTTTAATTTGTGAATTATTTGGGGATTTTTTGGCGGCAGATGTAATGCTGGAACCCAAAAGTGCTCTGGCACTCAAAATTCTTGGTCCAGCATTGCTGATTGTCTCAGTAATGGGTGTATTTCGAGGATATTTTCAAGGACTAGGCACTATGATGCCAACTGCAGTTTCCCAGGTATTAGAACAAATTTTCGTACTGATAGGCAGCATTGTGGGAGCGTCTGTATTATATGATCATGGAAGCAAAGTTGGTGCACTGCTGCACGATGAAGACTACGCGCCTGCATATGGCGCTGCCGGGGCATCGCTTGGCCCCGTAGTTGGTTCTGTTATTGGTCTGTTATTCTTGATGTTTGTATTTGCAATATACAGACGGGGAACAAAAAAACGCAGTATGAGCGGGGCTAAAGGAAGAACAGACAGTTATGTTCAGATTTTTGGAATAATTCTTATGACAATACTTCCTGTGCTTCTAAGTACAACGGTATATAATATCAGCAATGTGCTAGATATCAGGATTTATAACAGTGTCATGATACAAAAAGGATTGGAAGATGTAAAAGCATATAATTGGGGGGTATATTCTGGTAAATATCGTGTTTTAGTGAATGTGCCGATAGCACTTGCAAACGCAATGTGTTCTTCGATTGTTCCTGTTCTTACTGGTTTAATGGTGCGTGAGGAATATGCACAGGCAAAAGACAGAATTGGACAGGCTATGCGCTTTACGATGCTTGTAGCGATTCCAAGTTCTGTTGGACTGACCGTGCTTGCACGCCCTATCATTGCTACATTATTTAAGGGAGAAGTTGATATGGCCGTAAGTATGCTCCATGTTGGTTCGGTGTCTGTGGTATTTTATACAATGTCAACGCTAACCAATGGTGTGCTTCAGGGCATAAACAGAATGCGGATTCCAGTGCGAAACGCCGCTATTTCACTTGCTATCCATATTGTATTTTTGTATGGTACATTGGAACTGGGAATGGGTATCAATGCGGTTGTATATGCCAATATTTTATTTGCAGCAATTGTCTGTGTTTTAAATGCGTTGTCAATACGCAAATATCTCAGATACAAACAAGAACTGGCACGTACTTTTATAATTCCTGCCATTGCATCTGCTGTGATGGGCGGAGTCATCTGGCTGATAAACTTGCTGCTTTCTAAAGTTGCAGGAAACGTGCTTACCGTAATTTTGGGAATTATTATTGGTATGATTGTTTATTTTATAACATTGATACTTTTAAAGGGAATTAATGAGCGGGATTTGCGAAGTATGCCCGGAGGAAGAACAGTACTGTCGATTGCAAAAATGTTTCGGTTAATGTAACAAACAGAATTGGTCACTGTTTTTCAATAACAGTAATCTATAAAGAAAACGAATAAAAAGTGAAAATAAGCTGATACTATATCAAAGACGCCAAATTAACAACGTTCAGGATGGAGGCTGCTGATGGAAAAAAGGTATAAGATCGGCTTATTTTTTATATTGATACTGGTAGCTGCGCTGGTAATAACTTTAATGTGGAAACGACACACGGTATCTGGATTTCCAAATGAGGAAGATATCGTACAGGAGGATTTGAACAAGAATCGTAGTCTGTCCAATTCTGGAAATGATGCAGAAACAGATTCCAAAGAGCTCTCTCAGGTTCAACAAATGAACATTACCACAACATTTGATACCGTATGCATCTATGAAAATATTGATAAAAAGGATGGATCTGTGTATGTGGAAGAAAGCAAACTTCCAGCAAAATATGTAGGTTTAAAAAGAGAAGAGCTTGAAGCGGCACTTGCTCAGGACAGCCTTGCGCCAACGCTTGAAGACAGAGAAAAACATTTCCAGTCACAGCATCTTGAGCTTTTTTCGGCAGATAAGATAAAAGTACTAAGAATCTATGATACGACACAGGAACTTTCTGGTTTTTATATTATGGAAGTAGATGGAGAAATCTGCGTGTACGAACATGACAAGGAAACGTTATATTTCAGAACAGGTTTAAATCCGGCAAATCTTCCAGCAGATGTCAGGGTAGAAGTGAAAAATGGAAAATTTATGGATACAGAGCTGCAGGTATATCATTTTATTGAGTCCTACAGCAGTTAATACGAAAGGATATGATAATAAACATGGCTAATAAAATTGTTGTGGCAGGTGGTGGGGCAAGCGGTCTCACTGCTGCCATTTTTGCAGCGGAAAACGGTGCTGAAGTCACAATACTCGAACACAAAGACAGAGTTGGAAAAAAGATTCTGATGACAGGCAATGGCAAGTGCAATCTGACAAATATGAACGATATGCATGGTAAATATTACAGCAGTGATACACAGTCTTTAAATAAAATTTATCATGCGCTTGCCAGATTTGACGCAGAGAGAACACGCGGCTTTTTTCAAAAACTTGGACTGTATACAAAAGAAAAAAAAGATGGTGGTGTATATCCTGTTTCTGAACAGGCATCAATTGTGCTAGATGTTCTGCGAAGCGAATGCAGCCGCCTCGGGGTACAGATACAAACAGACTGTGAAATTACATCTATTGTTCCTGAAGAAATCGGCGGGACTGTCTATTTTATTCATAGTATTCGTGAATCTGAACCAAAAGGGCAAACAAGCAAGAAGGATAGTATTATCAAGAAAAAGAAACAAACGATCCGATTTGATACATTGATTCTTGCAACAGGTGGGAAAGCGGCGCCTATTTCAGGTTCAGATGGTTCAGGATATCAACTGGCAAAAACGCTGGGGCATCACATTATTGAGCCGCTGCCAGCATTGGTTCAAATAAAATGTACAGGCGGATTTTTTAAGTCTATTTCCGGAGTAAGGGTGCAGAGCAGACTAAAACTTTATATTGAAGACGGTCTTTCGGCAGAAGAAGAAGGTGAGCTCCAAATTACGGATTATGGAATCTCCGGCATTCCGGTATTTCAATTCAGCAGACAGGTTTCAAGAGCATTATATGAACGTAAAAAGTGCACAGTTTGCATTAATTTTTTGTCCTATTTGGTACAACCAGAAAAAGAAATAACTGCCCAGATGATAAAACCGTATGCGCATAAAACAGTTGAAGAATTCTTATCTGGTTTGGTACATAAAAAACTGTCTGCCCTGATTTGCAGACAGAACGGAATATCTTCACAAATTACTGTAGACAAAATTGGAATAGAGAGGGTGCGCAGCTGCATCCGTCAGCTTGCTGATTTTAGGGTAGAAGCAGCATCCGTCAATTCTTTTGAAAATGCTCAGGTTTGCTGCGGTGGCATTCCTCTCTGGGAAGTAGATGAGTACTTTCGGTCTACACAAAACAGCCATGTATATATTGTCGGAGAACTTTTGGATTGCGATGGAATCTGCGGCGGCTACAATCTGCAATGGGCATGGACAACAGGCGCTATTGCAGGAACAGCGGCTTCTACACAAGAAAAGAGGAAGAGAATATGATACTTATACAACAAATAAAAACACAAGTTATTTTGGGAAAAAGCGACAGCAAAGAAACCTTAAAGAACAAAGCAGCAAAACTATTAGGAATCTCCCTGTCAGAGATATCGGATATTCAAATTCTGAAACATTCCATTGATGCCAGAAAAAAGCCGCAGCTTTTTCATGTTTATTCGCTGGGAGTCGTATTGAAAAATAACACCCAAGAGCAAAAAGCAGTACATCAATGCAAAAACAAAACAGCCGTAATTTATGCTCAAAAACCATATCAATTTCCTGCACCAGGCACAGAATTATTAAAAGAAGCACCTGTTATCATTGGTATGGGACCAGCAGGGCTTTTTTGCGGGTATATGCTTGCGATACATGGTTACAAACCAATCCTGTTAGAACGTGGACAGGATGTGGACACCAGAACACAAGATGTTGAGAAATTTTGGAATAATGGTATTTTGAATCCGGAATCAAATGTACAATTTGGAGAAGGTGGTGCTGGCACTTTTTCTGATGGCAAGCTCAATACGTTAGTCAAAGATAAGGAGGGCAGAAACAAAGAAGTCCTTCGTATTTTTTCACAGTATGGTGCTCCTGCGTCGATTCTTTATGAAAGCAAACCGCATATTGGCACAGACATTTTGAAAAAAGTAGTCACAAATATGCGGAATGCTATTCTTGAAGCAGGCGGTGAAGTTCGGTTTGGAGCGAAAGTAACAGGATTTCAGATTGCAGATCAGACACTCAAAGCAGTCATTATCAACAATCATGAAATGCTTCCTGCGACACAAGTTGTATTGGCAATCGGACACAGTGCCAGAGATACGTTTGCGTACTTAAACGAAATCTCGATATCTATGGAGGCAAAAGCCTTTGCGGTGGGAATGCGTGTGGAGCATCCACAGAAGCTTATCAATGAATGCATGTATGGCAAGGAGCATGGAACAGCACTTCCAGCGGCGCCCTACAAACTGACAGCACAAACCAGCGTTGGTCGCGGTGTATACTCTTTTTGCATGTGTCCTGGAGGATATGTTGTCAATGCGTCAAGCGAGGAGGGGCAAATTGCTGTAAATGGAATGAGCTATTCAGACAGGAGCGGCCCGAATGCTAACAGTGCGATTATTGTTCAAGTAACCCCAAATGATTATGCAAACAATAGTCCGCTTGCGGGTGTGGAGTTTCAAAGACAGCTTGAAAAAAAGGCTTATGCAATTGGAAAAGGTAAGATTCCAGTACAGTATTTTGGCGATTTTGTTAAAAACTGTTCTTCTGCCCAAAATCCTGATACAAAAAATTTTAATTCTCCTTGTATAAAAGGAGATTACACACTGACAAATTTAAGAGGGCTGCTGCCGGCGGAATGTGAAAAAGCATTTTTAGAAGGAATGGAGCAGTTTGACAAAACAATTCCTGGTTTTGGCGCCTATGATGCTATTTTATCTGGAATGGAAAGCCGGACTTCCTCTCCGTTAAGGATTCATAGAACTGCGTCGCTGCAAAGTCCTTCTGTAAAGGGTTTGTATCCATGTGGGGAAGGAGCAGGTTATGCAGGAGGCATTACCTCTGCCGCGATGGACGGAATTTTAATTGCTGAAAAAATTGCACAACGTTTTAGACCGTTTTAAGGTATGACATCCCTGAAAGGGTAATGAAAGGAGAGGATTATATATGAATTTTCAGGAATTGGCAGCGAAACGGTATTCTGCGCGCAACTTCAGGCAGACACCGATTCCAAAGGCAGTGATCGAACAGATTCTCATGGCGGGAAATGCCGCGCCCACCGCCCATAATAACCAGCCGCAGAAAATTATCGTGGTTCACACCCTCGAGGGACTTGAAACCTTGAAAAAATGTACCGAATGCCATTATCATGCACCGCTTGCGTTTATTGTCTGCTACGATAAGGAAAAATGCTGGGAGCGTGCATATGATCATAAACACAGCGGCGACATTGACGCAAGTATTGTCGCCACGCACATGATGCTGGCGGCAGCAGATTTAGGCATCGGTTCTACGTGGATCATGTATTTTATCCCGGAAGCAGTTCGGGTTGAATTTGAACTGCCTGACAGCGTGGAACCGGTTGCGATCTTAATCATGGGTTATACGGACGCGCAGCCTTCTATAGACCACTTAAAGAGACGCAGCCTGGAAGAATATGTATCTTATAGATAGGAGGGAAGAAGCGCGCCCTGGCAATTGTCTGTCTATTTTGACAAAGTATTGTTATCAAGACAGGCACAATAAATACTATTATATTACGAACAGTGGACAATGAGCGATACTGTAGTACCGCTCATTGTCCACTGTTCGTAATATATCATAGACCGCATTCAGGAATCAGTCAGTCTGTTTGGAAACAAGCCGGAATGTCTAGGAGGTATACTAAAACATAAGAAATACAATGAAACTCATGGTTATACATATAACGCTCATAATCAAAAACCGTTTTCTCTGTCATAAGTTTTATCTGTTCACTCACATTTCCCTTAGGAATTTTTCCGTTACAATTATTCTGAATAGAATAGAAGCAGGTTCGGATTAGTCGGTTAAACACATTGGTTATTGAATTACCATCTTTTAAAACCATATCTACACCAACTTGGTCTTCCTTTTTCATAAATACCTGCGGTTTAAAACCTATACTTTTGGAAGACAGTCCCAAACTCATAAAGTGCATTCGCAACTGATCCTTAGTGTAATAATGAAGCAATTCATCTGCAGTAGGAGGCTTTAATTCGGAACTGCTGCTGGCTTTTGTATCCATATACAATAAATGTCGATTAGCTATGATGTGAGATAAGTGTACTTTCTCCATATCTGGGACTTCCCCTTTGGGAACCTGTAATCCTGTAAATAACCCTGTCTGAGCGATGGCATAGAAATAAATGTTATCTTCTCCAATAAACTGATAAACTTTAGATTCCTTATCATACCACCATCTGAATAAGTCGTCTTCTTTTCCCTGCTCTTTCAAATATGCTAAAGTAAAGGAAATCGGCGCCCATAGCGATTCTGGCCATACCCAAAAGGTGAGATCTTGTAATTCTTCACATTCTGGGAATGGTATACCCCATTCTACATTACCAGACAGCCGAAAGGGAACTAGTGTCTTTCCAGAAGTATAATGAATATTGTTTATTTCCAATACATTTTTAGCCTTGTCACGGTCATCCAAATTTTCAAATTCAAACACAACAGACGGTTTCTTTTCTTCATTGAATAATTTATGAGAGGGCAGCTTTGCTGCTAATTCTGCCAAGTCATCTACATACTTTTTTGGTACATATATTAAGGGTTTTTTCAAAAATTCTTCTACGGCTTCTAACTGATACTTACGCGTATTTGTATTTTTTCGTAAGAAATCATTATATTCCTTTATTGCATGAATACAATATTCTAAGTCGAAATACCAGTTTTCCACATCTCTAAGGACCAATGTCATTAAGAAAAGGAAAAATCACAATAAAATAGGGTGTTTTTTTACTTAACAGATTTTAAACAGTTTTAGATTGTTAAGTTATAGAGTAAATTGTGAACTTTTTGTGAAATAAGGGCAGAATAAACGCATGAACAGATACCCTCTAATTGCCATCCAATTATTTGGTGAGT
>CAJUKA010000096.1 GCA_910586585.1 uncultured Lachnospiraceae bacterium
TTCCACTCTATTATAGCAGATTTTTAAAGACTTGGCCAAAAGACTTATTGAAGTTTTTTATGTATACTGTTGAAATTTTCTGTTGAATGTAATATTATTGAGTATGTGTATGTTTATATAAGATAAAAAATAATTGATTTTTTCGGGTCAAGGAAAAGGAGAACAGTAGCATGGAATTAAATATCGTGTGTATTCCCGGTGATGGAATTGGACCAGAGATTGTAACAGAAGCAAAAAAAGTTTTGGAAAAGGTTGCTCAAAAATATAATCATAACATTTCCTATCAAGATATTTTGATGGGTGGCGCATCAATTGATGCATGTGGAGAACCGCTCACAGAAGATGCAATTGCCACCGCAAAAGCAGCAGATGCAGTACTTATGGGTTCGATAGGAGGAAATACATCTACGTCGCCATGGTATAAACTACCGCCTCATTTAAGACCAGAGGCTGGACTTTTGAAGCTTAGAAAGTCTTTGAATCTTTTTGCCAACTTAAGACCAGCGTATTTATATAAAGAATTAAAAGAAGCATGTCCATTAAGAGAAGATATCATTGGCAGCGGTTTTGATATGATGATTATGCGGGAACTGACAGGTGGGCTTTACTTTGGAGAACGCAGCACAAAAGAAGTTGATGGGGTCACAACGGCAATTGATACACTGACCTATACAGAAACAGAAATCAGACGTATTGCCATCAAAGGTTTTGATATTGCGATGAAACGCAGAAAAAAAGTTACTAGTGTTGATAAAGCAAATGTTCTTGATTCTTCCAGGCTTTGGAGAAAGGTGGTCGAGGAAGTTGCCAAGGATTATCCAGAAGTGACATTGGAGCATATGCTTGTGGATAATTGTGCGATGCAGCTTGTAAAAGACCCAAAACAATTTGATGTGATTTTGACAGAAAATATGTTTGGAGACATTCTTTCGGATGAGGCAAGTATGGTTACAGGGTCTATCGGAATGCTTTCTTCAGCAAGTTTAAATGATACAAAATTTGGTCTTTATGAGCCAAGCGGCGGATCTGCTCCTGATATTGCAGGAAAAGGAATTGCCAACCCAATTGCAACTATTTTGAGCGCTGCAATGATGCTTCGTTATTCCTTTGACCTTGATAAAGAAGCTGACGCAATAGAGACGGCTGTCAAAAAGGTTCTTGAAGAAGGATATCGAACAATTGATATAATGCCCCAGGAGGAGAGCAAACATGCCAACGTGATTCAGGTTGGAACTTCGAAGATGGGTGATTTGATAGCAGACAGGATACTTTAAATAGAAAGGAAAGGGGTTTTGGAATGAGAAGTGATAATGTAAAAAAGGGGATGCAGCAGGCTCCTCATAGAAGTTTGTTCAATGCATTGGGCTTTACTGAAGAGGAAATGCAGAAACCAATGATAGGAATTGTCAGCTCCTATAATGAAATTGTACCAGGACATATGAATCTTGATAAGATTGTAGATGCTGTGAAATTAGGCGTTGCCGAGGCTGGCGGGGTTCCGGTTGTGTTTCCAGCAATAGCGGTTTGTGATGGTATTGCAATGGGACACATTGGCATGAAATATTCGCTTGTTACAAGAGATTTGATTGCTGATTCTACAGAATGTATGGCGATGGCGCATCAGTTTGATGCACTTGTTATGGTGCCAAATTGTGATAAAAATGTACCAGGATTATTGATGGCGGCTGCACGAATCAATGTGCCCACAGTATTTGTTTCAGGAGGACCTATGCTTGCAGGTCGTGTAAAGGGACAGAAACGCAGCCTTTCCTCTATGTTTGAGGCAGTGGGTTCTTATGCTGCTGGCACGATGACAGAGGAAGATGTATGCGAATTTGAGAACAAAGCATGTCCAACTTGCGGTTCCTGCTCTGGGATGTACACTGCAAATTCTATGAATTGCTTGACAGAAGCGCTTGGAATGGGACTGCAGGGCAATGGTACGATTCCGGCTGTATATTCAGAGCGCATCAAGCTGGCAAAACATGCAGGTATGGCAGTTATGGAAATGCTGCGCAAGGACATTCGCCCACGCGATATTATGACAAAGGAAGCGATTATCAATGCACTTACAGTAGATATGGCGCTTGGATGTTCGACCAATTCGATGCTTCATCTGCCTGCAATTGCGCATGAGATTGGATTTGATTTTGATATCGCATATGCAAATGAAATCAGTGCAAAGACACCAAATCTCTGTCATTTAGCTCCCGCAGGCCCTACATATATGGAAGACTTAAATGAAGCAGGCGGTGTTTATGCTGTTATGAATCAGTTAGCGGAGCTTGGACTTTTAAATGAAAACTGCATGACCGTAACTGGAAAAACAATCGGTGAGAATATAAAAGGTGTTCAAAACAAAAATACAGAGGTTATCAGACCTCTTGATAATCCATATAGTGCGACAGGCGGACTTGCTGTATTAAAGGGCAATCTTGCGCCTGATGGAAGTGTTGTAAAACGTTCTGCTGTAGCGCCTGAAATGCTTGTTCATGAAGGTCCTGCGCGTGTATTTGAGTGTGAGGAAGATGCAATTGAGGCAATCAAGGGTGGAAAAATTGTTGCAGGTGATGTTGTGGTGATCCGGTATGAGGGACCCAAAGGCGGCCCAGGTATGAGAGAAATGCTCAATCCTACATCAGCTATTGCAGGAATGGGACTTGGTTCTACAGTAGCATTGATTACAGATGGCCGTTTCTCTGGTGCGTCCCGCGGGGCTTCGATTGGGCATGTATCTCCAGAAGCTGCTGTATGTGGTCCGATTGCATTGGTAGAAGAGGGGGATATTATTTCCATTAATATTCCTGAGTATGCTTTGAATGTCAAGGTATCTGATGAAGAGCTTGAAAACCGTCGCAAGAACTGGCAGCCAAGAGAGCCAAAGATTACAACAGGTTATCTTGCTAGATATCGTGAGCTTGTTACAAGTGGTAACAGAGGCGCAATCCTTGAAATAAAAAAATAATTCACAATTTTTGAAACATCAATAGAAAAGAGTTGAAATGGAACATTTTCAGCCAGCGAGTTTGCGCCAAATAGCTCAAACTTGCAGACTTTGAAAGGAGTATGGTTATAAATATGCAGTTAACAGGTTCACAAATCGTTATTGAGTGTCTGAAAGAGCAGGGCGTAGATACTGTATTTGGCTATCCCGGCGGAACAATTTTAAATATTTATGATGAATTGTATAAACACAGTGATGAAATAACACATATTCTGACTTCTCATGAACAGGGGGCTTCTCATGCCGCAGACGGCTATGCACGCGCGACAGGAAAAGTTGGGGTATGTCTTGCAACAAGCGGTCCTGGCGCTACGAATCTAGTAACAGGAATAGCCACCGCATATATGGATTCTGTTCCATTGGTAGCGATTACAGCCAATGTGAATTTACCGCTGCTTGGAAAAGATACCTTTCAGGAGGTTGATATAGCAGGGGTAACAATGCCTATAACGAAACATGGATATATTGTAAAAGACGTAACGAAGCTTGCAGAGACAATTAGAAGGGCTTTTAAAATTGCAAAATCAGGCAGACCAGGGCCTGTTCTGGTTGATATTACCAAAGATGTGACTGCAAACAAATGTGAGTTTGTTCCAATCAAACCAGAACCACCAGTCATCAAAAATTCTTATACGACAGAAGATATTGATATTGCACTTGAATTGATTCAAAATGCAAAGAAACCATATATCTATCTTGGCGGCGGTGCAATCATTTCAGGCGCTTCCAGAGAGGTTCGGGAATTTGCAGAAAAAATACAGTCTCCAGTTTGTGATACATTGATGGGAAAAGGCGCTTTTGATGGAAAAAGCGAACTTTATACAGGAATGATTGGTATGCATGGCACCAAAACGTCCAACTATGGTGTTAGTCAGTGTGATTTACTGATTGCATTAGGTGCAAGGTTCTCTGACAGAGTTGTTGGCAACGCCAAAAAGTTTGCTGAACATGCAAAAATATTACATATTGATATTGATGCTGCTGAAATTAACAAAAATATCAGAACAGATGCTTCTATTATTGGCGATTTAAAAACTGTTTTGAAAGAGTTAAACAGTAAGCTTGAACCGCAAAATCATGATGAATGGATAGCACAAATCAAAGATTTTAAAGAAAAATATCCGCTTAAATATGAGACAGATAAGCTTACTTGTCCTTATATCATTGAGGAACTTGACAGAGTTACAGAAGGCAAAGCGATTGTTTCTACAGATGTAGGGCAACATCAAATGTGGGCGGCTCAGTTCTATAAATATACAGAGCCGCGAACATTCTTGTCATCAGGCGGACTTGGCACAATGGGTTATGGTCTTGGAGCATGTATTGGCGCAAAAGTTGGTATGCCGGATAAAATTTGTGTAAATATTGCAGGTGATGGATGTTTTCGGATGAATATGAATGAGCTGGCAACAGCAAGCCGCTACAATATCCCGATTATACAGATTATTATTAATAATCATGTACTTGGTATGGTTCGACAGTGGCAGACATTGTTCTATGAGAAGCGGTATTCGCAGACGATATTAACAGATAAAGTTGATTTTATAAAGGTTTCCGAGGGGCTTGGCTGTGAGGCAATACGCGTTACCAAACGGGAAGAAGTAGCTCCTGCGATTGAAAAAGCAATCGCGCTGAAAAAACCAGTAGTCATTGAATGTATGATTGAGGAAGATGACAAGGTATTTCCTATGGTGCCGGCGGGAGCTGCTATCAGTGATGCATTTGATGCAGAGGATTTAAACAAACAATAGTCAAAGCACATGAGATAAGTTTGTATGAAAAGAATTTTGATTCGTTTTATCAGTACAATTGGTGTGATGATGGCGCTTGGTATAGGCGCTGTCATTGCACTGACTCAATATTATCATAGTCATAATGTATTTCCATTGGGTGTAATGATTAACGATTTATATTGTACTGGTATGACAGTTGAGGAAGCAGCGAAAGTTTTTGACGCTTCCTATGATTTGCATAAAGATAAGTTTATAGTCCGAACACTGGATGGTGACTTACATGAGCTGCCGTTTGATGAATTTGGGATTACCGTGTCCTATGAACCGGCTGTTGCAGAATATATGCAAAGATATAATCGCAGCCCATTTCAATGGATAGAGGACGTGCTGGGAATTTCCAAGCCAGTTGTGTTTTTGTATCCGCCATATGATTCCACAACCGTTTTTCCCACGTATTATTGGGATAGATCCCTGATAGAAACAAAGCTGTCTGAAGCAGACTGGCTCAATGAAAATTTGTATGATAACAAAAAAACTGTATCCATTGAAAAAAGCGCAGCAGCAGGATATATCTTAGTTGATGAGACAAAAGACTTGCTTGTGCGGGAGGCAGCAATAGAATTGATCTGCAACCAGATTGTATCGCAGCTATCAGGGCCAAAACATAATTTGACGGAAACGAATTTCATAGACTTATCAACAGGAAAGTTTAAGGAAATTTGTTATCAGAATATTCCATATACAAATCAGATGAAGGATACGCTCTCTAAATGGGAAGGTGTCAGCGAATTTCAAAATTTTCATATGACATATCAGTTTGGCGACCGTGAAGAGAAGATAGATGCCAATATTGTTGCTGATTGGATGGCGCTTGACGAGAATGGAAATATTGTATTTGATGAAAATAACGTTCCTGTGCTCGACGAAACAATCATAAAAGAATATGTGGCATATTTATCGGCAACTTACAATACAGTTGGTATAGAGCGTGAATTTCAGGCTACCAGTGGTGATATTGTCAAAGTACCCGGCGGAAGTTATGGGAATGAGATTGATGAGAATGCAGAATATGAATTTCTGCTGAATGCATTTCTTAATAAGCAAAGCGGAACACGAGTTCCTGAGTATACTTCTGAAGCATGGGAAAAGGGTTCCAATGATATCGGTGATACTTATATAGAAGTGGATATGGGCGATCAGCATATGTATTATTATGCAGATGGCGAGATCGTGATTGATACGCCGGTAGTAACGGGAAATACATCTCGGAGGTGGGATACACCTGCCAAAGTATGCTATGTATATTTCAAACAAAGGAACAGAGTGCTTCGGGGTGCAAACTATGCAACGCCTGTAAAATATTGGATGGCAGTTGATGGTCATATAGGTATTCATGATGCCACATGGCGCAGTGATTTCGGGGGAGAAATCTACAAGACAAATGGTTCCCATGGATGTATCAATACCCCTTTTGAAATCATGACAGAACTATATGATATGGTGGAACTTGGTACGCCAGTTATCATGTTTTATTAACTAATGTTTATAAACCACAAAAATTGAAGTGGCTTTAAAAATAAAAGAAAAATTAGGAGGAGTTAAAGTGGCTAGAGTATACAACTTTTCAGCAGGTCCCGCAGTTTTACCTGAAGAAGTCCTTAAAGAAGCTGCAGATGAAATGTTAGATTATAGAGGAACTGGTATGTCGGTAATGGAAATGAGTCATCGCTCAAAGGCTTATGATACCATTATCAAAGAGGCGGAAGCAGATTTGAGAGAACTTATGAATATTCCTGATAATTACAAGGTTCTTTTTCTGCAGGGCGGTGCAAGCCAGCAATTTGCCATGATTCCGATGAATCTTATGAAAAATGGAGTAGCTGACTATATTGTTACAGGTCAGTGGGCAAAGAAAGCATATCAAGAAGCATGTCTTTTTGGCAAGGCAAATAAAATTGCGTCTAGTGAAGATCAAACGTTTTCTTATATACCAGATTGTTCAGACTTACCAATTTCTGAAGATGCAGACTACGTTTATATCTGTGAAAACAACACAATTTATGGAACAAAATACAAAACATTGCCAAATACAAAAGGCAAAACGCTTGTAGCAGATGTATCTTCCTGCTTTCTTTCAGAGCCTGTAGATGTTACAAAATATGGTGTTATATATGGTGGTGTTCAGAAGAATATTGGTCCCGCAGGTGTGGTAATTGTGATTATCAGAGAAGACTTGATCACAGATGATGTTCTTCCCGGAACACCAACAATGCTTAAATATAAGACCCATGCAGACAATGATTCTCTGTACAATACACCGCCTGCATATGGAATCTATATTTGTGGTAAGGTATTTAAGTGGCTCAAGTCAAAAGGCGGACTTGAGAAAATGAAAGAATTTAATGAGAAAAAAGCAAAGATTCTTTATGATTTCTTGGACGAAAGCAAGCTCTTTAAAGGAACTGTCAGAAAAGAAGACCGTTCTTTGATGAATGTACCATTTGTGACAGGCAGCGAAGAATTAGATGCCAAGTTTGTGAAAGAAGCAAAAGAAGCAGGTTTTGAAAATTTGAAGGGACATAGAAGTGTTGGCGGAATGCGTGCAAGCATTTATAATGCAATGCCAATAGAAGGCGTAGAAAAACTTGTAGAATTTATGAAAAAATTTGAGGAGGAAAACGCATAATGTATCAATATAATTGTCTCAATCCTATTTCCGAAATAGGATTATCAAAGTTTACTGACAGCTATCAAAAAACAGAAGATCTTTCACAGGCAGATGGAGTGCTTGTAAGAAGCGCTTCTATGCATGAAATGGAATTGCCGGATAATCTTCTTGCAGTTGCAAGAGCGGGAGCTGGTGTGAACAATATTCCGCTGGATAAATGTGCAGAACAAGGTATTGTAGTATTTAATACGCCTGGCGCTAATGCCAATGGCGTGAAAGAACTTGTGATTGCAGGTATGTTGTTGGCGTCCAGAGATGTCGTGGGCGGCATTGACTGGGTAAAAGCAAATGCAGGTTCCGAAACTATTGGAAAGGATGCTGAAAAGGAAAAGAAGCACTTTGCTGGTACTGAGATATTAGGCAAAAAATTGGGCGTGATTGGTCTAGGAGCAATTGGTATCAGAGTTGCCAATACCGCTGTAGCGCTTGGAATGGAAGTTTATGGATATGATCCTTATCTTTCTGTAGATGCAGCATTAAAACTTTCACGCGAGATAAAACATGTTATCAATGTAGAAGATATTTATACAGACTGCGATTTTGTGACAATTCATGTGCCACTAATGGACGTGACAAAAGGAATGATCAATGCATCTGCCATCGAAAAAATGAAAGAGGGCGTTGTCGTTTTAAATTTTGCAAGAGATCAGCTTGTTAATGACAGCGATATGCTTGCTGCACTTGAATCTGGAAAGGTAAAAAAGTATGTGTCTGACTTCCCAACTGCAAAAATAGCAGGACATAAGGGATGTATTGTCATTCCACATCTTGGAGCTTCTACAGAAGAATCTGAGGACAATTGTGCAGTGATGGCAGTAGAAGAGCTAAAAGATTATCTTGAAAATGGAAATATCAAAAACAGTGTTAATTATCCAGCATGTGATATGGGAATATGCGGTAATGTTGGAAGAGTGGCTATTTTACACAAAAATATTGCCAATATGATTACACAGTTTAGTGGTGCTTTTGGCGAAGCTGGAATCAATATCAGCGATATGACAAACAAATCAAGAGGTGAATATGCATATACGCTTTTAGATATCGAAAAACCTGCAGATGAAAAGATTATTGCGCGCCTCAACAGCATCAATGGTGTGTTTAGAGTGAGAGTGGTAAAATAAAAAATGTAGCATTCCAAAAAGCTACATTTTTGATTCGTACAGTCGCAATTTCTTACAGAGTGAACAAGAAATCGAGCACAAACGTGCTCGATTTCTTTAATAGGCATCATGTACATCGCCATATTTTGTCATATTTCCAATTGTATTCTGGAATTTTGTTTCTCTGTCAACAGTTACTTGACTTGCAAGATCCATATACTTGATAAAGACTTCCTCCAAGGTAGTTCCCTTCTCTGCGGCGATTTGTTCCATAATAGGCTTGAGTTTCTCTAGTTGGAAAGATACGCGCGTCTTTTGCGGGTCAAAATCTTTCAATACTTTATCAGCATATTCGTTGATGCGGTCAAGCAGTTCCTTATCATCAGGTGCCATTTTTTCATCCCTTCGTAATAATTTCATCCCCATGTGTTATAGGTAAAAATGATTACGTCCTTTCACAAAATCTGAAGAAGAAATCAGAAAAAATTGTTCTTCTCTAAATAATCACTATATCACGATACAATTCTATTGTCAAAATGGAAGTTTTAGATGAGTTGAGTTTTTGGTATTATTGTTCATAAAATATTAAATATATAATTTGCAACCTTTATAAAAAATATCCTTCTTAATGGTCAAGAACCAAAAATACAAAAAGAATGGAGGATTATTATGATAAAAAGAAGGCTATTAATAACACATGTAATTTTAATATCTGCATGTTATCTAGCAGGATGCAGCACAAAAAACGAGGCTTCGAATCAGAAACAAAGTACTATAGAATATGAAACATCTGTACAGTCCTTGTCAGAGCAGGACATCAGACAGAAGGAGGAAAACGATCCTATGAATATTTCAGATTTAACACAACAGTCATCACAGAGCGTAACTATTGATTACGCAATTGAATCTAATGAGAATATACAAAACTTCAGTTATTCTTTACTGAGTCAGACATTGAACGATAAAAATCCTGTTCTTTCGCCATTATCAGCGTATTTGGCACTTTCCATGGTAGGATGTGGTGCAGATGGTGCCACAAAAGACGAGTTTTATGAAGTGCTTGGTGCTGATATGATGGCAATTTCTGATGACACAATGAACAGACTGCCGACCAAAGGCGATTTGCTCAATATTTCTATTGCGAATTCTGTATGGATTGATGATGAATTTACAGTGAACGATACATGGATTGGTACTATAAAATCTTTGATGGATGCTGAAGCTTTTCAAACAGATCTTTCTACAGCAGAGACGATGACACATATCAATCGTTGGATTGATACAAATACAAATGGACTAATAGATAAAATGTTAGAAAAACCATTGGATAGCGAGACAAGGATTGCGCTGTTAAATACAGTATATTTCAAGGGAAAATGGCAATTTCCATTTAAGTTCACCGATACATACAAAGAAACATTTTATATCAACAAGGCGCAGAATACAACAGAGCAGGTTGATATGATGAATATGTATTTAAAAGAGATTGCATATCTATCAAATGATTTTACAGAAGGCGTTATTTTACCATATCAAAATAATAATAATGAAAATCTTGCTTTTATAGCACTAAAACCAACGGACGAGAGCAGTATTAGAGATGTATATCACAAATTGACTAAAACGGTCATAAATGATTTGATAGGTAATAAGCAGACTAGAAGAGTCAATCTAAAACTGCCAAAATTTGAGATAACATTTGATATAGAATTGAATGAAAGCTTGAAAAATATGGGACTACAGGACTGCTTTGATGCGGTGAAGGCTAATTTTAACCAGATGGGTCAAACAAAAACAGGTTATAATTTGTACATCAGTCTTGTTAGGCAAAAGGCAAAAATAATTGTGGATGAGGAAGGAACGGAAGCTGCAGCGGCAACGGAAATTGCCATGGCAGAAGGATGCTGCTTGATTGTTGACGAGCCATATGATATTTTTTTTAATGAACCATTTTTGTATATGATTATGGATATGGATCAAAATATTCCTCTGTTTCTTGGAATTCTTGACACCCCATTACAACATTGATTTCAAAAGTATAATCTGTTAAAATGGTAAAAGCGATAACAGAATGATGTACGCTCCAGGATTTTTGTATTTGCTCTTGCAAGGAAGATTTCGAGCGTACATAATAGTCTAGCTAATAAATTCTCAATACGAAATATCGCAAAGTGACGATAAGGGAGGAATACTATGGCAGTCATAAAACCATTTAGAGCATACAGACCAAAGAAGGGATTAGAAGCACAAATCGCAGCATTACCATATGATGTTTATAATCGTGAAGAAGCGTGTATAGCCGTTAAAGGAAATCCAATGTCTTTTTTGAACATTGACAGGGCTGAAACGCAGTTTGGCAGCAATGTTGATACCTATGCAGAAGAAGTCTACCAAAAAGCGCATGATTTGCTTTGGGACAAAATTCGAGAGGGTATCTTTGTTCAGGAAGACAAACCTATGTATTATATTTATGAGCTTACAATGAATGGACGCGTACAGACTGGTATTGTAGCATGTGCCAGTATTGATGATTATCAAAATCAGATAATCAAAAAACATGAAAATACACGCGCTGACAAGGAACTTGACCGTATACATCATGTAGAAACCTGTCAGGCTCAGACAGGTCCAATCTTCTTAGCCTATCGGTCCAATCCGCAATTACAGGAAATTATTATAAGAACCAAAAAAGAGCATCCACTTTATGATTTTGCTTCCGAAGATGGTATTTTACATAGAGTATGGTGTGTTTTTGCAGATACAGATATATCAGCAATACAGGTGATATTTCATTCTATTTCTGAAATCTATATTGCAGACGGACACCACAGATGTGCTTCCGCGGTCAAAGTTGGACTCAAAAAACGGGATCAAAATCCAAATTTTACAGGCGATGAAGAATTTAATTATTTTCTGTCTGTTTTATTTGCCGACGAAGAGCTTATGATTATGGATTATAACAGAGTCATAAAAGACCTCAATGGACTTTCGCCTATGCAGTTTATCGAAGCAGTTAGCAATGTATATAATATTCTTTCCAAAGGAACGAACTGCCAGAAACCTACCAAAAAAGGGCAGGTTGCTATGTTTATAGATAACACCTGGTATCTTTTGGAAATAAAAGACTGTTACCAGAATAACCACCCTGTAGAAGGGCTGGATGTCGCAATCCTTCAAGACCACGTTCTTTCTCCAATACTCGGTATCGAAGATCCCAAAACAGATCAACGAATTGATTTTGTTGGTGGCATTAGAGGAATTGAAGCACTTGAGAACAGAGTAAAAACAGATTCCAAGGTAGCATTTGCGATGTATCCAACTTCTATTCACGAACTGTTTGCTGTTGCGGATGCAAATATGTTGATGCCACCAAAATCAACATGGTTTGAACCAAAACTCAGAAGTGGATTATTTATTCATACGATTGAAGAATAGAGGTTTGTGTATATGAGAAAATATAGATTGAAAAATCAGTATGGACAGTAAACTGTTCAGACCTGAATGATAGTAGGATAATAGTTGTAAATTTGTATGGTTTAAAATATAATGTACAAATAGATGAGGTAGAAGATGTTATTAACAGATATGGAATTAGATATGGAAGAACTAACGAGAAATCTGAATGCGTTTGAAAAGTTCTTGGATGCATTGCCGGAAAAAGCACTTGGACTCGGAGTACGTGTGCTGATTGCAATTATTTTGTTTTTTATCGGTTCCAAAGCTATCAGCTTTATCCGTAAAATAACAAAAAAGTCTTTTCAGCGTGCGAATGTTGAGACAGGGGTTATTCAGTTTCTTGATGGGTTAATAAAATTTAGTTTGTATGGTATTCTGGCACTTGCAATCGCTGGAAATTTTGGGTTTGATGCAACCAGTGTCGTTGCACTTGTCGGTTCAGCAGGTGTAACGATAGGTCTTGCCCTACAAGGAAGCCTCAGCAATCTGGCTGGAGGTGTATTGATTTTGTTGCTAAAACCATTTCGAGTGGGTGATTTTATCATAGAATCTGGTCATGGAACAGAAGGGACGGTAAAAGAAATTGGTATCTTTTATACCAAATTGGCAACTACAGATGGCAAAGCGGTCGTTCTGCCAAATGGAAATCTGGCAAACAGCGCCATCACAAATGCTACAGATGTACCAATCCGAAGAGTTGATATCCCAGTTGGCATTTCCTATGATTCTGATATTAAAAAGGCCAAAGAGGTACTTCAGTCTGTGATGGACACAGATGCAGATGTGCTACACAACGAGCCTATTATGGTGTTTGTTGATTCTCTTGCGGATAGCGCAGTAGTACTCAATATGCGCTGCTTCTGTGAAAATCCATTGTATTGGGAACTGCGTTGGCGTCTGCTGGAAAATGCTAAATTAGCGCTTGATGCTGAAAAAATTGAGATACCCTTTCCACAGGTTTCTATACATATGGATAATTGCTAGACTCCATCCGGCCAAGAAATTACACTGTCAGTGCCGGATAGAGCACTAGGAGGCTTCAGAATAACTTTGGCGATACGTTCAGAAACTTTATTTTGTTCAAAGCAGTCTGGGAGGTGAATGATATGCTTTGCCATATGGTGATTATGTTAAATGGCAAACTCTGTACAAGGTCTGATGACAGGACGAAACTTGTGCAGAGGTAAATACTATCCGTTTCGTCCAGCATTGGACTTTTTATTCAACATAAAAGATAAAATGGAATGGAGAAAGTTCAATGGATAAAAAATTTAGAGATTATATTATTTTGTGGTTCAGTCAAAGTGTATCCGGCCTGGGAAGTTCTATGACTGGATTTGCCCTTGTATTATGGGCATTTGGGCAGAATCATTCTGCAATGTCTGTTTCGCTGATGTCCTTCTGCAATTATGTACCATATGTTATTTTAAGTTTATTTGTCGGTGGTTTTATAGATAAACACAAGAAAAAATCTATTATGCTGGTTTCTGACAGCATTGCAGCGATGGGATCACTCATGGTTTTGATAGTTCTGTTTACAGGACATTTAGAAGTATGGAATATTTATGTTGTAAATGCGATAATTGGCATAACAAATGCCTTTCAGCAACCTGCTTCAGCAGTAGCGACAGGGCAGCTTGTTCCCAAGGAAAAGATATCAAATATAAGTGGGATGAATTCTTTTTCTCATAATTTAATTGTTGTGTTCAGCCCTGTACTAGCCGCTTTTTTCTTTTCAATAGGAGGACTTCCGCTCATACTGTTGATTGATTTAGGAAGTTTTGTACTGGCATTTTGTATCTTGTTATTCTTAATTCGGATACCAGAGCAAGCTTCAGGAAAAAAGCAAAATTCTGCATTTGGAGGATTGGCAGAGGGATTCGCCTTTCTGAAAAAAGAAAAGGGTATTTTGTACATTATTCTGACAATGGCACTTATCAATTTCTTTTCAAGGCTGACTTATGAAAATATTTTATCGCCTTTGATTTTGACTAGAAGTTCTGATAACAGCATTGTGCTTGGAATTGTAAATGCCTGTATGGGAATCGGTGGCATTGTGGGCGGTATTGTAGTTTCTGTTAAAAAGGAAAGCCGCCATAAAGCAACAGCAATTTATATTCCAATTGCATTATCATTTCTGTTTGGAGATTTACTGATGGCAGTCAGCAGAAATGTTTTTGGGTGGGCCTTGGCCGCGATAGCTGCCAGTTTTCCAATTCCTTTTGTTATGGCAAACCAGAATGCGATACTATATAGAAAAATACCATCTGATATGCAAGGAAGAGTGTTTGCAGTAAGGAATGCAGTTCAATACAGTACAATCCCAGTTGGTATTATCCTTGGCGGATTTTTGGCTGATTATGTATTTGAACCTTTTATGCGCTCAGAAAATGCAATCGTTTTATTATTGCGAAAGATAGTAGGAGGCAATGCTGGGAGTGGAATGGCTGCGATGTTTTTGTGCACTGGAATATGCGGCTTTACAGTAAGTATTGCCTCTTGCCTAAACAAAGAAATAAAAAAATTAAATAGTCTTTAACAGAAGGGGCAGGATAATCTGCCCCTTATAAAGTACTTGAGAGTAAAAAGTTCTATCAAAAAAATAACTCTTCCATATGGATTTATG
>CAJUKA010000097.1 GCA_910586585.1 uncultured Lachnospiraceae bacterium
TCACCAAATAATTGGATGGCAATTAGAGAGTATCTGTTCATGCGTTTATTCTGATTGGCATCATAATTCCGCTTGCGGAGGATACCAAAAAGTGCTATTGTATTCATAGGCAGTGGGGCTCCGTATTCTTTTGTTTTGTGTGGTAACTTAACAATACCGTATTACGGGGGATTTTTCCACTGCTTTTTCATTTATTGTGAAAGAAAAAACTGCGCCACAGCCCTGGCAGGCCATCGCGCAGCGATTTTGTTCAATCGGAAGTTGGGAGGTGTGCTCTTATGCCAATACTCAAAGGATTAGAGTGGACATTTGATACGGTGGCTTCTACATACGAAAAACTACGCCCTGGTTATGTTGAAGAATTGTATCAAAAATTATTTGATTACATTTCCATTAGTGAAAACAGCAATGTTGTTGAGATTGGAAGTGGCGGTGGACAGGCAACTGCGCCAATACTAAAGACAGGATGCAGACTAACTGCAGTTGAATATGGAGAACAATTTTCTGAGTTATTAAAAGATAAATTTAAGGCGTATCACAATTTTTCGGTAATTACAGGGAAATTTGAAGATACAGAATTTGAAGATGATGCTTTTGATTTGGTTTTTTCGGCATCTGCCTTCCACTGGGTACCTGAAAAAGTAGGGTATGAAAAAGTGTTTTCGATGTTGAAAAAAGATGGTGTTTTTGCTCGATTTGCAAATCATCCGTATCGCGATAAAGGTAAGCCAGAGCTTTCAAAAGAAATAGATGAAATTTATGATGAGTATTACAATAAGTACCACAACAAGGTGAAACATGAAGCATTATCTGAATATTCAGAAGAGCAAGCAAAAGTGCGAGCGATAATTGCTCAAAAATATGGATTTACAGATATTCAATATGCGTTGTTCCATCGGGAGCGTATGTTTTCAGCAAAAGAGTATGTTGAACTCTTAGGAACTTATTCGGATCATATTGCTATCGAAGAAACAATCAGAATTAAATTCTTTTCAAAAATCGAAGAAGCAATTAACAAATATGGTGGCACAATCACAATTTATGACACGATTGATTTACAACTAGCAAGAAAGAGATAAATTCCATTTGTCAAACTGACAGCCCATCAAAAAACTAAATAATCCGCCGCCTACCAGAGCGGCGAGAAGCTGTTCTCTGAATATGACCAAGAACAGAAATATTATCCCTACAAGAACGAAGTCGCCCACAAAGAAATCATGCTCCCGCCCCATGCGCCGCCGGAGTTTGCAGACCGCAATATCTTATGGAACTCTGCCGAAGCGCAGGAAAAACAATGGAACTCCCAGCTTGCCCGGAGGTTCGTGCTTGCCATCCCAAGGGAAATCCCGCCGGAACAGCACGCCGACCTTATCCGTGACTACTGCCGGGAGTTTTTTGTTTCCAAAGGCATGATAGACGACTTTGCCATCCATGATAAGGGGGACGGCAATCCCCACCGTCCACATGGGGCCTGCCGTCTGCCAGATGGAGAAGAAAGGAATCCAGACCAACATCGGAAACCTGAACCGGGACATCAAGACCGCTAACCGACTCATGCAGTCCATCCGGCAGATGGTACGGAGCCTAAAGGGATGGCTGTCTGACTTAAAAGAGAAAAAGGCTATATTGCTGGAAGTATTGGAGCAGGCGAGCGAGCCGACACTCCCGGAACTGTTATTCCGGTATCTGGAGCAGCGGAGCGGGGAACGTGCCGACTGAACTTCCAGAGCGACAACATTCAAACCAACACCACAGGGCGATTAATGCCCTGTTTACAACAGAAGATTGATAAGACAAGTAGCCCCGCCGAAATCAAAAGAAGTCGAACCAAAAAAAGCACTGATTTACAACAACGCAAAACGTGTAACAGTTCACCCCTGCCCATTCATAAATCCGGCAATCACACTACACGTTTTTTCTATCAAATCGTCAGAATGTGCATCGGACAGAAACATGGCTTCAAACTGCGATGGCGCCACATAGATTCCATTCGCAAGCATATAGTGAAAATATCGTGCATATGCTTCTTTGTCACAACAGCAGGCATCCTCATAATTTTCAACCATATTTTCTTGACCTTCTTCTCTTTTTTCCCAGCCTGGCATAAAAAATGCACAAAGCAAGGAGCCTGCGCGGTTTACAGTCAATCCTTTTGCGCAGAAAGCCTTCGCAAGTCTGTCTGCCCGTCTGTCTATCCGCTCATAAATGTCTGGATCTTCTATCAGAATCTTTAAGGTCTCTATCCCTGCGGCAACTGCAGCCGGATTTCCCGAAAGTGTTCCTGCCTGGTAGACAGCCCCAAGCGGAGCGATACAGGACATAATCTCTTTTCTGCCGCCATAAGCCGCAAGCGGCATTCCTCCCCCCACAATTTTCCCAAACGTATGCAAGTCCGCATGAACGCCAGTATATTGCGTCGCACCACCCAATCCCAGACGAAATCCGGTAATCACTTCATCAAAAATCAAAAGTGAACCATTTTCCTGCGTGATACGGCGCAGAAATTCGAGGAAGCCTGTTTGGGGCAAAACAACGCCCATATTGGCAGCAACTGGCTCCACGACAATCGCCGCCACCTGCCCTTTGTTCTCTTCCATCAACCTTTGTACAGATTCCTTGTCGTTATACGTAGCTGTCAAAGTACTGGCCACATAACCTGATGGAACGCCTGCACTGTCCGGCACGGACTGCGTCATCAGACCAGAGCCTGCTTTCACCAGCAGCCCATCAGAATGACCGTGATAATTTCCCGCAAACTTTATAATTTTGTCCCTGCCTGTGTAGCCTCTTGCCACACGTACAGCGCTCATCACAGCCTCTGTTCCAGAGCTGACAAGCCGCATCATTTCCATATCTGGCACACAAGTTTGAATCAGTTCTGCTAATTCCACTTCCCCAGGCGTCGGCGCCCCAAACGTCAGACCCTTGCCGCACGCCCTTTGAACTGCATCAAGCACCCTTTGCGGAGCATGTCCTAAAATGCCAGGCCCCCAAGAACAAACATAATCCAAGTACTGGTTTCCATCTACATCATACAACCATGGCCCTTGCGCGCGCTCCACAAAAAAAGGATGTCCTCCCACAGCTCCAAAAGCCCGTACCGGAGAATTTACCCCGCCTGGTATCAGCTCCTTTGCTCTGTCAAAATATCTTTCTGATTGTGTATTTTTTACCATTTGTTCTATGTTCCTTTCAAAAATACAAGCTTTGTTTACTCCGAATCTTCTATGCACCAGTTTGCTGCATCCAATGCGTGATATGTAATTAATATTTTCGCCCCTGCCCGTTTCATGGCAGTCAGATTTTCCATCACAATCCGTTTTTCATCAATCCAGCCATTTGCCGCCGCTGCCTTGACCATAGCATATTCTCCGCTGACATTATAGACTGCAAACGGTATATCAAAAGAAAGCGCCGCCTCTTTTAGCACGTCCAAATAGGCAAGTGCCGGTTTCACCATTACAATATCTGCCCCCTCATCAATGTCTGAAGCAAGTTCGCGCAGCGCTTCTCTTCCATTGGCAAAATCCATCTGGTAACTTTTGCGGTCGCCAAATCCTGGCGCAGAATGTGCCGCATCACGAAACGGCCCATAATAAGCAGAAGCAAACTTGGCACTGTATGCCATAATGGGAGTCTGAGCAAATCCTGCTTCGTCCAGCGCACTGCGTATCGCCGCTACCCTTCCGTCCATCATGTCAGACGGCGCTACCATATCTGCGCCGGCTTCTACCAGGCTCAATGCCATTTTTGCAAGCAAAGGAAGTGTTTCATCATTTAAAATCTCTGTTCCGCTAACCATGCCGCAGTGCCCATGAGACGTATATTCGCACAGGCAAACATCCACAACAATATAAATTTCCGGGTAATGCTTGCGAATGAAACGCACCGCCCGCTGTGTGATGCCATCTTTGGCATAAGCCTGACTGCCTTGTGGATCTTTGTGCTGCGGAATGCCAAAAAGCATAATCCCCCCAATACCAGCCGCCTTTACCAGCTCTAAAATCTCAGGCAGCCTGTCTATTGAATACTGATAAATTCCCGGCATAGATTCCATCGGATTTTTGATATTCTCTCCCTCTATCACAAACAAAGGATAAATGAAATCTTTTTGATGCAGGCGTGTTTCCCGCATCATTGAACGAATCCGTTCATCGCTTCTCAATCTCCTAAACCGAACCATTTTTTACCTCATTTCCTTTTAAAAAGCCCGCATTTTCATGCATTCCTCCAACGCGCTGACAATCCCTTCTATGCTCGATTCCTTCGCTGTCAGAAACGCTTCGTCTGTATATTTTTTGAGTTCCTCCGCACACAGTTGTCCAATACAAATATAGCACGAACTGTTATTTTGTAGTTCGCCGCCATCTTTTTGACGCTCATTGTTCCGCTGCATCTGTCTGCGCCCTTCAAAATATGCCCGAACTCCCATTGCAGATCCAAAAACAATATACTGCGGCCGCTTTTGCAGTGCGAATGTACGTTTTTGTTCTGCAACAGCCAACTCATACAAAGAAAAATCAACAAATGCAATGCCGCTTTTTGTAAAGATTTCCGGCAGCGCCGCACTTCCCTCCTTTGCTCTGAGAAAAATAGCAAACTGCTGCTGTTCTCTGTCCTCCTGCTGGCTTTCTGCTAAAATTTTTGCTGCCAAGCCCTTAGCAAGATGCACGGTATCATAAACCTCCGGCATATAATCAGCATAAATTCCGACCTCTTCGAGCGCTTCCGCCGTTCCCGGCCCAACAACCGCAATCCGTATTCCGGAAAGACTGCGCAAATCCCGCCTCTCCTGTTTGAATTTCTCCCAAAAAATCTTTACTCCGTTGGGACTGGTAAAAACGAGCCAGCCGCACGCTTTAAAGTCCGGCAGCGGCTTTGGGGTAGGGCAAATTTGCATAAATCCCATATTCAACACATCCAAGCCCCGTTTTTTGAACGCTTGTGAAAGCTTATTCACAAATCGCGGCGTTCCTACAGCACCTATCGTAATGCCAGAAAAGAACGAATCTCCCTCGTCCCTGCCATCATTCACCAGTTCCAATGCTGCCACTTGACCAATCACAATGACCGCCGGAGAGGTAAACTCTTGTTCTGATGCTTTTTGTGCCAATGTCGAAAGCACCGTGCGTAGACTGCGCTGTTTGTTTGTGCTTCCATTCATAATCACTGCACAGGGCGTATCTGGATGTTTGCCAGCCTGCATCAGTCCTTCTGCAATTTCTTTGATATGATGCATTCCCATCAAAATCACCAGCGTGCCTTCCAGCCTTGCCAATGTTTCAAAGTCAAGATTCAGCCGCGACTGTCCGCCCTCTCCTGCCGCCGTTCCTGTCACAACAGTGACGCTCCCAGACAGACCCCTGTGTGTCACAGGAATGCCCGCTGCTGCCGGAACTGCAATGGCTGAGGAAATTCCAGGAATTTCCTCACAGAAAATCCCTGCTGCCTTTACCGCCAGAAATTCCTCTCCCCCTCTGCCAAAAACATAGGGATCGCCGCCTTTTAAGCGCACCACCTGTTTGCCTTCCTCCGCTTTTTGTATCAGCAGCTGATTGATTTCATGCTGTTTTCGTGCGTGACAGCCGTAGCGCTTTCCCACATAAATTTTCTCGCATTCATCGCCCACAGACTGCAGCAGCTCCTCCTGAACCAAACTGTCATAAAGAACCACCTCGCAGCTTTGCAGAAGCTGTGCCGCCCTGATTGTCAAAAGTTCTGGGTCGCCACAGCCTGCACCGACCAAATAAACATTTCCTTTCTTCAAGCCGCACCATATCCTTTCACATACCACATATCGGTTTTACCAATCTGGCAGCCTTTTGTGCCATCTCCAATCCGTTTTGTATTCCAAGTTCACAGTCAAGCGTTTTCCGATTTCCCGCATACATGACATCCAACACCAACCGATTTGCTTCTTTTCTGCACCAGGCGGCTGCCGGCTCACTGCAGTCTGCTGCAAGCTGGTTCAATGCTTCCCGCTCAACCTGGAACGAAAGATTTGTTTCCTGGTCCATAATCGCCTGGCACAGCGCCGCTGCCTGTGAATCCTGCACCGTCTCTACTGCAATGATTCCCTGACACGCCGCAGGCAGAAACTGTTCAGGCGGAAGCGGATAAAAAGAAAATTGTTCCTGCCACAAAGGACTGATTCCCAATCGATCCAGTCCAGCCTTAGCAAGTAAAATTCCATCATAACCGTTTGCCATCAGTTTTAACAGCCGGCTCTCTACATTGCCTCGAATATTTTGACATACCACAGAATTCCAAACCTGCTCCGCCTGTATCTGCCGTCTTCTGCTTCCGGTTCCTATCACAAATGCTGTCTGTGACTGTTCCTTTGCCTCCTCGATGACTGCACCGCACAGACTTCGTGTTCCTTGAGGAACTCTGGCGCCTTTGGGCACTATCAGCACATCCCGCACATCTGCTCTCTTGAGAACCGCCGCAATCGTCAACCCTTTGGCAAGCGCCATAGGAAGATCCTTGGCAGAATGCACTGCAAGATCAATTTGTCCTTCAAGCAGCGCCTGTTCAAATTCTGAGACAAAAATTCCTTTGTCTCCAACTTCCGACAAAGGACGATCCAATACTTTATCACCTTTTGTATGCAAAATAACAATCTCCGTCTCTATCTCAACGCCTACTTTTGCAAAAGCCTCCTGCACCAACGCTGCCTGTCTAAGCGCCAGTCTGCTTCCCCTTGTACCTATTCTAATTTTGTCCATTCTCTACCTATTTCCTAATCGCTCAAAAGAAGCTTTCACTTCTACTGCCCGTGTAAAATGATCGCAGCTCTTCTATTGTCAGTGTCACGGTTCTATTTTTTTCCAGACAATAATAAAACATTTGTGTCAGAACTTCTTTGCGTTTCGCCTCGTCTGGGATTGCCTCCATTACTTCCGGTCTGACTTGACCCAATAGGTCAATAATTTCTCCCATTCCCTCCGGCAAAACTTGTTCCATACAATTTTTTGCCCAAGATGCTGCTATGGGACTTTTTCCGTCGGTAGAGATTCCCACTGTAAATGCGCCTTGTTTTATCAGCGCCGGAAAAAAGAACGTGCATTTCTCCTTATCATCCACTACGTTTACAGGAATTTTGTTTTCTTTGCAATAGTCAGATATGCTGCTGTTTACCTCTGTATCATCTGTTGCCGCAATCACAAAATCTGCACCATACAAGTCCGAAAGCGCAAAGGGTCTTTCGCAAATATGCAGCAAAGTTTCCCTGTGTGCTTCCAAATGTCTTCTCTGTTCCCACATACACGCTTCTATTTTGGGTGCAATGACTGTCAAAACAGGATGAAATGCTAAGAGTTTTTCCACTTTTCTTGCCGCAACCTTTCCGCCGCCTGCAATTACGCCCTGTTTTCCTGCAATCTCCATAAAAAAAGGAAAATATCCCATCGTTACCGCTCCTTTAACACGCGCAGAACCGCCTCAAAAGAAGAACTGTCCAGCTTATCCCGCAGCAAATAAATCAGTTTTTCTGCAGAATATCCCGTATATGCTTCCCTCCAGCAATCCATTTCATTTGCAAAGCAGTGAAACGCCAAAACATTGCAGATTCTGTTTAATTCTTCCTCTAAAATCTCCTGTGCGTCTGCGATTGCCTGTTGTTTTCGAATATTATTCTCCGCCGCCAGTCGGTTGATATCGTCCAAGCTGATCAGATGGCAGTGCTCTAATCTGCCAATATCCTCATCCATATCCGGTGGCATGGAAATATCCAGAAACAAACGTTCCTTTGTGGTTTTTATCGCTTCCTTCACACGCCCTGCCGTAACTGTATAATGCGGACTTGATGTCGCGGATATCACAGCATCTGCCGCATCAAAATATTGGTATCTGTCCTGATAATCCACATTTTTGACTTGCGGGCTGCTGCTCTGATACATTCCATGATGCGATCGGGTCGTTGCAATCACCTGAATTTCCTGCTGACTCAACAGATCTTTTAGAATAATACTTCCCATCTGTCCGCTGCTTCCCATCAAAAGCACTGTTTTTTGTGACAGCGGAAGACGAAATACTTCCCGTGCTGCCAATGTTGCCACAGAAACAGACGTCTTGGAAAGCATTGTCTCTGTTTTTACCCGTTTCGCACAGGCAAGTGCCGCCTGAAATGCCATGTTTAGCTCATAGCCTGTCCATCCTGACTCTTTTGAACGTATGTAAGCTGTCCGCACCTGTCCCAAAATTTCATCCTCTCCGATTACCATGGATTCCATCCCGCAGGATACATAAAAAAGGTGGCGCAGCGCCCGCCTTCCCTGATATCTTCTGACAAGACTGCGCACCCACTCCACACTATTGCCTGTGGTTTCTGCCACCCGTTCTTCTAATTTTCCAAAAAGGTTCTCTTCTCCCTGCACATAAATCTCTGTGCGGTTACAGGTGGACAGGAGAACGCACTGTTCTACCCTGTCCACCTTCATAAGCTCCTGCAAAAAAGCGTCAGCCGCTTCCTTTGCAATAAAGCACCTCTGCCGTTCTGTGGATTTTGCTGTTTTATGACTGATACTAATGCATTCCATGCCGATCCATTCCTTTTTCTTTAGCAGGTTGCGCCGCCCTTCAAATGCAGTTGTGCACCGATGATTTCTTCCTTGCGCGCCAACAGATCATCTGACATCAACTGCTGCTGCACATTCTCAAATCCGATTCTGCTAACGGTGTCTGCGAAACGCTCGCCTGTCTTTCCCTGTTCCCTGAATAACAAAATTGCTTTCTCCAAAACAGAAAGTACTTCCTCTTCACGCAAGAATATCTTATACAGCTTCTGTCCCTGTGCAACTCTTTTGCCCCAGCGTCCGCCAATATAAATACGATATCCATAGGTGCCTTTCTCTGCTGCCTTAAATGGACATTTGCCTACGCAGCGGCCGCAGTTATTGCATTTGTCCGGATCAATCACCAGTTTGCCATCTACCACCTGAGATGCACCGACTGGACATGACATTGCAACCTGGCATTTTCCGCAGCCGCGGCATTTATCCAAATCTACTACAGGAATTCTCTGTCCTATAATGCCAAAATCATTTAAATCCGGCTTGACACAATTATTCGGGCAGCCGCCAACAGCAATCTTGAATTTATGCGGCAGTTTCACAGAAGCATACCCATGGAAAAACCGCTCGTGAATTGTCTGTGACAACTGGTAAGAATCCAGCAAACCATATTGGCAGGTTGTTCCCTTGCAGGCAACAACTGGGCGTACTTTCGAGCCTGTTCCTCCGGTTTCTAATCCTTCTTCTGCCAAAAACGCCCGCAAATCGTCTATTTTATCATAAGGAACTCCAACAATTTCCAGCGTCAGGCGCGTTGTCATCACCACATCACCGCTGCCGAATTTCTCTGCCGCCTCTGCTATTTTTTTGTTTTCCGCAGCATTGATTTTGCCGTTTCTGGTAATAACACGCACATTAAAATTATCTGTGCCTTTATTATGCAGGCACCCTAATGCCTTTACTCTAGTGATATCCTCTGCAGAAATTGTCACAACACCAGGAGCCTTTTCCACCTTCACATGATTGAAGAAGGAAGAACCTTCGAGTACCTTTGTATTTGTATATCCATAATGTTTCAATCTATTTTGCAGCAAGTATGCCCTCTTGCCCTTCGCGCACACAAGCAGCAGCTTTTCATCTTTTGCAAGTCCTGGCACTTCGCCTTTCACTTTGAGCAAATCTACATAAGTAGCGCCTGGAATAGAAGGCCCTGCTGGGTTAACATCAATCACGCGGTAATCTGCTGCAGCCCCTGCAAGATACTCTGCCGGAGTAAAGCTCTCCAAATCTCCTTCTATTTTGTTCAAAAGCATATGTACTGCCTGTACAAATGGGTGGATTGCTGTTGAGAATGGCGGTGCATATGACAAGTCAAGGCAAGTCATCTGTTCCAGCGATGCTCCCATTGTCACTGCCATCACGCCGATATCCGTTACTTTGTCCACTGCACCAGGCCCTAATACCTGTACCCCAAGCAATTTATGCGTCTTGGCATCTGCCACCAGCTTGATAGCAAACCATGCGCTTCCTGGATAGTAATGCGCTTTGTCGTCTGTTACCGCCAACGCACAAATCGGCGCATAGCCTGCCGCCTTTGCCTGTTCTTCTGAAAGTCCTGTTCTGCCGCCGCTAAGACCTGGCAGCTTCACTACACCTGTTCCCAAAACGCCGGGATATGCTACATCTCTTCCGCCCAGAGCCAGCGCAAGTGTACGCCCTTCCATATTGGCGGATGAACCCATTGGCGACCACTGACGCTCTCCTGTGAGGCGGTTTTTTACCATGGCACAGTCACCGGCAGCATAAACGTCTGCAACATTGGTAGCCAGCTTCTCGTCCACCAAGATTGTGCCCTTAAACATTTCAATTCCCGTGTCCTGCAAAAATCCTGTATTGGGACGAATTCCAATCGAAAGAATGACGATATCCGCAGGCAGAAGCCCTTTATCAGTCTGCACACCCTCTGCTCTGTCTGCTCCGGTCACACCTTCTAATTTCGTAGATGTAAGGACTCTGATTCCCTTCTTTGCCAGATGGCGCACTGCATAATCTGCCATTTCTGTATCAAAGCCTGGCATTATCTGAGGCGCCATGTCAATCAACGTTACAGATAAGCCTTTTTCCATGAGATTCTCAGCTACTTCCAGCCCAATAAATCCGCCTCCAACAACTACTGCACGTTTCACACCGTCTCTGGCAATATAATCTCTTGTCTCAATCGCATCATCTGGGGTTCTCATAACAAATACCCCTGGCAGGTTCAAACCTGGCAGAGGGGGAACCACAGGAGAAGCGCCTACTGCCACAATACAGGCGTCATATTCATAGATTTCTTCTGCTCCTGTCCGAAGATTTTTCGCAACTGCCTTTTTCGTAGCGGTGTCAAGCGACACAACTTCCCTTTGCGGATAAACCATGGCACCTGTCAAAGCGCTGTACTTTTCCGGTGTGTTTACAATGAGCTGATCCCGCTCTGGAATTGCCCCTCCTACATAGTAAGGCAGCCCGCAGCCTGCATAAGAAATATCCTTTCCTTTGGTAACAATTGTCACCTCCGCGTCAGGATTTACCCGCCTGAACTTGGCGGCTGCCTTTGTTCCGGCCGCAACCCCGCCGATTATCAATAGCCTCATACAATAGAACCTCCTTTTTTGAATTTGTATGTTTTCCGAAGTCTCTCTACAAAACGTTATATCTTATTAATAAATATAGCATAGCGCACATTAGAGTGCAAGAAGTTTGGCGTTGTCAAAGAAACCAAGAATATTTTTTGTTACAATTCACACTTACGCCAGATTTCTCATATACTTACAACGATTTCGGTGTGAATTGCAACAATTGATGCACACAAAATGCTAAAAAGCACGCATTTTGGCGCTTGCTCCGACGCCATGCAGCAAGTGCATGGCGCGGGTGTGAAAAGTAACTATTTTTTTTGATTTGCATATGATAAGGAGGACATCGATATGCCAGCGACTATGATGAAAGGCAGTATTCCTATGGAAATAAAAAAAGTGCGTATCTCGGCAAAACGACAGATAACAATTCCTCAAAAATTTTTGCAATGCTGGGGTTTGAAACGGAAGCAGAATGTATGGTACGAGGGAATGAACTGGTTATTCGTCCTGCAAAGACAAACACAGGTGGGGAATTTGCAGAACAGATACTGGCGGATCTGATTGAACAGGGATATAGCAGTAAAGAACTGCTTCAACATTTTAAGCAGGCACAAAGTCAGGTGCGGCCGGCTGTAGAGAAAATGATTGGAGAGGCAGAGAGCGCTGCGTTTTCGGAATCTGAATATGTGTCTTATGAGGATGTTTTTGGTAATGAGGGGAATATATGACTGAGGTTCGTTTTCTCCCTCCTACAGCAAAATTCATAAAGAGACTGAAAGACAAAAAGTTGAAAAATTTATATCAGGCTGCAGTAGATAAAATTCGGGAAGACTATACTGTTGGTGAAGCCAAGACGGGAGATCTGTCTGGTGTATATGGGTATGATATTTATTATAATAAGACAAATTATAAACTTGCATATACAGTGGAATATTTAGAAAATGTGGTGGTAGTTGTATTCATGGCCGGAACAAGGGAAAATTTTTGTGACCAACTTAAAACTGTATATGAGAAAAGTGTGATTTCGTAATAATTCCACGATTTTTGCGAAGTGTGTTAGAGTGTGTCTTAAAACTGCTTTCTGTCCGATGTGCGTCACAGTTTGTAGGATCATGAAATGCGGATCAATCCGTTGGCATCAGGGGGCAAAATACCATTTGCCCCCAACATCATATCATATAAATATTACAGAAAATATGGTAAGTTAGTTTTCTGCTAAGTTTTGTTGTAACTCCAGTATACGGGATTCCGGAAGCCTTGAATATAGTATAATTTTAGATATCGGCATACTATCCTTCAACATACGGATTGCTGTTTCCTCCCTCTCTGCTTTCCGGGTTTCTTCTCTGGCTTCTTCTCTGGCCTCCTCTTTTGATTCTTCAAGCTCTGATATCCATGCCATGTACTCGCGCCTCCATTCTTTATTTTCCCTTGCTTTTTCAACTTCTTTTGTCAGTTCTTCCTTCATGTTATATTGAAAGAAACTGAGCTGTATGATTATACGAAGATAATAAACGGTTCATTGTAATTGGGGATTAAGGAGTCATGTGTCAGAAAGTTCATTTTTTCTGCCTTTGCCTGGGCAATCATTATCCTGTCAAATGGATCATTGTGCCGGGGTGCATTGTCTGGATAATTTAAAGTTTTCAGGGCAAAAGTGTGCCTGTTTAAAACTGGCAAAACTTTAAACCCTGTATCTTCACAACTTTGTGCCAATGTATCTCCATCAATAATCACTTTCTCTGGGTGTGTCATATGTTTAATGATAATCTCCCATATTGATGCCGTACTATAATAAATCTCATTATTTTCATCTATGAGAATTTCTTTTGCCCTCTTTGGCAGTTTAGAATCGTCTGATATTGCCCAAATGGCTATATGCGTATCAATCAAACATTTCATTTATCCACTCCAAACATTTCTGCAATTTCCCCATTACACTCATCCAGATCATATCCGTCTGCAATAAGCGTTTGTCCTTTTAAAATACCTAACTTACGTTCCTTCTTTCGTGCTGCGGTTTCCACTAACTGATTTTCCGCTGGTTTCACAAAACGCTGTATCATGTCCAGTATAAACTCAAGACTGTCATCGGACAAACCATCTAATGATTGAACTACTTGATTCTGCAATGCTGACAAAATAAACACCTCCTCACAATCAAAACGCAAGTAAAATATACAAATTCTTTTCATACATTTAATCTACCACATAACATGAAAATTATCAAGATTAGCTGTAATCCACAAAATTGTATACCCCAAAATGTTATTTATTCCTTCCCCTCTCCGCTCTGGGAAAGGCAGTCTTCCAAAATATGCAAGAAATCCTCATAGGCGAGATTAAAGGTGTCTATGAGATATTTGTTGTCACCTGATGTCCACCACGCACTGTATTGTGCACTGTCTGAAACCTGCTGTAAGGTGACAACGGTATCGTTCATAACAGAATCCATACTGTCTGTGCGGTCTGATGTATCAATGTCTTTCTGTGGTCCGCTGTAAAGAATCACAACCTTTTTATTGTCATCTTTATTTCGATATACGGCGGATACCGCCGCGCCTTCCATAGCGGACTCCTCCTGTTCATAATTATAGGAAGCATCAAGTGCCAGTGTCTTATACTCAAGTTCACTTGTATCCACATTTTCAAAAGAATACGCTTCTATATCAAAATATTCTGTTTCCGATACGGTTGTCTCTTGATTTTCAGAAATATCTGCTGTATTATTCGAACTTTTATTCTCCTCTGTGCTGTTTTTATCTGTGCACCCAGTCGCCAAAACAATTGTAGCCAAAACCATAATATATAATTTTTTCATAAAATTCCTTTCTGTTCTTCTTATATGGAAGATACCGCCGCACCGATTGGTGCGGCGGTATCTTGATTGTGTCATTATGATCCAACGTTTCTGCTCGTAAGACTGCCTTTTTAGGCTGTTTACGACTCAGAACTTCCTGAAGAGCTCTCTTGCTTTGCAATTGGTATATTCACATCAATTGCAGAACTCTTCTCTTTTGGAGTTGCAGCAGTATTGGTGATATACAGTTTTCCTGTAATGCTTCCACCCTCTTCTGCTGTCGGTGCCTTATATTTTGCCTTTTCTGCATCGATACCCCACTGTACTACATAGGTCTGTTTGTTAGTAGCATCGTCCTTAATCAACACAGTCTTTACTGCATCTGTGACTGCTTTCTTTGCAGCGGTTTCGTTTGTCGATGAAGGCAGACCTTCTTTTGCAAGAGCAGCAAGCGCTGCTTTTGCTTGTGTCTCTGCATCGGACATGGATTGTGTGATTGTGCCTTTATTCGTAGCATCAAATTTAAGTTCTGCTGTATCACTGCTCTTATCTGAACTCTTATTTTTGATGCTGATTGTAATTGTACACGACTTTACAACTTTTATAGATGATACCCTTGCTGCCGAATTAACTGTTTTA
>CAJUKA010000098.1 GCA_910586585.1 uncultured Lachnospiraceae bacterium
AATGAGCGCAGAGCGGATACCGCTATGCGCTCATTTTTATACCGAAACAAAGAAGTAGCCTTCTGAAATCCTGCAAATACTCTGCAAAAACCAGTTTACTGGTTTTTGTTACCTGACCAAAGCAGAAAAAACAGCGCTTATGTGCTGCTTTTTTTCCTTTGGCTCAGGTTGTGATAAGGGCCGTTATCCTTACCTGTTTTCCTCTTTCCCGTTTTTTCCTCTTTACATAAGTGCATCGTTTCGGGGCGCAGTGCATAGGCGTAAAACGCAGGTGCCCCCCTGCTCATTTCATTCGCAGGGGGGGATATTATAATGGTGGTATTCCCCGAAGCGGGGCATAAATTCATGGAACACCCATGCAGGCTTGTCTGCAGATGGAGTGTTCTATGAATTTATATCGTGCGAGAGCACGACCTTGAAAAACGTTAGTTTTTCAAGTGTGGCCCTGTGGAGTGACCTTGAAAAACGCCAGTTTTTCGAGTAGGCCCTGTGGGTAGCCTGTAAAACTTTAGTTTTCGAGTGCCGCTCTTAAGGGGATAACATCTATTTACAACCATTTTTAAGAAAGGAAAGGGAGAAGAAGGTATGAAAAAAGCAAGAAGCCAGAAGTTGAAGAAATTCAACAAGGTACTTTCTGTGCTGCTGGCTGCGGCGATGGTCGCAGGTTCTGTACCGGATGTCAGCCTTGTGGCACATGCGACTGAGGCAGAGACAGAAGCTGCAGAAGAAAAAACTTCTTTAGAAGAAGTTGGTTTCTTATCAGAAGAGAACGCTGACGCAGCGGATGCTGTATCAGAGAATACTTCTGAGGAAGTTTCTACTGCAGAAGAGCAGCAGTCTTCTGAGGAAGCAGTTCCGACAGAGGAGGAAGTATCTGAAGAAGCAGTTTCCACACAGGAAGCGTCTTCAACAGAAGAAAATAAAGAGTCTGAAGCTACTTCTACAGAAAACACAGAAGCTGTTTCAACAGAATCTGTTTCTACAGAAGCATCCGAGGATAATACGGCAGGAGAGGAGGAAGTTACCGCAGACGAATCCATCGCGCCGGAAGCAGGAGAGACAGCAACTGTAGCGATTGCACCTGCCGCAGCAACAGTTGAAAAAGGGGCAACGCAGGAGTTTACTGCAACGGTAACGATTCCAGGAACAGGAGATGGAGGCAGCACTGAGGGAGCAGCCAGAGAAGGCGAAACCGTTACATGGACGGTTGAAGGTGCCACTGACAGTAGTGGAACAAAGATTGAGGCTGCAACAGACAATGCGAATAAAGCGACTCTGACCGTTTCAGCAAGTGAAACAGCCGCAACTTTGACAGTAAAGGCAACCTATGGAGAAGGCGACACTGCAGTTTTTGCGACAGCAACTGTTACAGTCACAGAACCAGCCCAAACAGAAACGAAGCATAATGTAACACCTACATTTACCTTAGCGACTGCTGAGGCAAAAGGCATTACAGGAGTTACATACAGTATTGATACAGATCCGGCAGTCACAGGAACAGCCGTAACTGGTACAGCAATCGAAGTTCTTGCAAATAAGACAATTACATTTACAATCACGGTATCAGAGGGATATGAATTGACAGCACCAGCAGATGCAGTGCCATCAGAAACCGCTGCCAATACCTATACTTATGCTATTGCAAATGTTAATGAAGCTAAGACTGTAGCATTTACAGCAGCAGAAAAGCAGATTAAAATCTTTGCAGACGATACAAATCTGTCAGGTGCAACACTTTCCTTTACAACGGGTACAGTAGAAGGCAGTACATCGCCATGGACTGTGAAAAAGGGAGATGATGGCGCCATTATAGTTCCTGAATTTACAGTTTCTGTAACTGGGAATACTCAGGAAGTGGATAAGGTTCAGTATACAGTCGGAACATCAACTGTAAAGAAGAATGCTGCTGCTACGACAGCAGATGGAACTACAAAGTATACGATTCCAGCGGCAGACATTACAGGAGATGTTACGATTTATGTGACATTAAAGTACAAACCGCAGGAAGTAACATTCGTTTATCAGTATGATGATGCTAGTAATACAGCGATTACAGAGGGCGTATCTGTAAGCCCGGTAAACGGCGGATTTACAAAAGATGCTGAGAATAAATACTATACGGTAGATAAGAAAGACCTTGCGTTTAATGTAACGATTGATGCTTCCAAGGTACAGGGAAAAATCGAGGAGGTTACCTGCACAGGCGGTGCAAGTGATGTAAGAGCAACAGCATCAAAAGCGTATGTTATTACAAACAAAAATAATGAGATTTCAGGCCCGGTAACAGTTACTATTAAGGTTAGCAAGAAATACAAAGTGACTGTTCCTGCAGGCATCACAATCCAATATGCATTGCAATCAGATGTTGAGACAAAGGGATTTTCAGCGCTGCCAGCAGATAAAATGCTTCCCGCAGGCAGCTACTACTTTACAGTAGATGCAGGCGATAAGGCAGTAAAGGCAGTTACTTATAAGGAAGCAGACGCAGCAGAAGGTGAGACAGGAACACCCGCAATTGATTCTATACAGGCAGGATACAAAGCATATGCGGTAACAATTGCAGATAAAGACATTAACCTCGCTGTTGAGACAGAAGATGCAGCAAATGCCAAGACCGTAGCAATCACCAAGACTGGCGAAGGCATTGAGGGCATTTATTATCTCTTAAAAGATAGCGAAGGAGAGACAGCATTTGATGCGGCAGCATTTACAAAGATAACAGGCACAAACCTTGTACTGACACAAGAAGAGGCTGGGGAAAAATTATATATCTATGCAAAGCTGAATGAAAATTACACAACAAAAGCGGTGATGGTAAATAATGCAGCTGCTACGATAAGTGATAAAGCATATCTAGTACCACTTGACGGCGCAGCGCCATACAGCTTTTCTATTGAGACAAAGCCTGTTGAAGTAGCATATACATTCAAGGCATTCAAGACAGATGCTACAGCAGATATCATGAAAGCTGGTACAAAGATTGTGATTAAGCCAGACAACATTGTAGCAGTAGGCGATGCGACAACTGCTCCTACAGCAGACACCGAAATCACAACAGAGACCGCAACTGATACAGTAGTTAAAGTCAACAAAGGCAAAAAGATTACATTTACAGTATCTGTTAAGGAAGGCTATGAAGCAACTGTAACAGGTGCAAACAAGCGTGTAAAAGACGGAAAGACATATTATGAAATTACTGCCAATAGTCCGGCAGAAGGTGCAACGAACGAAGTATCTGTGGTAGTGACAGCAGTGACAGCTCCTACAATTACAAAGGCAGTAAATAATGATATTACTAAATATGAAGAAAAGATTGATGGAAAACCACAGGATACACCAGTAACATCCGTTCCTTATGGAAGCTCTTATGAATTTTCTGTTAAGGAAATTGCAGCAAACAAGGCAGTAGATTATGTTCTTTACAGTGAAGATGCTGCAAGTGCAGACGATGAAAACGCTACCTGGAAAGAACTCCAAAGCCCCTACAAGTTTGAGAAAGTGACCAAAAATCTTACCATTAAGATTGTCACTAAACTTGACACAGCAAAAGTCAATGCATTTTCATTTGCTTATAATGTAAATGAGGTTACGGTAGCAGTGACAAAGCCAACTGCATTGCTTGATAAGAAGGGCACAGAGCTTACTGGCATTACTGATTATAACGATACATTTTATGCAATCGCACCAACAGCGCCAGCCGTTGATAAGCTTACCTTTACGGTAACTCCCAAAGCAGGGCTGAAAGCAGCAGTAACCGGGGCAACCGCAGTAAAGGATGCAGACGGAAAGGATACAAACACTTATGAAGTGGATCTGGCAGCAGGTACCGTGAAAGCTGTGACAATTGCAACATCGGTAGATACAGAAGCAGCAACAACAGATCAGTATGTAAAAATTACTAATAATTATGATGAAAATGCTGTAGTTGAAGTTGCAGGCCTTACCGAGGAAGATGAAGTTGCAGTTACAGAGACGAGCAAGACCTATCTTATCAAAAAAGATAAGAAGGAAGTAACATTTACGGTAACTGTACCAAAGTTTGAGAAACTTGACAAGGAAAATAATACAATCGCAGACAATACGGCTGTATATTTTGTAAAAGAAGAGGCTTCCGCAGACAAAAAGCATACCGTATACACCTTTAAGATTGTTCTTGCAGCAATAACAGGCACAACAGAGAACGCTCCAAAGACAATCACAGTAAGCAGCAATGACTTTGAGCCAAACTCTGCAGTATTGACAATTCCAGAAGAACATAGTAATGTTCTAACAGAATCAAATGCAGGTTCTGATTACCTGATTGGCACAAGAATTATTATTCAGGTTGATGAAGGCTTCAACCTGTTCCAACAGACTGCTGAAAATGAGAAGACCGGTGAAATTACCTGGACTCCATGTAAGCTTGATGTATATGGCAAGTATGCATTCACAATCGAAGAAGACACAATATTTGATGTTAAATCTGGTGAAGAGGCAGCAGAGGAATCTGATTATGTAGTTTCCTATGTAGAAAAGCTGATTGATGATTATGGCGATCCAATGGATGGTAAGAGCGGAGCTTATGACGGAACACCGATTGATATTACCAAAAATGCAGTATATGAGCTGACCGCAGTTACAAAAGATACAAGTGTAAGAGCTGCAACGTCTGTAGCAAACTTCACAGATGTGGAGTGCTATGCATCCGATGAATCAGAAATCAAATCGACAGCAAAGGCTGAAGGAGAAGAAGGCAGCAAAAATAAAGTAAAAGTAAATCTTTCAGCAGAAGATGCAGGAAAAGAAATCCATGTTGCGCTTTATACAGATGTAGAAGTGAAAGCAGGTGAAGAAGGAAGTCAAACAGTAGTTGAAGTTAAGGAGCATGTATGGGTAGGTACAGTTGTATTTGCAGTTGCACCAAATGCAGCAAGCGCAGTTGTAACTTCCAGCACACTGACCTTTAAGCAAAATACTGTAAAGATGGATGCACTTACAACAGCAGATTTTGATGTTGTGTTTACACCATCCAATGTAACCTTAGCAGACTATGATGTGACAGTAGCGCCTGTAAGCGGGACAAATCCTGTCACAACAAAAGCAGAGTACAAAGTTACAGAGACTGACGGAAAGAAACAGGCAGTCATTTCTGTAACAGCAGCAGAAACAAAAGAAAAAGCAAAAGTCAGCGTGATCAAAAAAGGCGCAGAGTCAGCATTGTGCACCTTTGTCGTAGAGACTGTTCTGCCTTCTGTAAAGCTTGTAAGCGTAGAGAGTCCTGCACAGACAGAAAATACGATCAGCCTGGCAATGACAGCAGACAAGAGCGTTGGATCAGACAATGTATATTATGAAATTGCAACAACAACAGGAACAACGACAACTGTAAAATATGTGAAGAAGGAAGCTGAGAGACAGGCATATCAGATACCAGGCCTTACAGCTAGCACAAAGTATACAGTTGCAGTAAGATTAGTTATCTCCAAAACAGATCTGTCTACACAGACGTCGGTTGTAGAAAACAAGAACCTTGTTGCATACAGCGCAGCAAAGAAGGTTACTGCAACAACAAAAGCAAGCCAGTATTATGAAGATAAGCTGTCCGTAACCAAGAAGACAACAACACTTTATACAGGACAGGATAATGTGCTTGCAGCAGTTGTGAAGTTCTCCAAGAACACAAGCAAGGTTGAGAATGTTCATATAAAGAGAGTGCTCAACAGTGACGGCACAGTAGCAAGCGGAATCAGCGTTGAAAATAATGATCAAAATAATGTACTGGATCTTAACGGTGGATATGGTGTATATTTAAACGTTGACGACAATGTAGCACTTGGAAAATATACCGTAGAGATTGAAGCAGATTCTGTACCAAAGGCAAGCGAGGCAGATTTGGAGAATGGGCAGTACTCTATGTACCGCGCAACAGCAACACTTCCGATTACAGTCGTTGCTGGTATCAACAATATTGATGTTGCCCGTGATGTCAAGATTGCAAAGATTGGCAAGAATGTAACCTATACATTTAAGCCAGTTGGATATATTAATCAATACAAAAATGGCAATTATATCAAAGCAAAGAGCCAGAAGTTTACCTATGAGCTTGATTTGGAAGACTTATCCGACATACAGAAAAAGAATGTATTGGATAACATTACCTTAAAGAATAACAAGCTGACAGTCAAGAACAGCTTTGTTGTAGGAAACGACCCGGCTGACAATGCTTTCTATGTAAAAATTAGGGCAAATGATTTTAGCGGCAATGATGAATGTGCAAAGGTAAAGGTAGAAATTACAGATGCAGCGCTTACAATCAGCGATATGTATCTTGTTGATTCTATGGGCAAGAGATTAGGCAGCAGCATTTCTAAGAGTGAAGCATCAAGCGCAAGACTTGTTATTGAAGATGCAAGTGGTGAAGACATCTCCAAGTATATGAATGTGACACCAGCAAATAAATTAGCAAAGAACAAGTCTAATGGTTCTTATTACTTTATTTACAATGCAATTAAGCCAGGCGTGGTTTCTATCAAGGCAACACCGACAGACGGCGGCAAGAATACAGCCAAGACGCTCAAGGTGACCATTGCGTATGATAAGTTCACGGATATGAACTATGAGATTGGAGCTGGAAATCTTCCGCTTGAGAAAACAAGTGCGGACAACTACAGCTATAAGGCAAAGACTGTGCCAACATTTACATTGGATGTATATGATGGTAAAGAGCGTGCTTATCAGTCATATTATAATTACAGTATTAAAGTAACAGGCGGTATAATTTGGAGTGCAAATTCTGAAACTAAGATTCTTCCAACAGCAAAAGAAACCAAAGTTACTTTGAAGGATACCAGCAAAGGCGGAAAGACAATTACCATTAAGCTGACAAATGATGAGTTTGCAGCAGAGAAAGCACCAGCAGCATCAACAAAAAATAAACTTTATTATGGATTGTACGAAACCCATAAGAATGGTAATGGAATTGGCAATTCCAGACCTTCAGAAAAGGAACAGAAACTGACATTTACCGTAAAAGGCAAACAGTATGAGTATGTAAATGTGACTGCAAACGGCTATGACTGGAATAACTTCATTCTTTCGCAGCCAGTTGAAATCAAAGATGGTATGTTTGAGTTGAAGACAAAGAATGTGGATGTGCCTGGAAATACTAAAAAACCAATGGCAGTAAAATATACATTAGTATATGGCCATAAGGACAGCGAGGGTAACTTTATTCCAGAAACAAAGCCTGCAACAATCAGTGTGAAGGCAGTCAAAGCAGCAGCATTCAAGCCAGTAACAAGCTATACAATCAATGCAGCAAACAGCAAGAGCGTAGCGCTTTCTGGCAAACCGGCAGAAGTACCAGTAGCATTCAGCTATTTACAGAATGGTAATGTGGGCGGACAGCCAAACAAATTCCGTGATCTGTTTGAGTTAAAGGATGGCATTCTGACCTTAAAGGTTCTGCCAAGTGACGCACAGTTTGCAACACTGACAGCGAAGAAGGATGCAGACGGCAAGAAACAGGATAACCTCTTTGGATATGTGACATACAAGTACTACAATACAGAGGGTGTAGCTGTTGAAAAGACAGTTAAGATTACGGTTAAGATCAACGAGAAACAGGTTGCTTACAAGGCAGACGCAGTAAGTGTACTGACAAACACAGAAGTAACAACAACGATCAGGCAGGGAACCACTCCAGTAGCAATTTCTGCAGCAGCAGGAGAACTCAAGTCCGGCACTGAGGGATGGAGCGTGACAACAACAGCAGACAATGCAGCAGATGGTATCGTTACATTGAAGTATACGGGAGCTGGAAAGGGCAGCCAGAAGGTAAAATTGGAGTTTATCACAGCAGATTCTGCAAATGTTGGAAAGGGTGTATTCAGCACTGTTACAGTGAGCGCGAAGGTATTTGACCCGACGGACACCAAGGCAAAGAAGATTGCACCAAAGAATGTGACAATTGATCTCAACAGCAGCAAGGCAGAACAAAGCTATGCAAACAATGTAGGAACCTACAAGCTTGCAATGAATAATACTTATACAAAACAGGCAACAGGTGTAGAAGTAACTGGTATGGCAGTAGAGGATACAACAGGCAATTTGGCAGGTATTCGCGTGGCATACACACCAGCAACACAGGCAGCAGCAGAAAAGGTTGAGTTCTCAGTAGACACAACAACAAAGAACCTTGATAAGAAGGGAAATATCACAGTACCTGTAAAGGTTACTTTTGCAAACAATGCAGAACCTGAGATACTGAGCTTCAAACTTGTGACACCAAAGCCACTGCCAACGCAGGCAACTGTAACAGAGAAGGTTAACAGCTATCTGGCAAACTTCCATCGTACAGGAGATACTGCAACAGAACAAGCCGCAGATCAGAAAACGATTACAGATGCACTCAATGGTACAGCAGATAAACAGGGTATTATTGACGGGGTAACAGGCATTACAGCAGCCGTAAAGGCAGAATACAAGGCAGCAGTGGAGGCAGTAGGAGATACACCAGCTGCGCCAGCATCATATACGGTTGAAGTAACACTGACTGTTCCAGGAGCAGCAGAGCCAGTGAAACTGCCAACAGTAAATGTAAAAGAACCATTACAGGATCTTGCTGCAGCAAAAGCAGCAGTAGAAAAACTTGTTGAGAACATCGTAGGAACAAAGACGGAAACAGAGACAGATAAAAAGCTTGCAGCGGAATTGAATACAGAAATGGCTTTGAGAGCTTATCTTAAGACAGCGATCAAGAACAGTGAAATCGGACTTGAGATAAGTGAATATGAATACAAAGCGCCTGTAGATGGTGATGAAAAGCATAACGCAGGTAAAGAGGGAGAACTTCGCTTTACATGCAAACTGTTTACACAAACAGGAGAAGAGGAATTAGGAACTAAAACAGTTACAATTCCGGCAAAAGCATATACATCATCAACAACAACCAAAGCAAAAAAATAAAGGACTGTCAGGAAAACCAGATGGACCTTGTATAGCCCTTTGAAGTAAAACAAAAGCAGTCTTGCAGGAATAAACATTCCTGCAAGGCTGCTTTTTATGCACAGGGGCACGTAAGGAATTTAGCAGCTTTGCTGCACGTGCCCCGCGCGGCGAGTAGAAAGAAGATGAATCTTTCTTACTCGATTGCACACGAACTTGCTATATTTTACCAATAAGTGAGAGGCGTACTTTCTTTTTGAACTAATATATAATACACTGTTTCCAAACAGTATTTTGTGTATGCGGGGGACAGTATGCATTTGCACTAACATTAATACCAATGATTTATTAGATTCCATTGACGAACTGGCCGAATAATGGGATGGCAATTAGAGAGTATCTGTTCATGCGTTTATTCTGATTCTGACTGTTTCTATTCTTGACAAGTCAGATAAATCATGGTTATAATACAATATGCAAATGAATTGTATTTATACAAGTATAAAAGCGATGACGAAGACAGTACATAATCTAGGAAAGCCACAGAGAGCCGGAGGAGGTGAGATCCGGTACGAGTATGAGATTGTGGAAAATCACTTCTGAGCTGCAGGCTGAAATGTTTTTACAGAGTAGGTTCTGACGTATTTTCCTTCGTTACAGGAAACGTGTATAAAAGTCTTTGTGCCTATTTTCTGAATGGAAGATTGTAGGGGCGAGATGGAGTACGCTGTATTTAGGTGGTATAACGATGATAAGGCTCTCGTCCTATTTACAGGATGAGAGCCTTTTTATGCACACGGGCGTCCAAAGGAAAAATGTCAGCAGAAGCTGACGGACGCTCGGCGCGCGAGTAGGGAAAGGAAGCTTCCCTACTTGATTGCACACGGACGCGAAGAGGAACTATGCAGCAAAATTATTAAAAGGAGGTTAAAAATGTATAATAAGGTAGACACAAATTTAAACTTTGTGGACAGAGAAAAAAATGTAGAGAAATTTTGGAAGGACAATGATATTTTCCGTAAAAGCATGGAAAACCGCAAGGAAGGCGAAACATATACATTCTATGATGGACCGCCGACTGCAAATGGAAAGCCGCATATTGGACATGTGCTTACGCGGGTTATCAAAGATATGATACCGCGATATAGGACGATGAAAGGGTACATGGTTCCCAGAAAAGCAGGCTGGGATACCCATGGACTTCCTGTAGAGCTTGAGGTAGAAAAGCTTCTTGGTTTAAATGGCAAGGAACAAATTGAAGAATATGGTATGGAACCCTTTATCAAAAAATGCAAAGAGTCTGTATGGAAGTATAAGGGGATGTGGGAAGACTTCTCCGGAACTGTCGGATTCTGGGCTGATATGGATGATCCTTATGTGACCTATCATGATGATTTTATTGAGTCAGAGTGGTGGGCATTGAAGGAGATTTGGAACAAAAAGCTGTTGTATAAAGGATTTAAAATTGTGCCCTACTGCCCACGCTGCGGAACTCCGCTGTCCTCACAGGAGGTTGCGCAGGGATACAAGACAGTGAAAGAACGCTCTGCGGTAGTGCGCTTTAAGGTGGTTGGAGAAGATGCATATTTCCTTGCTTGGACGACAACACCTTGGACACTTCCTTCAAACGTGGCACTCTGTGTCAATCCAGAGGAATCTTACTGTAAGGTAAAAGCTGTGGACGGCTATACGTACTATATGGCGGAGGCGCTCTTGGACAAGGTGCTTGGGAAGCTTGTGGAAGAAGAAGGGGCAAAAGCTTATGAAATTTTGGAGACTTACAAAGGTACAGATTTAGAACGAAAGGCGTATGAGCCGCTGTTTGACTTTGCAGCAGGAATTATTGAAAAACAGCGCAAAACAGCACATTTTATCACATGTGACAACTACGTTACCATGACAGACGGTACTGGAATTGTTCATATTGCGCCTGCATTCGGTGAGGACGATGCCAATGTGGGAAGAAAATATGATTTGCCGTTTGTGCAGCTTGTGAATGGCAAAGGTGAGATGACAGAGGAAACGTCTTATGCTGGTGTTTTTGTGAAAAAAGCAGATCCGATGATATTAAAAGATTTAGAAGAAAAGAAGCTTTTGTTCGATGCGCCGAAATTTGAACATGAATATCCGCACTGCTGGCGTTGTGACACACCGCTTATTTACTATGCACGTGAATCCTGGTTTATTAAAATGACAGCAGTCAAGGAGGATTTGGTAAAGAATAACAATACTGTAAACTGGATTCCGGAGTCAATTGGCAAAGGGCGGTTTGGAGACTGGCTTGAAAACATTCAGGACTGGGGCATTTCACGTAACCGCTACTGGGGAACACCGCTGAATGTGTGGGAATGTGAGTGTGGGCATCAGGAATGCATCGGCAGCCGTAAAGAACTTGCAGAAAGAAGCAAAAATCCGGACGCTTCTCAGGTGGAACTTCACAGGCCATATATTGACGAAGTGACATTCCAATGTCCAGACTGCGGAGGGAAGATGCACAGAGTTCCAGAAGTAATTGACTGCTGGTTTGACTCTGGTGCGATGCCGTTTGCACAGCATCATTACCCATTTGAAAATAAAGATCTGTTTGAGCAGCAGTTTCCGGCACAGTTTATATCAGAAGCAGTCGATCAGACTCGTGGCTGGTTTTATTCATTGATGGCAGAATCAACACTTTTGTTTAACAAAGCGCCCTATGAAAATGTAATAGTACTTGGACATGTACAAGATGAAAATGGACAGAAAATGAGCAAGTCAAAAGGAAATGCAATTGATCCATTTGAGGCTTTGGAGACCTATGGAGCAGATGCAATCCGATGGTATTTCTATATTAATTCTGCGCCATGGCTGCCAAACCGTTTTCATGGAAAAGCAGTGCAGGAAGGACAGCGCAAGTTTATGGGAACTTTGTGGAACACATATGCGTTTTTTGTTCTTTATGCAAATATTGATGCGTTTGATGCGACCCAATATATAAACTATACTTCGTATAGTTCAGAATATGATAAACTTCCAGTCATGGATAAATGGCTTTTGTCAAAGCTGAATACAGTCGTTGGCGAGGTTGACGAGAATCTTGGAAACTACAGAATTCCAGAAGCGGCTAGAGCATTGCAGGAGTTTGTGGACGAGATGAGCAACTGGTATGTGAGACGCAGCCGTGAACGATTCTGGGCAAAGGGCATGGAGCAGGACAAAATTAATGCTTATATGACGCTTTATACAGCGCTTGTGACAATTGCAAAAGCCGCTGCACCAATGATTCCATTTATGACAGAAGATATTTATCGCAACTTGGTATGCAGCATTGACAAATCTGCACCAGAGAGCATTCATCTGTGTGACTTCCCGGCAGTTGATAAGAATCTGATTGATAAACAGCTTGAAGCAGATATGGAGGCTGTGCTAAAGACAGTTGTGATGGGACGTGCTTGCAGAAATACGGCCAATATTAAAAACAGGCAGCCGATTAATACAATGTTTATCAAAGCACCGTTTACATTGGATGCATTTTATCAAGAAATCATTGAGGATGAACTTAATGTTAAAAAAGTAGTGTTTACGGAGGATGTCAGAGAATTTACAACCTATACGTTTAAACCGCAGTTAAAGACTGTTGGCCCGAAATATGGCAAACAGCTTGGCGGCATCAAAGAAATGCTTTCTGCCATTGACGGAAATGCTGCAATGGATGAACTAAAAGCAAATGGCTTTATTACTTTTGCGGTAAATGATACAGAAATAAAGCTTGCGGAGGAAGATTTGCTCATTGATATTTCCCAAAAAGAGGGATATGTGACAGAGGCGGATAATACGGTTACTGTGGTGCTGGATACAAACCTGACAGACGAATTGATTGAGGAAGGCTTTGTATATGAGGTTATCAGCAAAGTCCAGACCATGCGTAAAGATTCTGGGTTTGAAGTGATGGATCACATCAAAGTGTTTATCAGCGGCAACGATAGGGTTATGCAGGTGGTAGAGAAAAATGAAAAACCAATTGGTGAAAAAGTGCTTGCGAATGAATTTGTATACAATGCGGGCTGCGCTGCCAACTCGAAGGAATGGAATGTTAATGGTGAGACTGTTACTATCGGCGTAGAACGTATCAATTAAGAAACGGTATTAATATGAAGATAAAAAGACGAAGAACGACGAAAAAGACTGTGCTGATGGTAGTTTGCATCTTGGTGGCTGTTTATGTTATCGGCTCAATAAGCATCATTGAATATTTTTATTATGATTATTTCCACAGAGCAGAACAGGAGTATTATTCAAAATATTTAAGGTGGGAAGACTATGATAATTTTGAACGGGAAACCGTTACATTTTCTTCGGGAAAAGAGACGCTGACAGGTTATATCTATGGAAAGGACAACATTTCACAAGGACTTGTCGTAGTCTCGCATGGGCTTGGGTCCTATTCTGAGAAATATATCCACGAAACAAAATATTTCGTGGATAATGGATTTATGGTGTTTGCGTATGACAACACGGGAAGCGGAGCATCAACAGGCGATAGCTGTGTAGGGCTTGCACAGTCTATGATTGATTTGGACAATGCCCTTACGTATGTAGAACAGAATCCGGTCTTTGCAGGGCTTCCAATCTGTCTGTATGGACATAGTTGGGGCGGATATGCGACAACAGCAGTACTCAATTATGATCATGACATTGCAGCAGTTGCAAGCTTTGCAGGATACAATGACTGTTTGGCGCAAATAGTGTATGTAGGGAAGAGTATTTTGGGGCCGGTGGTGTATGCAGAATATCCGTTTTTATGGCTAACACAGTATTTGACATTTGGTGATAAGTTTGGGTTTACTGCAGCTGATGGAATCAATCGAGCAATAGATACTTCAGTAATGATTATACAGGGGGACTTAGACGATTTTGTAGGTTATGATGGACCTTGTATCTATGCAAACCGCGATAAAATCACAAATCCCAACACAGAATTTATACTGTTAAAAGACAGAGATCACAATGATTTGATGATGGACCACAGCACAGAACGTCTGGAATATATGGCTAAAATAGAAGAAGAATACAACCGTCTTTCTGAAACCTATCAGGGTAAAGTTCCAGATGAAGTGATTCAGGAATGGCATGCAGCTTTAGATAAAGACCTGACTTCTCAATTGGATGAGGAACTGTTTGCAGACATTGTGGAATTTTATCAAAAAGCAATAGCAAGAAATCAGTGAATTTGATAACATATTAAAACAGCAGGCAGCGAATTTCTTAGAAGGAATCGTTGCCTGCTGTTTTTGTGCAGTTTGGTATTTGTAATTCTATTATTTCATATATAAAATCCCTTTATTTTCTGCACAAAACCCTCTTTTTGCTACTTTCGATAAGGGCCGTTATCCTTACCTTTTTTCCTCTTTCCCGT
>CAJUKA010000099.1 GCA_910586585.1 uncultured Lachnospiraceae bacterium
ACAAGATTTATCCGCGGCATGATATAATTCTTTTGTAACCGGCTTGTCTGCCTGATAGCTTTAAGCGGCTACGTTTTTATGAATTGATGATACCAATACAAAGAGTGGAAAAACATTGACAGAGACTTGACCATACATTGACATAGAAATTTTTAAAGGAGAAAATCATTTGAGAAACCGACTTACCTTTGCAAATATAATAAGCATACTGCTCGAGAATAAAAAGAAAACCTATCAGCAGCACCAGCTTGTCCGCAGCTTATTTTCCGCATACTTGAACGATGAACTTCCAAGCGGTGAAATATATGCAGAAGACAACACCATGTACAGCCGCTGGTGTACCGGAGCAAGACCGATACCTATGGAAATCCTGCACATTTATGAGGAAAATAATTTTGAGATCATGGAAGAAGATTTCCGGTGCAAAATCATTCCGAACCTGATAAATGAATCACAGGCACGTTCCCAAATAGAAGAGCTGATCAATGACAGCCGCAATATCATCGGTAACAAAACCGCAAATGAAATGCTTGCACTTACCGATAATACAGCATTTTTTACTGCCACGATCCGCTATGCTATTCTGTCAGACCACGAACACAGCGGCTTATTTTCCCCGGACTTATCTGATACCATACAAAACAGCCGCCTGCCCTCCATTACGGAAGAATTTATAGGGCGAAAAAACGAACTGAAAGAATGCGGGAAACTGTTGCAGGAACGCACCACACTTTTTATCAGCGGTGTGGCAGGGATCGGGAAAAGTGAATTTGCGAAATATTATGCTGACAAAACCCGTAAGAAATATACAAATATCATTTACCTCTATTATGCAGGAGATTTAAAGAAAAGCATTGCAGGCATGGAATTTGACGATGATACCAGTGAAATGACTGAAGAGACGCTTTTTGACAGACACTATAAGACATTGAAAAAGCTGCACCATGACAGCCTTATTATTCTTGATAATTTTAATGTACTCCCAAAGGATGACAGCTTTTTCAGGGAATTTGCACAGAATGATTTTCAGCTATTGATAACCACCAGATGCCGTCCTACGCAGTACCCCATTATGGAATTAAAAGATCTGGATGCAGATACCGAACTGCCGGAACTGTTTTACCGTCTGTGCCCTTCCGCAACAGAAAATACACTGGCAACAAAGCAGATCATACAAACCGTACACAGCCATACGCTGACTGTTGTGTTGTCTGCGTTATCCTTATCCGCAAGCGGTATGGAAGCAGAAGAACTGCTATATGAATTACAGACCTGCGGACTGAGTATTGCTTCCGGTGAAGCTGTTGAATTATATAAGGATGGAGATTACACTGACGGACTGATGGCAGAGCATTTAAAGAAACTGTTACAGCTTGGGAAACTGTCTGATCCCTGTCTTGATGTCCTGCGTAACCTTTCCCTGCTTTCTGCCTCCGGCGTATTAAAAAATGCTTTTAAGAACTGGCTGAAACTGCCCTCATTAAATGATGTGAATTATCTTGCCAAATACGGTTTTATTCATGATGACAAAGAAAACCGGAAAATCAATCTGCACCCACTGATAAGAGAGATTGTTGCACTGGAAACTTTACCGTCCGTATCAAACTGCCATACACTGCTTGACAGTCTGCATTGCATCTGCCTTGTGCATGGACTGGAAGTTAAAAGACCACAGAATGTGATTGATTCGCTTATCAGCATTACAGAAAATATTTTAGCAGACATACCAGAGGATTATCTGCTGTTCCTTCAGGATATGTTCCCATATCTTGAAAAATATCTTGTGACGAACTATCTGCCAAAACTTGTAGAACGGATAGAGTATGTAATGAAACAGGATACGCATTCCTACTGCGACAGGGCGTTGCTTCTTGACTATAAGGCAGAACTGTTTCTTATCAAAAATGATTATAAAAATGCCTTGAAGAAACGGTTAAAAGCTGTCAGTATCTTAGAACCGTACCATACAGAAGATGCTGACCAGCGGACAGCAAATCTGCTTTCAAACCTGTACAACAATCTTTCCAATACATACCTGCTGATGAAAAAGACAAAAGAGGCTGCTGAAATGCTCCATACTGCTTTAACCATCCGTCAGGAATATGTACATCTTGGACTGGCAGAATCACATGATATGCTGCAACAACTGATGAATCTGACCAATATGCTGGTTCTCTCCAAAAACACTGATATGGCGAGACAGGCGCTTTCTGCCTATGAAAATCTTGTTTTGGAACATGAGGGAACACAAACTTTAGATAATGGAGTCTGCCAGATGATGTATGGTGCGATTGCGCTTTCCGAGGGCAATGCTAAAGAAGCCGAACTTCATCTTTTATCTGCGGAAAATATTATTTCGGAAGTCATGGGAACCGATAACGATTATGCTAAAACTGTTTATTTGTACCTGAACAACCTGTATTCCCGATGGCAGAAACCGGAACAGGCTTTAGCGTATAAAAATAAATATCTCGAATGTTCCCATCAACGCCAATAACAATTTGGGACACCATGAAAGTTAGCGAAAGTTAAAAATTTATCCAAATTATAAAAAACAATGTCAAAAACCGCATAAAATAAAGGTTTTTGACATTGTATATACTGTTATGAAATATTATTTTCTAATTAGTGAAAGTTAGCGAAAGTTAAATTATGCCCAATATGGTATATATTTTTTATATCTCGGTGCTGTTTCCGGATCAACTGCCTTAATCAGCCCTGCATCTATTGTATTTTGAATTAAACGTGATGCTTTTGTCATTTCTTGATCCGATAATCCGAACAATTTCCTGATATCTCCATTAGAGACAGCCTCGTAATTGACATAAGCCAAACAAGCCTGCATATAACAAGTACGAATTCTATCTTCCTTTGTTGTCATTTCAAATGGAACCTTTGCAAACAATACCGCTTTTGTAAATTGATTATTCTGATTCTCAATTCTTGGCGCAAGCAATTCATTTTTTGCGGTAGCCTCTATAATCTTGTCATATCCGCTGCCTCGTTCCTCACAGATACCACATTTATGCATAAATCCGGCAATATTTTCATTTCGTGATACTGGAACCGTATCTACAATACGATCTATTGCTACCAGCGGAGCACCTGCATTAGAAAACTCTATTCGATTTTTGAACACTTCCACCATAGGATTCGTACCACGCTGTTGCAGATCCTGATGAATCATAACATTCGCCAATAATTCACGAATTGCTATTTCTGGAAAACTAATAACGGACTTCCTTGTTGCTTCCACTATCACTTCTTCCTGCGGAATAATTGTCATAATATATTGAACAATATCCTCATGCGCAAAAGCATAACCGCCCGAAAATTCTTTTTCCCTAATTGCATCCAATCGGGAATTTTCTTTATACCAAATAACACGCACAGATCGACGATGAAGATTATCAAACTTTTTCAAATCTTTCGCAATCATCAATGCTCCCATATTGGTAATGTTCCAATTTCCAGCATCATTTTTAATAATAAACTTTTCATTCTGTAAATCATCCAAAACTTTATCCCTATTACGCGGAATCGGCATTTCCATCTTATCGTAGTACTTGGGATAATCCAATAAAACAACCAATTCATCTTCCTCAACATTACTTTTTGCCAAGCGAAGCTCATATGGTGTTGTATCAAACGCCTGCCATAATTCCCTTTCTTTATCTGGATATTCCTTTAAATTTTTCTTATTTGTACCAACCCGAATATATTCCACTCCTGCAAACTGAACTGGCTGTTTCTCAGCACAAGGAATTTCAATCATTACAACATTTTTCCCATCCATAGGAATTTCATAAAATTTAAAATTGATTCGTGGTGAAACCATACGTGAAAGCCATGCTTCCAGCTCTTCATTTCCTTTTTTCATTTTCCGATATTGAAATTCTGTACCAATTATTTCGTGTGTATCATCATAAATTCCCCAAACAAGATATCCCTTTGTCCTACCGCACAATGTGGCTGAATTGCTCAATGCTGAGATATATTCTCCTATCAACTGCGGCTCCTTATTATTACATTTAAACTCCACCCATTCCGTTTCGGTCGGTAGTTTTACAAGTTCCCGTACAAGGCTTTGTAAATATTCTATGGATGTAATTGACATAAAATCACCTCTTTTTGTTTCTATGTATCCAGCATATCCCATTCACAACCTAATACCCACCTGAGTGCAGATAATTTCCCATTAAGCATTCCCCATTCAAAATCACTATAAGGTCCCAAGTTTTCTTCTCCATATTTTTCTATGACCTTTTTTGCCCCTTCCATAGCACCTTTCCAGATCTCTGGATTTACATCTTCTATTCCTTGTTCAATACGATATTCCAAGCTCAAATGCCTATCAAACCATATCTTATCAAAAAACATATTCTCTGCTTCTAAAACTTCTTTCAACGTGCGTACTTCTTCTTCAGTATCATCAAATACAGATATCTTTTCTGTTTGGTTCCTTATATTTGCGCACAAATCATCCAATTTTTGCTCAATTCTCGTTATTCCTTGTTCATTTACATATGAAAAGTATGACAACTGCTCTTCTTTCGTCATTTCTATTTCCAAATATTCTAAACGAATTCCATACATCTTAGGCGTATTCAAAATATTAGCAATTCGCTCTAAATGATATATACGAACATCTACTGTTTTATCCATTTCTTCTAATATTTTTCTTTCCATTAAAGACAATTCTTGGTTTGTTATAAAAGCAATTCCTTTTGCTTCATTTCTATAAACTCCCTCTAAATCATGTCTGTATTTCTTCTTTATTTCATTAAAACTTTGTTGACCCCTTGGAAAATATGCTGCTCCAATCCATTTAAAGTTATTAAATTCGCACAGCATATCCTTTCCACCATCTTTTCCCCCTAATGGATGTGAAGGATCAATATCACGAAACCCCTCCTGCTCTAAAATCAATGCTGCCAGCCTTTCCGATGCCGCTTGTCCTTTATCCCATTCTAATAGTCTATAAAATGTTTCCCTGCCTTCTGCCCTTCTCAATAAAATCACCATCCAATTCTATTCTTCTAAAATCTTACCTAGAATTTTATATAGTTCCTTTATTTCATCCTTACTCAAAGTAATTCCTTTTCCCATCTTTTCATGTTGAGGTGCCCAATCTCTAATATCGTATTTGGAAGCTCCTCCATTCCACGAAATAAGATTCAATGCTTTTTTCCATCCCTTAGCACTCTCAGAAAGCACTCCCAATTCTTCCAAGATATCATATTTAATATCTGCCATAATATACCTCCACTAAATCTGCATTCCTGTTTTTTCTCTTAGGTAACTATCACACTTATCATCTAATACATTCTTATGATTAATCAAAAAGTCTGATACAAACGGTGCAACCCAATACTGTGAACCGTCTGGCGGCGTATCTCCGACATCCAGATAATCTGTATAGTCAGATGACATTATAAGCAATGGTTTTATTAACACTACCAAGAACAAAAATGAAATTGTAATAAAAATCGCTGCTTCACCAAACTCCTTGCACTCCTCTTTTATTTTGTTTTTTACATCCAATCGGTTGTATGATTCATTATAAAACCGATACCCATTGGAATGTACATAATTATTTAGTTTATCTGCAAGCTTATCAAATGAATCCTTTAATTGAAATTCCTTTACTGCCTTTCTTGCGGCTGGATATGACGCAATACACTTTAAAACAGCGCCTATATGCAAATCCTTTTGCTGATTATGTACCCAATCCCAAATATTCTTCTCATCTTCATTTAATTTCTGTACATCAACGTACTGAGTAAAATCACTATTATTCGATACTGTAAAAAGATACACATAATAAAACAAGTCATCTCGATATTTACGCAACAAAGAATATGCATCTGCCAAATTAGCATTCATACAGCAAAAACGAATACTCTCCATAGTCCTTGTTGCAGAATCAAGAATAAGATTGCCGTTTACTACTCCTGTCTGTCTAAAAACAGACATATCTCTGCCAAAAGCTAAATATCCTAATTCATTGAGAAAATCTCTAATTTGTGTAAGCAATTCTATCAAAGATATAAAATCCTGATTTGTACTCACACCATTTCTATTAATTTCAAATTGATTGATTGGTGAAAACATATATCTTCCTCATTCTCCTACTCACTTTCCGCAACTCCGAATTTCTGTCTGAAATCCTCATAGCTATTTACCCAGTCAAATCTTATCTGTTCAGATACTGCCTGAAAATGCAGCTTGCCACACCGAATCTTATTTCGTTCTACTTCCTGTAGGTTGACATCCTGCTTGTCTGCTTTCGTTTCAACAATAAAGTAAATACCCAATTCCGGACTGTTTAAACTGTCCTTCCTGCACACAATTGCCCAGTCAGGAGAATAATTTCCATAAGGAGTATCAATAATAAAGCCACCCTTTTTCAACTTTGTAAACAACAATACATTCTGGTTATTCTCGAGCTTCTGAGCAAACTCTTTCTCACCTTTACTATCCATCTTGTAATACTCATTCATTGCAGAACTGCGATTTGTGTTTGCTTGAAATACCCGCCATTCTTCATTAAAATCTTCCTCGCTGATTGTATCAAGTTCAAAGATATTTCTACTGTCTAGCTCATATCCGTTTATCACTTCATAGGACGTAATATTTGCTGCTTTTATATCACTCAACATCTTTAAGATTTTTTGTGTAACTGTATCTAAAATATCCTGATTATTCAACAGTTCCCTCTTCTTAACAGCATTAATAATTTTAAATATGGCAAGCCTCGGCAGCATCGTGTGGTACATGATATAATTTGCAATCTCGAAATCACTCTTTGGCACGGAATCAATCTCTACTTCCAGCTCCTTAGTTCCATAGGATACATCTTCCATTACGAACATTGCAGATTCATTAAATTTCGCCTTACCAACTTCCACTTTATATTCATTTTTTGACTTCATAAACATAAGATAATTATTGATTTCTAAAGCACAGTCTTCAATAAATTTATCTTTATCTATTTTGAATCTGTACATGGTACGCTTCGTAAGATTTTCTCTTAGTGCATAATAAATCTGTTGAAATTCACTTTCTGAAACAAAAGCCCTTACTCTATTTTTCGGCGGTTCATTATCACCATTACGAATCTCAATCTTCTTGGTGCCTTTTTGTATCATCAGTTCTTTAAACTGCTGCTTAATTTTCTCCATGTGTTCATAGAGTGTATCATCAACAAAAATCATATTATCAAATAGTTTTGTAATCTGAGATGGAGCACCTTTTAAAATATTTTCTCCATTCATAACACCAGCGGAAATTAGCTCCTGTTTCAATATATCTACTAATTCCGGTGTGATTTTTCCCTGCGGAACTCCGGCAGTCTTCAATGTTGAAATAAGAATCTCAGCAGTTACTTCGTTCTTATCAAAATTCATATTATCATTAAAATCTTTTTGTAATGCTGCCGCAAAGTGATCGTAATAATCATTGGCAATAACAGTAAGCTCGTTGATTCTACGGTCTAAACAGCGATTGCCTGCAATATCTACCGGCAGCCTTAATCCTCTTCCAATTTCCTGCTTTTTCGCTATTTCAGAGCCGCCTGACTTTAATGTACACAATGTGAATACATTCGGATTATCCCAACCTTCCCGAAGCGCTGAATGGGAAAAAATAAATGCAAGCGGTTCTTCAAAAGATATTAACTCGTCCTTCTTTTCCAAAATCAGACTAATACCACGATCAATATCTTCCTGAGACTTTGCTTTAATTTTCAAATTGTTTTCATCAACTGATGAATCCCATCCATCAATTTCTACCACATTTTTCTTGGCATCCAAGGCAAAATAACCTTCTCTCACCGAGTGCACATTCCTATAATCAGGAAAGTATTCCTTAAACTTCTCAATCGTAACCGCATTTTGTGATACATATTTCTTATATTCTTCGTCAAAAATCCTTAAATACTCCCCTCTGCCGTCGGGAGCTGTAGTATCTCTAACTTTATCTACAGAATCAATGAAAAATAATGTAAGCGTCTTGATTTTCCTGCCAGTCCTTAAAATATTCATCTGTTTTACAAAATGATTCTGAATCGCAAGTCTTATTTGAATGCGCACCGCTTCATTTTTTTCAATCTCATATGTACTATGTCCTTGTTCCAACTCTATTATTTTCTCTTTTGTTGCAACCTGCAATGGTTTTAACTTGTGAGGCTCTTCTGCAATGCGCATATCTTTGTACTGAGGAAGGTTCCCGGACAGTTCTTCAATAGATACTCCACCACCAACCTGAAACGTTTTAAAACGAATTATACCGCCCTGTTCCTGTGAAAATATCTCAATTTTTGCCCTCAAATCAGAAGTAAACGATAAATAACGGATATATGGATAATCCTTCGGAATCACTCCATGTACTGTTTTTACTTCAATTCTCTTTACTAAATCTTTCTGATATGCACCATAAGAATCCAGCTTGTAAATCTGGTTATACAACTGTTTATGGGTAGCTGAATATCTCAAAGTAAATAATGGCTGCAATTCCTCTATTGCCTTTAAGGACTTGGATTTGTTTCTCTTTGTACCTTCAATTTTCTGTGGCTCATCAATAATGATAATCGGTTTTATATACTTAATATCTTCCCAAAGAATCTGTCCATACTCATCTTCTGTTCTTATTTTATTCGTATCTTTATTGAATGCCTGAATATTCATTACACAGATGCTTAAATCATTGCTCTCTACCAGTTTCGAGCTGACCTGCTTGGGATTGTTACTGTCATAAATAAAGCTGTGTTTAGATAAGTCTACATCATACAACCTTTTAAAATGGTCTAGCAGTTGCTCCATTGACTTTTCAACACCCTTACGAATGGCAATAGACGGAACTACTATCATAAATTTCTTAAATCCATACTCTTTATACAATTCCAGTATAGTTCGAAGATATACATAAGTTTTCCCTGTACCTGTCTCCATTTCTATCGTAAAATTATTGCCCTCTGCTAATGCAGAATCCGCAAACAAATCATTCTGTAATTGTACACGCCTTAAGTTCTCCAATAATCTGGAGCCTACTACAATATCATTGTTTCTTACCGGATCACCTTCACCAATTTTACGAGTACGATTAGGACGATAGATACCATCCACTTGTCTGGATAATCCTTTAAACAATTCGACTGTAGACTTGACTGCTTGCAACTGGTAATCAAGATCATCATCAAATTGGAATGTAATGCGTTTTGACATATTCTTCTGTCTCCCTTAAATAAACTCTACCGTATATGTGACTTTACTGTTTCCTGCATTCTTTTCTATAAGAGCCTTTAATCTTCTAAATGTTTCGTCTTTCAATGCAATATCATCCTTAAATGCTGAATCTCTAAAAATAAACTTAATCGGTAACGGATCAAGCTCTGCCAATTTGTTTATAAGTCCTACTGTAATCTCGCTTTCAAGACATACTAAATAGCTGCTTGCATAAAGATAGGTACGATTTCCAATATCAGATAACTGTTCTAATGTTTCCGATAATGGCACATCGCGTTGTCTAAGCATTAATTCGTATACAATATCTATATCATTAGAATTAGGCATGAAATCTACAAGGTCAGGTGTACTTTCAACCTGAGTCAAATCAAGTTGTCCTGCATCCATAAGTGAATTCCACTTAATGTTAGTATCTGCAACACGAAACACTTTAAAGCCAATGTCTATATTGGTGTCTGAAGTTTCCTGCTTAATATTCTCACCTGCCCGATGAATGCGCTCTTTTCCCAAGTCACAAATTGTTCTATATCCGCTTTTATATGCTTCCGATTTTTCATCGCATTTTTCCGGCAATTGAACCATAATAACACGGTTTTGAGCATTCTTTTCCGAATTGTATTTAAAAAGTGCATGTGCGATAGTCGCCGATCCACTAAAAAAATCCAAAACAGTTTCACGGCTGCCTTTACCCAGACTCAAATCAAACAAATGGCATAACGTTCCTATTGGTTTAGGCTTTTGAAATACCCGTTTATCAAAACCTAAATGAATGAATTCTTCACTGCCCCTCTCTGAGTTTACATCTTTAAAAGTCCAAGCACTTGTTGGCTTTAGTAAAGCACGTCCTTCAAGGTAATCCTTCTCCATTACTCCCCATACTTTTCTTGATGGCATAAATTTAGGAATTAAACTGTCGATATTTAATATAGCCGTATCTAATCCCCATCTCCAATTTCCTTCTCTTCCATCTTCACGCTGAGGTTTTATTTGCATATATCCCAATGGCACTTTTTCATCTTTTGAAGGATAAAAATCTCCTGTTGTTTCATTATAATAAAAGAAATAAAAGAGATTAGGTCTGTCCTCTCTCAAATCATTTTCACCAGTTTTTCTCAAATCTATTTCTCTATATTTTTTTCCTGCCGAATCTAATTTGTTATATCTTTTAACAATTCTCTCATCCGTTGGCTCAAAACCATACCAACTTACTAACGATTCATTTTTCGCGTATATCAAAATATATTCGTGTGCTGTTGCTACATATTTGTCATCAGAACGTCCCTTCGGATTGTTTACATTTGCAATAACTCCCAATCTATTTATTTCTCCGAATATTTCATCGCTTATTTTCTTTAAATTTTCCACTTCATTCTCATCTATACTAATACATATTACACCCTCATCACATAGCAAATCTTTTGCCAGCTTCAAACGGGGATATATCATATTTAACCAATTTGCATGGTACCTATTGTAAGATTTACTATTAACTACATACTTCTCACTTTGATCTGCATTCCCCTCCGCTCTATCTGAATCTTCTTTACTCATTTCATATGTATCATTATATACAAAATCATTTCCCGTATTATATGGTGGATCAATATAAATCATCTTAATCGAACCATAATAATTCTGGCGAATCAATTTCAACACTTCCAGATTATCCCCTTCAATATAAAGATTTTCTGTAGTATCCGCATTCTTGCTGTCCTCTGGAATAAATTTCAGTGTCTTTCCTACAATCTCTTCCTGTGCAATCTTCTTCGCATTCTTTTTGCCAGCCCACGTCAGCTCATATTTCTCACTATGCACCTCTACAAACTGTCCTAATTCTTCTTTTAATGCCTCAAAATCAACCTCTCCATCCTTAACTGCCGCTGGAAATAACTGTGCCAACTTCTTTACATTATCCCCCACCACATCATTAATTCTCTGCTGTACTTTTTCGTATTCCATATGCAATACCTCCGTCATTTCAATAAATATGCATCCAATTCACCATCGTCATTTATAAAGCTTTGACATATATTCCTAATTCCAGCTTGTTTTGCAATATCTGTAATCAAATCTCTATCATCATTTTCCATTCGTAATCCCAAAATCACCGCATCTGGTATCCATTCTCGCATTACTTTACCTGTCATATAGTATGGAACTATCATTCTCCATTCCTCATCATATTTATGACACTCTTTCTTTATTAACGTAATTCGTTCACGCTCCCATGCCAAACTGCCAAACAGAGAGTTAACTTGCTGCAAACAAGTAATATTTCCTGCTTTTTGCAGCATCGTACATATCGCCATATATTGCGCAAATCTTGTAGCATTATATTTTTCATCCGAATAAAACATAGGGTATAATGGAGTTCCATACTGTGCAATCCCACATTGTGAACATTTTTCTTGCTTGCCACATAAAAGGTTGTCCACATTTTCCATATCATACCTTAGCGCAAATCCTTTATGCTGTTCTGCATATTTGAGCCATAAAGTTTCATTAAATCCATTTTCAGAAAAACATACTGACCAAGTATCCTTTTTAATTTCATTTCTAATATTTCTAAAATAATCTATACAAAAAGCCACAAAAGAATCATTTGTCATTATATCTTCTAAGGCAGAAAGCAAACCAGACATCTCAGCATCAGTAAGCGAAATCTTCATCATTCCCAAAAAAGCTTTTATCAAAGGCTCTGCTTTTTTAGCTGCATCTTTATCATTTTTTATCCCTTCAAAAAAATTTTGCATTCCTCTTAAATCCACATGAATAAATGTATCAAAAGGATCGTCATAATAATTAGATGTAGAAAAATACATTTTATTGTATCTTAACGCTTCTATTGATTTTAAGTTCACTGGTCTATACCGATACAAATATTTAGGTCTTTTAATTGCCTTTTCTAAAATTTTGCTATCTTTTAAAATATCTTTTCCCTCTAAAGAGCAAAGTGTTTCCCAAAATATCTTTCTATCATTATCATCCATAAAATTGTTCTCCTCATGCATAAAATTCCCCTAAAACATTCCTATATCGTATTAATATCATCCATGCTCCGTATAACCTCTTTTATTTCCTTATTCAGATTCATCTTTTCAGCACCAGTTACTGCCTTTTTCAACATACCCCTTGCATCAACCAGTTTCTTATAATATGTATACAACAATTCCATATGTTTATTATCGTACCACCCATTTCCATCTAAAATAAGCTCCGTACCGGAATATGCGCTCTCATTCATTATCATATAAGTTCTATAATACCATTCCTTATATAAATTTATCTTGTTTGTCTTATTTTTTATCTGCACATAATCCAAATATTTCAGTAGCCTGTTTCTTCCATCATCCGGCAATCCCACTGGATAACTCTCTGTTAGAAGGCTATGCTCAACCACTATTTGGTTCTCGTCAGTCTGATTCAATCGCTTCATTGCGAATGAATACAATTCATGCTGTGAATCATGCATATGAAAGATACATAACGGCTTAATCAGATTCTGATAAACAGATGCCAAATATGGTGCTACTTTGATACTTTGTAGTTCCATTTCATAAAATTGAATCACCTCACATCTGTATTCATCATTAATTACAGATGGAATCTCTTCCCCTGCAATCTGATACATAAGTCTTACTTCTTTGACCGCATCTTTAATACGCTTTTTATCCTCTGGCTTTAAATCTTTCGGTATAAAGTCTTTCAAAGCCAGTTTGACATCAATCTTATAATGTTCTGGTATATTAAACATGACATTCCTACCCCATAAAAATAATCTGCAACATATTAAGAGAAATCTTCCACAACCAAAAATGAAACCAGCTCAAAATCATCAGCAGTCTCTTCTGCAAATGCATTGTTAAATCCGCCAAAATCAAACATCATCTGAACAGCCTTGGATTCTTCCTCTCCCTTAATAGATCGAATCGCTTTATTTAGCAACTCCGAGTAGAACTCCATCTTTGTAGCATTCTTTGTTCGCGCAAAGAATTTTCCAAACAATTTCATAACAGGCACCCTTTTACCATAGCATAATTTTCTAAACTGCTTTACCACCTCTCTAGCTTGCCCATTACCATATAATACTGTACCATCATTTAATATATAAATCAGATAGTATGGATACAGGAAACTGTCTGACTTCGGCTTTTCTATATCATTACGATGCCTAAAGCAAAACAGCACTCCCTTATGCTCACTGTCTGTAACAGAATAAATACCTTTTGGAATCTTCTTAATCTCCGGCACTGAATGTATGTATTCTGATAATTCATTTAGGTACTCATTCATATTAAGGTCCGTAAGCGAAAGATTTTCACTAGCATCTTCAATATCAATAACTTCTTGCTGTAATCTTTCCAACTGTCGCTTTCTAAAATTAAAATCATTCATTTCAGGAGTCAGGATATCTTCATCACCCGTCGAAACCAGATTCATAGTTGTCATCTTCCCTTTCACCCGTTGCTCTAAGCCTAAGTATTCGTTCAGTTCCATAGCCGGAAAGAAATTTATCATCTGAATATTCGTGTTTTTACTCCCAATTCTGTCAATACGACCAAATCTCTGAATCAACGACACCGGATTCCACTGAATATCATAATTAATCACCGTGTCACAATCTTGCAAATTCTGCCCTTCCGATATACAGTCTGTGCCAATTAGCAGGTCAATCCGTTCCTCTACCGGAATCTCCTTTTTCATTTTTGACATCGGAGAGAATGCACATAATACAGAATTAAAATCTGTATCCACATTACGATTATTACATCGGATATCTTTTCCCGTAATACAGGCAGTATATATGCCATACTCTTTTATAAAGTCTGCAAGTTCACGATACAAATAATCTG